>NZ_JBPJUQ010000086.1:0-32935 GCF_051192615.1 Streptosporangium sp. G11
GGGGAAGGCGACGGCGGTCGCGACCAGCACGATCGGGTTGATCGCGGGGGAGGCGAGCAGGAACGCCAGCGCGGCGGCCGGGGCCACCCCGCGGGCCATCAGACCCGACGCCACCGGCACGGACGCGCACTCACACCCCGGCAGCACCGCCCCGGCCATCCCGGCGACCGGTACGGCAGCGGCCGGGTGCCTCGGCAGCGCCCTGGTCCAGAACGACGCCGGGACGAACGCCGTGATCGCCGCCGACAGCGCCACCCCGAAGACCAGGAACGGCAGCGCCTGCACGCAGATCGCCACGAAGATCGTGGCCCACGTCTGCAACGCGGGCGCCGTCAGGTGCGGCGCGAGAGCGAAACGCCCCACCACCAACAGGACGACGACGAGAGCGAACCCCCACGGCAAAGCATGATTCGCGGAACCTTCACGTCCCCACGAATCAGGGGGAACCGGGCTCTCGTCATCGATCCGCGTGTCTCGCGGGCCGGTTCGAAGCTCAGACATGCGCCATATCGTGTCAGATCACTTCGGTGTTCCACATCGGACCTTGATGGACAGTCCGGTCCTATTTCATGGATCTTCTAACGGTGGCACGGTCGGTGAGACGACCACCCGGACGTAAGACCCCACACACCGTTTCCGAGCCTTGTGACCAGCGGGCCAACCCCCGAAACGCGGCTCAGCCAGGAGCGGCCCGACTCTCCATGCGAAACTTTGATCAAGAGAGCTGGACGAGCAATCCCATACCCGGGAAGCGTGTGGCTCCCTCACGTGCGGTGGAACCGCATATGCGGGACGACGCTTCGTAGCTTCTCGCACGTCTCCTCGTATTCGCGTTCCGGGGTGGATTGCCCCATGACGCCCGCCCCGGCACGGAGCCAGGTGCGCTCCCCCTGCGCGAACAGCGTACGCAGGACCAGTGCCGCGTCCAGTGAGCCGTCGGTTCCCGCTCGGAACACCGCTCCGCCGTAGAGCCCTCGAGGTTCGGGCTCGTGGCGGTTCACAGCCGCGAGGGCGGCGCTTTTGGGTACGCCGGTGACGGTGACCGCCGGGAAAAGCGCCGCGAACGCCGCCCAGGGGCCGAGATCCTCACGCAACCGCCCGGCGACCCGGGAGGCGAGATGCTGTACCGAGCCGCGTGCCTTGACCGTCATGAACTCCTCGATCACCACCGAGCCGGGCCGGCAGATCGTCTCCATCTCCTCAGCGGCCAGCCGCACCGAGATCGCGTGCTCGTGCACCTCCTTGGGGTCGGTACGGAGTTCCTCGCGCAGGCGGTCGTTCTCGGCGAGGTCGGGCCCCAGGGCCCGGGTGCCCGCGAGCGGCTGGGTGCGGATCCGGCCGTTCGCCTCCACCTCGACGACGGTCTCCGGGCTGAAACCGGCGGCTCGCCGGCCGCCGAGGTCCAGCAGGAAGGAACGCGCGGGGGTGTTGGCCCGGCGCCCGGCGAGGTAGGAGGCGGCGAAGTCGGGATCGTTCCCCTCGGGCAGCACGACGACCCGCGACAGAACGGCTTTTTCCAGGAGGCCCGCCTGAATGTCGGCGACGCTGCGGGCGACGGCGTGGCGGTAGGCGGACGCGCCGGAGGCGATGAGGCGTTCGGCATCCGTCGCGGCCGGTGAGGTCATCGCCGCATCGGCCGCGACGAGATCGTCCGGGCTCTGGAGCAGGGCCGTGACCTTCGCGGCCCAGGCCTCGTCGACGGCTCGCAGGTCGGCCTTGCCCGGCCTGAGGGCCACCTCCACGCAGGGAACCAGGAACGACAGGAGTGGCTGCGTTCCCGCGGCGGCGGGGTCGCCGTGCAACAGGTGGGCGAGTTCGAAGGTGGCCCATCCGTACAGGTGCCGGGTTGCCTCACCGTTGCTCCCGAGTGCCGTGAGCGCTTCGGCGATCCTGTCCAGTGGCCGGCCTTCGGTGGCCGTGGTCCACGTGCGCCCGTCGGCATGGGCGACGACCTCGGTCGCGTCCGCGGTGAGCGTGACGGCGGAACCCGCCGCGAAATACCAGACCCCGGCGTGCTCGTAGAGGGCGTACTGCTCGCCGAGGCCGGCCCTGGCCAGGCGAACGGCCGCGCGGGCCGGGTCGTCCGGGGCGTCGAACAGGGCCGCGCATTCGAGGCCGGGTACGGCTCGTGCCCAGTCGGCCCACGGTTCGGATCGCCTGGCGGTCATCGTGGTGCTCCTTGCCGTGCGGTGTTCTCGTGCTTCGGTGGACGTGCCGATCGGGGCCGCTGAGGTCGCGGGGCCACCTCCAGCCGCCAGCCGTCCGCGTTGGTGCGCTGTCGCCAGAAGTCGGCGTAGGTGCCGCCGGCGGCGGCGAGGTGGGGGTGCGTGCCGCGTTCGGTGATCCGCCCGTTCTCCATGACGAGGACCTGGTCGGCGGCGAGCACGGTACTGAGGCGGTGGGTGATGACGAGCAGTGTCTTCTCGGCGGCCAGGGCCTGGACCGTGGACGTCAGCACGGCCTCGTTCTCCTGGTCGAGCGCGGCGGTCGCCTCGTCCAGGATGAGAATCGGCGCGTCCTTGAGCAGGGCGCGGGCGATGGAGACCCGCTGACGCTGTCCGCCGGACAGGGCGGTGCCGCCCTCGCCGACCCGGGTGGCCCAGCCGTCGGGCATCTCCTCCACCACCCGGTCCAGCCCGGCCATGACCGCGGCGCGGCGCAGTTTCTCCTCACCGGCGTCCGGATCACCGACGCGGACGTTGTCCTCGATCGTGCCCTCGAAGAGGTAGACATCCTGGAAGACGATAGAGACGGTCGCGGCCAGGTCCTCGGGGGCGATGTCACGGACGTCGACCCCTCCGATGCGGACCGCGCCGCCGGTGGTGTCCCAGAAGCGGGCCAGCAGCCGGGCGACGGTGGTCTTGCCGGCGCCGGAGGGCCCGATGAGAGCGGTCATGCTGCGCTCGGGGATGCGGAAGCTCACGTCGCAGAGCAACTCGGCTTCCGGATCGGTAGGGGAGGTGGAGTCACCCGCGGTGTCGTTCCGGTAGCCGAAGCGAACCGCGTCGAACTCCACGTCGGCTCCGTCCGGCAGCCGGGGCTCGGCCGGCTGCGGGAACGGTTGGCGGCCGAGTACGGCGTCCAGCCGCTCCAGGCTGTTGCGGGCGATCCGCATCCCGGCGCCCAGGTCGGCCGCGCTGGACAGGCTGTCGGTGAGTCGGCCGACGAGCACCAGCAGGGCCAGCAGGGTCGGCACGTCCATGGAGCCGCCCAGAGTCCAGGAGACTCCCAAGGCCAGCAGGAGGGCGAAGACCGTGCGGGTGGCGAAGGCGAAGGAGACCAGGCCCGGCATGCCGCGGTGAATCAGCCGGCGATCGGCACGCGACTCCGCCACCAGGGCGTCGTCGAGTGCCCCGTAGCCGTCGACGGTCCGGCCGAAGGCGCGCAGGACCGGCTGGTTCTGCGCGAACTCCAGGACGCGGTCGGCCGATTCGCCGATCGCTCCGTCGCGCCCCCGATCCAGCCTGCTCATCACCGAGGTGCTCCACAGGTGGGCCGCCAGCAGCACCGGCGCGCACAGCAGCAGCACGAGCGCGACCCGGCCGTCGAAGAGGAAGGTGGCGGCCACGATGGTGAGCGGGGTGAGCACCGAGCCGGTCAGCGGACGCAGCAGGTGCGCCGGCATGTTCATCACCTGGATGACGTTCTGGCCGGCCAGACGGCTGAGTTCGGCGGCCCGCCCGGGGGTGAACCAGCCGATGGGCAGGTCGAGGGCGCGGTCGGCGAGTCGCCGGTGCAGCACCCGCGAGAGCCGGGAGCCGACGGTGAAGCCGCTGCTCACAGCGACGGCCTGGAGGGCGGCGTAGGCCAGTGAGCAGGCGGTCAGGGCGGCGAGCCACGGCCACACCTCGCCCGGCCTCTCACCGAGCAGGGCACGCAGCACCGGCACCAGCAGGGTGAAGGCGAGGCCTTGGAGGATGGCGGCGCCCGCCAGTACGACGAGGAGACGGTTCAGGAAACCGGATCCCTCGGGTCCGAGGACACGGTAGAGATGACGGATCATCGCGAGGTTCTCTCCGGGGAGGCGTCGGGGTTGCCGTGGACGGTTGATGCCGTGAGGGCCGGGGTGGGGGCGGGCGCTGTTTCGCTGCCGGCCTGTGCCGCCTCCTGGGCTCTCCACAGCCGGGCGTAGCGGCCTTCGGCGGCCAGCAGGTCCGGGTGGCGGCCCTGTTCGACGATCCGCCCGCCGTCGAGCACCACGATCCGGTCGGCGTGGCGGACGGTCGCCAGCCGGTGGGCGATGACGAGCAGCGTGCGACCGGCGGCCAGGGTGGACAGCGCGTCCTGGATCAGTGCTTCGGAGTAGGGGTCGGCGTACGCGGTGGCCTCGTCCAGGACGAGGACGGGGGCGTCGGCGAGCAGGGCGCGGGCGATGGACAGGCGCTGTCGTTCGCCACCGGAGAAGGAGATGCCGGTAGTGACCTCGGTGGCGTAGCCGACGGGCAGTTCGGTGATCCGGTCGTGGATCTGAGCGGCGCGGGCGGCCTGTTCGACCTGGTCGTCGTCGGCGGATGGGCGGCCGAGGCGGATGTTGTCGGCGACGGAGGCCCGCAGCAGCCGCACGTCCTGCAGGACGAAGCCGACGTGGCGGTAGAGGTCGGCGGCGGGTATGTCGCGGATGTCGGCACCACCGATGGTGATGGCACCCGCCGTGACGTCATGGAAACGCAGAAGCAGTGAGGCGAGGGTGGATTTGCCCGATCCAGAGGGGCCGACGAGCGCGGTGACGGTGCCGGGTTCCAATTCGAGGTCGATACCGCTCAGGGCGTCGGTGCGGCCGTCGTAGGAGAAGGACACCTCACGCATCGAGATGCGGGAGCCCTCGGGGGTGGCGGGTGTCGCACTCTGTGGCAGGACCGGGGTGTCGAGCAGTGTGGAGATGCGGGTGGCGGCGGCCTGGCCGGCCCGGATCTGCTGGATCCGGGGGCCGACCACGCCCATGGGAGCGGCGACGGCCGGTCCGAGCAGGATGAACGGTACGAGGTCGGCGGCGCTCATCCATCCGCCGGCGACGAACACGGCTCCCACCACGGCCGGCAGGAGCAGGACGACGACCGGGGAGACGACGAGCAGGGCCGCGGTGGAGGTGACCAGCGTGGTGCGGACCCAGGAGGTGAAGAAGTCGGAGAAGCCGTCGGTGGCGGCCAGGAAGCGTTCGTGGACCTTACGGCTTCGGCCGAAGGTCTTCAGAACGGCGATGCCGTTGGAGAACTCCACGGCGGCCGAGGAGATGCGGCCGAGAGCCGCTCCGTACTCGGCCATCTGCGCCGCCGCTCCGGTCATGGCGCGGCTGAACAGGTAGGCGCCCAGGGCCAGCGGCAGCACGCTGAGCAGCGCGAGCCGCCAGTCGATCGTGAACAGGTAGACCAGCGCAAGAACAGGGGCGGTGAGGACGGCGGTGACGTCGAGGAGGGTGTGGGCGACGAGCGTGTGCAAAGCGTGCACGTCGTCCTGTACGGCGCGTTTGATCTCTCCCGCGCCCCTGGAGGTGATCCATCCCAGCGGCAGCCGGCCGGTGTGCTCGGCCAGCCGGCGGCGCAGCGCGAGTTGCAGGTCGTTGTCGGCGAGATGGCTGACCACTCCGGCGGCCGATCCCAGAAGCAGGGCCGCGAGACCGGACAGGCACGCGAGGGTGACCAGCGGCCAGAGCTCGTCGCCCAGGGCAGGGGAGCCGTCGGTGAGGTGGACGGCGATCCGGGCGACGGCGATGAAGGGGACGACTCCGGCCAGCGCGCCGGCGGCCTGCAGGGCGACGGCCAGGGCGAGGCGGCCCCGGACCTGGCGCAGGATGCCACGCAACGGCGGCACTCTCGGGGCGTCCGACGGGGCTGGGCCCGGGGAGGCGCCGGGTGTGTCGGGAGTGCCGGAGGCGTCAAGGACGCTGTGCAGACCGGGCGCGCCAGGCCGCTGCGAGCCTTGGCGTGAGGTGGGTCGGGTCATTTGACGAGGACTCCGATTTCGGGGATGGCCTGGCCGCCGGCCTCGGTGATGCGGCGGCTTGTCATGCCCGCCTCGCGGGCGAGCCGGGCGACGTCGAAGGTGTGCCAGTCGTAGCTGTCGGTGACCTCGCGGACAGTGCGACCGTCTCGCAGGACCTTCCAGGTGGTGGTGAATCGCATGGCGTCGTCCTGGGCGGGCTCGCCGCCGATCCACCACTCGTAGGTCTGGCGGCCGATGGTCTCGCGAAGGGACATCACCGGCGGGATGAGGCGTGGAGCGGAGACTCCCATCAGCTCGACGACGATGAGACCGCCGATGGGTAGCCGGTCACGGAGGCGTCGCCACAGGGCGCGGCGTTCGATGGCGGTGAGATGCCCGGCCACGCCGAAGATCACTACCGCGGAGAGCCGTTCGGGGAGTTGGATGTCCTGCGCCGAGCCGTCGACGACGGTGACACGGCGGCGCAGGTCCGCCTCCCGGGCGATCCGGGAGGTGAGGACGGCCCGCATGGTGGCGGAGGGCTCGACGGCGATGATCTCCGCCTGCGGCAGCGCGGCCGCGATGACCTCGGTGATCCGGCCGGTGCCGGCGCCGATCTCCAGCACGGGGCCGTGGGAGACGTCGACGCCGGCCAGTACACGGGCGAGCGGTGGTCCGCTGCTGGCGGTGTGGCGGGTGGCGACCATCTCGTAGAACTCGGCCGAGGGCGAGTAGTAGTCGATCATGAGGTTCTCCTGGTCGGGCGGGCGCGGCCGGATGGTCAGGGGGTGCTGGGCCATCGGTGGGTGCCCATGGCCAGCGACGGGTCCAGACGTCGAAGCACCGCCGTGACGACCTCCCGGCGTCGTGGAGCGAGGTAGAAGTGGTCGCCGGGGAAGGTGTGGACCTCGGTGCGGGCGGTGGTGAGATCCGCCCATCCGCCGGCCCGGTCGCGACCGCTTCGCGGGGTCAGCTCCGGATCGGCCTCGCCGGTGAACACCTCGATCGGACAGCGCAGCGGGGGCCGGGAGATGGGGCGGTAGGTCTCGATGAGGCGGTAGTCGTTGCGCACGCAGCCGAGCACCACCGGGCGCAGGTCGGGATCGGCCAGCACCTCGTCGCTGGTGCCGCCGAGCCGTCGCAGCTCCCGGCACAGGACGTCGTCGCTCTGCCGGTGAACCTCACCGACGGTGGCGGTGCCCGGGGCCTCGCGGCCGGACACGAACAGCCGTCGCGGGCCGAGCGCCTCGCGGCGCCGCAGGTCGTGGGCCACCTCCCAGGCGACGGCCGAGCCCATGCTGTGGCCGAACAGGGCGTAGGGACGGTCGAGCAACGGCATCAGGGCGTCGGTGAGGGCCGTGACCAGCTCGTCCATCCGGTCCACCGGGGGGTCTTCGAAACGGTCCTCCCTGCCCGGGTACTGGATGGCCCACAGCTCGACCTCCGGCGGCAGCAGGGCCGCCCAGGGGCGGTAGAAACCGGCGCCGCCACCGGCGTGCGGGAGGCAGATCAGCCGTAACCGGGCCGCCGGCCGCGGGCTCCAGCACCGGATCCACGGGCCCAGACGCCGCGGCGCCGGGTGGGTGGCCGTGCCCGTCCACGAGGCGGGCGGATGGGCGCTCACCACGTCACCGGCAGCCGCTCGATGCCGAAGGTGGCCGAGTCGTGTTTGAAGTCGATCTCCTCGTCCGGGGCTGCCAGGCGCAGCGTCGGCACGCGGCGGATCAGCGTCTCCAGGGCCACTTCCAGCTCCAGCCGGGCCAGGTGCTGGCCGATGCACTGGTGGACGCCGTAGCCGAAGGCGACGTGGTGGTTGTCCGGACGGCGGAAGTCGACCCTGTCGGGGTCGGGGAACTGCTCGGGGTCGTGGTCGGCGCCGGCGAGCAAGGCGATGACGCCGTCGTCGGCGGGTATCACCGTGCCGGAGATCTCGATGTCCTGGGCGGCGACCCGCAGCGGGATGGAGTCGGCGATCGACATCACCCGCAGGAACTCGTTGACGGCGGCCGGCATCAGGGAGGGGTCGGCTCGCAGTTCCTCCATCAGATCGGGCCGCTGGAGGAGCAGCAGCGTGCTCAGAGCGATCATGTTCGTGCTGGTCTCGCGTCCGGCGTTGATGGTGATGCCCACGGTGGACAGCAGTTCGGGCAGGGTGATGTTGCCGGTCTGCAGGTGGTCGACGACAAGCCTGGACAGCAGGTCGTCGCCCGGCTGCTCCTGCCGCTGGGCCACCAGGTCGGAGATCAGGGCGAACAGCCCGCCCAGTGCCTCGGCGACCTGCTCGGCGGTGCTGTTGCGCGATCCGGAGATGCGGGTGACGTCGCGGAAGAACTCCAGGTTTTCTGCAGGGATGCCCAGCAGTTCGCAGATCACGGAGGTGGAGACCGCATTGGCGTAGAGGGGGACGAAGTCGACGGGTGCTTCTTGCGCGAGCATGGAGTCCAGGAGGCCGTCCACGATGGTCTGCACGGCGGGCCGCATGGCGCGGATCCGGCGGACGGTGAACTCCGGCAGCAGCATCCGGCGGTAGCGGGTGTGCTCGGGGGCGTCGGTGCGGATGAAGGGGCGCAGCCGGGCCCCGATCTCCTGCTCGCCCTCGCCGAGTGCGGGGAAGTTGGGGCGGCGGATGTCGGCGCTGATCCGCGGGTCGGCGAGGAGTTCGCGGACGTCCTCGTAGCGGGAGACCACCCAGGCCTCGCGTCCGGTGGGCAGGGTGACCCGGGCGACGGGTTCGAGGGTACGCAGGCGGGTGTACTCCTCGGGTGCGGAGAAGGGGCAGCCCCGGCGGATGGGGAAGTCCCGCGGGCGGGTGGCGCCCGGCGCGGGGGTGGCCTCGCCCGCAGCGGGTGCGGGTGCGGTGGAGGGCGCGCTGGAAGGCGTGGGCGGGTTCATCGGTGGTCCTTCGTTCTTGGCGAGAGGGGTGTCAGGGGAGAACGGGGCGTGGGGAGGGGACAGGGGAGGTCGCGACCGGCTGCCGGGTGAGCTCGGCCAGTGGTGGCGCCCCTGGCCGGGCGGGCAGCAGTCGCGCGTGCAGCCCGGACTCCTCGGCCACCTGCCGCAGCCCGAAGGGAATCCACCGGTAGGAGTCGTGCACCAGGCGTACCGGGACGTCCTCATCGTCCCGGTACACCCGCCAGGTGGTGTGCAGCCGCATCGTGGCGGGGTCGTCCTGGTCGGGAGCGCCGGAGAACCACCATTCGTAGCGGTGGCGACCGGCCCGGGCGGTGGCCATCCGGGCCTCGGGAAGGACCAGGGGGCTTTCCACCCCCATGAGCTCGACGATGACGACACCCTTCGGGGACAGGCGTCGCAGCAGGCGCTCCCACAGCCGCCGGCGTTGCCCGGCGTCCAGGTGGCCGAGCACACCGCACAGCAGGACGGCGCTGACGCGGTCGGGCAGCTCCAGCTCCGGAGCGGCGTCAGCGGTGATCGTCACCCTGGGGCGCAGGTACGGGTCGCTGAAGACGCGGCTGGTCAGGACGGCCCGCATGCCGGTAGCCGGTTCGCAGGCGAGGATCTCCGCGTCGGGCCGGGCCCGGGCGACGGCCTCGGTCAGCAGGCCGGTACCGGCCCCGATGTCGAGCACCGGCCCGTACGAGAGGTCCGCGCCGGCCAGTGCCCGCGCGACGGCAGGGGCGCTCGCGCCGGCGGCGTGCTCGGTGGCGACGAGATCGAAGAACTCGGCCGACGGCGTGTACGAAAGCTCCACCGCGCCAGCCGCGCCGGACGGGCCGGACGCCTGCGATAGAGGAAGCGGCCCGGATCCGGTGCCAGCGGGGGAGCCGGGTGCGGTGATCGGTCCCCGTGCTCCGGCCGGGGCCGACCGGGCGGGGAACAGCTCGCCGACAGGAAGGGGGCGTGGCGCGGGCGGCCGGATGATTTCCGGCGGCCCGAGCCGTGCGGCCAGATCGGACCAGATACGGCACACCGTCAGGTCGTACTGCGCCGTCCGCAGGACGTCCTCGCCGTCGGCCACGGCCTCCCGTAGCCCGTCGAGCGCGCGGCCGACGGCCTGGGGCCACAACCCGGCGAACACCTCGCGGAACGTCCCGGTGTCGCCGACGACCGAGGTCGTCGTGAGGCCGAGGTCGCCGGCGCCCGGCCCGTCGAGCACGAACCGGCGGCCGTCGTCCCGGTCGACGTGCAGGCGTGGGCTCCACAGCAGCGGCCCGTGGGTGTCGGCCAGCGTGAGGACCCCACCCTCGGTGCCCAGCGACACCCGGTGCCAGTGCAGGGCGTGGTTGTCGCGGTCGGCGGGGTCGAGCTGGTGGTGGACCCGCACGGTCAGCGCCACCCCGCCGAGGACTCCCTGCAGGAGGCGAAACGGCTGCGTGCCGACCTCCGCGGGCAGGGCCAAGGGGTCGGTGAACCGCCAGGGGCGCAGTGAGCCGAGTGCCCGCCCGAGGATGTCCACCATCGGTTGCATCAGGTGGACGGGGGTGGCGGCGTCGAGGAACAGCGGCTTTTGACGGGCGGTGAGCCTGCGGGCGGCCTGGATGAACGCGCGCACCGGCTCGACGTGCGGGTAGTGCGTGTTGAGCCGGTACTGCACGCGGTGGCGGCGGGCGAGTTTCAAGCACTCGGTCAGCTCGTCCAGATGAACGGGGTGTTCCTGCAGGACGTGGACGCCGCGGCCGATCAGGGCCTTGGCCAGCGCGGTTCCCTCTCCTCCCGATATCGATGAGCCGACCACGACGCATGCCGCGTCGATGTCGTCCGGCAGCCGGTCGACCTCGGTGTGGTGAGGGACACCGAGGCCTCGCGCGTAGGCGCGGGAGGCCTCGGAGCCGCGGCTGAGAATCGCGGCCAGGGTGTAGCCGGGGTGGGCCAGGACGGCTTCGGCGTAGAAGCGGCCGAAGTTGGTGCCGCAGACGACCACCCGCAGCGGAGCTTGCTCATTCACAGAACGCCCTCCTCGACCGGATCGCCGGCGCGCGGTTCTTCGGCGGACCTGGACAGCTCGAACCGGTCGACGGCCCCGCCGCCGCGGAGCCGGTCGGCGACGGTGTCCGGGTCGAGCACGTCGCAGGCGAAGTGCACGCCGGGCGGGACGCTCGCCCGCGAGATCGCGTCCACGGCCAGCGCCCCGACGGCGGCGGTGAGCCGGTAGCTGCTGGCGGTGCGTACCGTCAACCGGCGCCACGCGGGCCGGCCGGCCGAGGTGCCGGTCAGCTGGAAGTCGAGCACGTAGTAGGGCGTGCGCCCGGCCAGGTCGAGGTCGGCGGCCAGGATCAGCCGGGCGGCGAGTTCGCCGAGGTCGGTTCCTGAGGCGAGGCGGCCCGGTAACAGGTTCAGCAGGGCGCGTACCTGCGGGCCGGGGTGGACGTTGAACCAGTCCACCCGATCCAGCCCGAGACGCGTGGCCAGGCGTTCGCTCTCGCCGCTGAGGAAGGGCTGCACGGCCACCCGGCCGGGAAAGCCGCCGATCTCGGCGTCCTCGACGGCCCGCAGCGCCCGGGAGATTCGGCGCCCGCCGCGGACGGCGGCCAGCGGTTCCCCGTAGGCGGCGCCGTTCGCGCCGCCCGCGGTGAGGGAGAGCATCAGGTCGACGGCCACGGTCGGGGAGCAGGACTCCAGACCGCCGCAGTGAGCGGTCAGCGCCGATACCTCGTCCAGATCCTGGCGGGCGAGCCAGCGCGGCAGGATGGCCGACAGGCCGGGCAATGCTCCCGCGGACAGGATCACGGTCCGGCCCTCGCGGGCCGGGTCGCCGTCAGCGAGCAGGTCTTCTGCGGCCGGGTCGTCGCCGGCCACGTCGACGCAGTGCGCTCCGGCGGCCAGTGCGGCCGAGGCCACGGTGGCCCTGAGCCGGTAGGTCGGGCCGACGCAGTTGAGGACGACGTCGCATCCTCGTACGAAGGCGGCCAGGCTCGCGGCGTCCTCGACGTCGGTCCGAACGATGTCACCGGCCCCGGCGAGTTCCTGGGCGGCCACGGCCCGCAGCGCGTCCGTCCGGCGCCCGCCCAGGCGCAGCGCGCCGTGGCCGAGGTCGCGCAGCTCGCGGACCGCTGCCCGTCCCACCGCGCCGGAGGCGCCCAGCACCCCGATGATGGGCGTGTCGCTCATCGGGTCACCGCGCCGTCGGTCAGCTCGGCGAGGATCTTCAGCACCGCGGGGGCGTGCTCGACCGACAGGCAGCTGAAATGGTCGCCGCCGATGTCGATGATCTCCAGATCGCCCAGGGTGAGCTCCTGCCAGTACTCGGTGACGGCGGCCTTGCTGCCGGGGAAGGGGTAGGCGCCGTCGTGCCGCAGGAAGGTGATGTCGCCGGCGTAGGGTTCGGCGCTGTAGCGGGTGATGGCGAAGACGCTTTGGCGGTAGGCGGAGAACAGCCGGGTCATGTGGTCCGGTTCGTAGCTGCCGGCCGAGGCGGGTACCGCCTCGCACATCCGGGCGATGCGCGTGGCGCGGGGTACGGTGGCGAGGTCGCGGAAGCAGGTGGCGACGTCGGCGTACTCGCCGGTGAGGGCGGCGAGCCCGCCGTCGGGCAGGACGCCGGGACTGCCGGCCAGCACGGCGTCGGTGGCGGCCGCCACCCGGTACTGGTCGTCGGGGAAGCCGAGGTCGGCCGGGTCGATGCCCATCATCACGGCGAAGGAGTACTCCGACAGCAGTTCGTCGTCGAGGCGGAACCTCGGGCTGTGGCTGCTGATGACCGTCAGGCTCTCCACCCGGGCGCCGGACTCGGCCAGGTTGCGGGCCACCTCGGTGGCGATCAGGCCGCCCAGGCAGTACCCCACGACGTGGAAGCGCTCCTCGCCACCCGCGGTCAGCGCGCTGGCGTAGTCGGCCGCGAGCTGCTCGATGAGCCCCTCAGGCGAGGCGGCCAGATAGCGGTCGAGGCCGGGAACCTCCAGGCCCACGACGTCGGCGACTCCGGGGGAACGCCGCCTGATCTCGGTGACCAGCGCCCGGTACGGCATGATCGTCCCGGTTCCGGCGTGGACGAGGACGGTGACGGGCTCGTCCGCCGAACGGGCGCCGTGCAGGTGGATGACGGGATCGACCGGCGTGTCGGGCCGGTCGGCCGACGGCTCACCGGTGAGGCCGCGCAGGAAGGCGGCGAGACCGGCCACTGTCGGGCGCCGCAGCATGTGCCGCAGCACGACCTCCCACTCCAGTTCGGCGGCCTGCGGGATTCGCTCCCGCAGCCGGCCGACCATGCGGGCCACGAGCAGGGAGTCCCCGCCCAGGGCGAAGAAGTCGTCGGTGCGGCCGACGTGCTCCACGGCCAGCAGCTGCGCCCACAACTCGGCGAGCCTGCTTTCCAGTTCGTCCATGGGCCGCTCGTCGGCGGTCGGAGCCGCCTGCGTGCCCTCGCGGGGCAGCCAGGAGCGCAATTGGTTGCGGTCGGTCTTGCCGTTGGCCGTGCGGGGCAGGGCGTCGACGATCTGCCACAGCGACGGAACCATGTACTCGGGCAGCCGGGTGGACACGCCGCGCGTCAGCTCGCCCGCCGTGACGTGGGTGCGGTCGGCCTTCAGGCGGGCGAGGAAGAGTTCCTGGCCGGTGGCGGCCAGCGGGTCGCCCGGTTCCGGGAGCGAGACGACGTCCACCGCTCCGTGCCGGTCCAGCAGGTCCAGCCACTGCGGCCGGGTGAGGAAGGACTGCCCGTTGTGCGCCCTGTGGTCGGTCCAGGTGCGCCCGGCGACCTCCAGGAACTCCATGGACACCAGCAGCGGGTAGTGGTCGTCGCGGGTGTTCTCCACGAACACCAGGTGGCCTCCGGGCACCAGCAGCTCACGAAGCCGGGCGAGCGCGGCCTCGGTGTCGCAGGCGGCGTGCAGGGTGTTGGCGCACACCACGACGTCGAAGGAGTTGGGGAGAAATCCCTGCTCGCGGAGGTCGTCGTCCACGTCGAGGCGTTCGTGGCGCACCCAGGGGTGGTCGGCGAAGCGCTCGCGCGCCTCGTTGAGGAAGAACGCCGACGGGTCGCTGAACACGTAGTCCACGCCGTATTCGGCCAGGACCGGCACCAGTTCGCCGGTCGTGCCGCCGACGCCGCCGCCGACCTCCAGCACGCGCAGCCGCTCCTCGCCCGCGTGGCCGGCGGCGATCTCCCGCACGGCGGCCACGAGGGCCTGGTTGAGGTGGCGGATGGCCAGGTTGTCGCGGTAGGCGGCGTCGGCCGCCTCCACGCTCGCGCCGGGAAAGAGCAGCGCGCGGATGTCGAGGTCGCCGGAGATGAGTTCGGGCAGCCGGTCGGCGCAGGTGCGCATGACCCCGAGCAGTTCGCTGCTCCAGCCGACCTCCCGCTCCAGTGCGGTGGCGCGCTGCCAGGCGTGCTCCAGGTCCGCCGCGGAGGCCGGGCGCAGCCCGCCGAAGGTCGCGGTGGCCTCGTCGTACGACAGCCGGCCCCGGCTGGTGAGCGCGCGCAGCCACCGGCGTAGGACATGGCGGTGACGCGGGGTGGATCGCAGCGCGGCGCAGATCTCCTCGGCGGTGTGCCCGGCGCTACCGGCGAACAGGCCGGCGCCGGTGAGCACCCGGCTCATCACCGAGAGCGCGACCTCGTCGAGCGTGTCGAGGAAGGCGGTCAGCCGTTCGGTGTCGATCCGCGCGGAGGCCTCGTCTACGGCGTGCGCCGCGGCCTGGCGCGCGCGGACCGCGGATGGGGGTGCGGGCTCGTCGGAGCCGTGGTGCGCGGTTTCGACGAACGCGGCCAGGCGGCGCCCGCCCGAGGCGGAGTCGTCGACCAGGACCGCCCCCACGCCGACCGAGGGGTGGGCCTGTAGGGCGGCCTCGATCTCGGCGAGTTCCACCCGGTAGCCGCGGATCTTCACCTGGGCGTCCTCGCGGCCGAGGAACTCGATGTTGCCATCGGGCAGGTAACGGCCCAGGTCGCCGGTGCGGTAGATCCGCTCACCCGTGGCCGGATCGGTGATGAAACGCTCCGCGGTGCGGGCCTGGTCGCCGAAGTAGCCCATGGCCACTCCGGCTCCGCCGATGTACAGCTCACCGGCGACCCAGTCGGGCCGGGGCCGCAGGGCGTGGTCGAGCACGGCGAAACGCTGGTTGGTCAGCGGGCGGCCGTAGGGGATGCTGGGACGGGCGGTGTCCACCGCGCCGACCGGATGCGCGATCGACCAGATGGAGCCCTCGGTGGCGCCTCCCAGGGAGATGACCTCTAGACCGGGCAGGATCGTCCGCGCCTCGTCAGGCAGGGTGACCGGGATCCAGTCGCCGGACAGCAGCGCCAGGCGCAGTGTGTCGTCCTGGCCGGGAGGTTCCGAGCGCAGCCAGTCGCAGAGCATCTGCAACTGGCCGGGCACCGAGTTCCACACCGTGACGTCGTGACTGGAGATGAGGTCGGCCCAGTGCGAGGGGTCGCCGCGGCGCCCGGCCTCGGGCAGCACCAGCACGCCGCCCGCCGACAGCGGGCCGAAGATGTCGTAGACCGACAGGTCGAAGCCCAGCGAGGCGATGCCGAGGACGCGGTCGCCGTCGGTGACGGCGTAGCGGTGGTTGATGTCCTGGACCGTGTTGAGAGCGGCTCGGTGACTGATCATCACCCCCTTGGGCGTGCCGGTGGAGCCGGAGGTGTAGATGACGTAGGCCAGATCGTCGGGGGCGGCACGGCGCGCCGGGGCGGTGCCGGGGGCGTCGCCCTCGGCACCCTCGGGCAGGTGGTCCACCACGACGGCCGACACGTCGTCGGGTAGATCGTCGACCTCCGCCAGCCAGGACTGGGTCAGCACGGTCCGGACGGCGGCGTCGGCGAGGATCGCATCGCGGCGGGCCGGAGGCTGCGCGGTGTCGACGGGCAGGTAGGCGCCGCCGGCCAGCAGCGTGCCCAGCACGGCGACGACCTGCTCCCAGCCCTTGTCCATCCAGACGGCCACCGGTTCGGCCGGGCGGAGCCCGGCCCCGACCAGCAGGTCGGCCACCCGCGTCGCCCGCCCGAGCAGCTGACGGTAGGTCAGGGTGCGCTCGGAGGAGCGCACCGCGACCGCCTCGGGGGCGGCCAGGGCGCGGGCCAGGACCGGCTCGTGAAGCAGCGCGTCCGGCAACGGGCCCTGCGTCGCGTTGACCTCGGCCCGGCGGGCCGCCTGAGCCGCGGGCAGTTCGACGCGGGCCGGCCGCTCCCAGGCGTCCTCGGCCTCGGCGCCTTCGGCCGCCAGCAGTTCGACCAGCGCGACGTAGGCGCCGAACATGTCCTCGGCGACGCCGTCGGGCAGGGCGCCCTCGCGGATGTCCCAGGACAGGACCAGTGTCTCGCCTCGCTCCATGACCTGGCAGTCCAGCCACACCTGCGGGGTCTGGGTGAGCGCGTAGGAGACCTCCGGCGGGATGCCGTCCGGCGCCCCGGCGCCGCCCAGGGCGCTGGTGAAGACGACCGGCATCAGCACGGGGGCACCGGCTCGGCGCGACAGCTCGGCCAGCACCTCCGAGCCGGTGAACAGCGGGTGTTCCAGGTCTTCCAGCAACTGGACGCCGATCTCCCGGACCCGCTCGGTGAAGGAGGCCGATGCGGTCAGGTCCACGGCGAGCAGCTCCACCGAGGTGAAGTCGCCGACGAGACGGCCGATGTCCTGGTGCAGTGCCGGACGGTCCACGGTCGGCACGTTGAGGGTGAAGCGCGCGGTGCGCGACCAGCGGCCGACGATCTCGGCGTACGCGGTGAGCAACACCGTCGAGACGGTCAGCCCACGCTGTTTGGCGCGCTCGCTCAGGCGCCGCCCGGCCTGCGCCGACAGCGGCCGCTCCAGGCGGCGGAACCGGACGTCACCGTTATCGGGGTGTTCGGTGGCGGCCCAGGGTTCGGTGGTCGGCAGTTCCGGCGGGGGCGGCAGCTCCTCCAACCGCGCCGTCCAGTACTCCCGGTCCCGGGAGTAGGCGGGGGTTTCCGTCAGAGCCCGCCGGGCCAGAACGTAGTCCCGAAAGGTGATGCCGAGCGGGGCCGGTGCGCCGGCGCCGTCGCGGTACAGGTGGTGGAACTCGGCCAGCAGGATGCGCAGGCTGGCGTGGTCGACGGTGAGCATGTCGAACGACAGGTGCAGCACGGCCCGCCCGGGGGCCCGGGTGATGTGCACGTCGAACAGCGGCCAGCGGTCGGTGAGCCCGCGGCGCAACGACATCCTGGCGCGGGCGTCGTCCAGGGCGGCGTTCAGGGCGGCGTTGGCCTGCGCCGCGTCGGCGGTGTCGGTGTCGGTGACGCTGACGCGCAGCTCGGGGGTCTTCGGCAGCACCCGCTGGTATCCGTCGGTGTGGACGACCGCACGCAGCATGTCGTGTCGTTCGATCAGGCTCTGCCAGGCGGCGGCGACGCGGTCGGTGTCGAGTTCGGCGTACTCCAGCTCGACGTAGGCGTGGCAGGCGACACCGCCGTAGGCGTAGGCGTCGACCCGGCCGATCAGGTAGGCGGCCTGGATGCCCGTCAGGGGGAAGGGGTCGTGGCGGCCTTCCTCGTCGTGGTGCAGGGTGCGGCTCTCCTGCGACTCGGCCAGGTGCCGCAGGATCGCGTCCTTGTGGGCGCGCAGCTCGGCGCGCCGCTCGTCGGTGAGAAAGCCCTTGGGCGCCCGGAAGCGCAGTTGCCCGTCCTGAGCCCACAGGACCACGCCGTCACGTGCGTATCCGGCCAGCAGCTCGGTGATGTTCACAGTTCTCCGATTTCGATGTCGGTCGCGCCGGCGACCGTTGCGGTGATCTTCGCGGCGAGGGCGGCGATGGTCGGTGCGGCCAGAAGAGTGCGGATCGTGATACCGGTTCCGAAACGGCGTTCGATCGCCGACACCAGGCGGATCGCGGACAGGCTGTCCCCGCCGACGGTGAAGAAGTCGGCGTTGCGATCTGCCGCCGAGCCGGGCAGCTGGGCCTCCCACAGTTCGGCGAGGGCGCTCTCCACCTCCCCTTGGGGCGGCTCGGCGCCGGCCGAGGAGGTGTCCCGGGCGGCCAGCAGGGCCAGCGCGGCGCGGTCGACCTTGCCGTTGGCGGTCAGTGGCAGCGCGGCGAGCAGCAGAATCCGGGAGGGGACGGCGTAGGCGGCCAGACGCTCGCCGAGCCAGCCGTGGAGCCGGTTCAGGAGCCGGGT
This sequence comes from Streptosporangium sp. G11, assembly GCF_051192615.1. Lineage (NCBI taxonomy): Bacteria > Bacillati > Actinomycetota > Actinomycetes > Streptosporangiales > Streptosporangiaceae > Streptosporangium > Streptosporangium sp. G11. The sequence goes on from NZ_JBPJUQ010000086.1 coordinate 17,951, forward strand.
CGCGTCCGGTCCGGATATCTCGTGGTCGGCGGGGGGAGCGGCCGGGAGCTCGCGGGGAACGGCGAAGGCGACCAGCCGCCGGGCGGTGCGCTCGCCCGCGGCCACCACGGCGGCCCGCGAGATGTCCGGGTGGGCTTCGATGGCCGCCTCGACCTCGCCGGCCTCGATGCGATGTCCGGCGATCTTCAGCTGGGTGTCCAGCCGGCCGAGGAACTCCAGGAGTCCGTCCGAGCGGTAGCGGCCAAGGTCGCCGGTGCGGTACCAGCGCTGCCCGTCGTGGGTGGGGAACTTCTCCGCGGTGCGGCGCGGATCGCCCAGGTATCCCATGGCCAGCCCGGCGCCGCCGATCCACAGTTCGCCGGGTGTCCAGTCGGGGCAGTCGCGGCCGAAGTCGTCGACGACGCGGTAGCGCTGTCCGGTCAGCGGGCGTCCGTAGGGGATGGACGCCCAGCCGGGGTCCACCTTCTCGACGGTGAGGGTGTTGGACCACACCGACGCCTCGGTGGCGCCTCCCATGGCGACGAACCGGCAGGGCCGCGTGCTGAGGGCCCGCAGCCGGCCCGGCAGGTCCAGGCCGATCCAGTCGCCGGAGATCAGCGCGACGCGCAGCCCCCGTAGTGCCCCGGTGTCCGTTACCGCGTGCTCCTGGGCGTCCAGGAGGAGGTCCAGGAGCGCAGGCACGGTGTTCCACACCGTCACGTCGTGGCGGTGCACGAGCTCTGGCCACCGCCGGGGTTCGTGTCGCAGCTCGTCGGTGGGCAGCAGCAGTGATCCTCCGGCCGACAGCAGGCCGAAGATGTCGTAGACCGACAGGTCGAAGTCCAGCGCGGACAGGGCGAACACGCGGTCGCCGGGACCGATGTCGTGGCGCGCTCCGATGTCGGCGACGGTGTTCCAGGCCGCGGCGTGGGAGATCTTCACCCCCTTGGGCTCACCCGTCGACCCGGACGTGAAGATCACGTAGGCGAGTGCCTCGACCGGTACGTGACGTGGCCGCTCCAGCGGTTCATGGTTCAGCGCCTCCCGAAGGGACATCACCCGGTGCGCCCCGATCTCCTCTGGCGCGCCGGTCCGCGGCGGTTCGGGCCGCTCGCCGAGGGTCAGGCCGATTCCCGCGACCGCCCGTATCCGGTCGCGGCGGCCGGCGGGCTGGTCCAGGCCGACCGGGACATAGGCCGCGCCCGCGGCCAGGACGCCCAGCACGGCCGTGATCTGCTCGGGCCCCTTGGGCAGGCTGACCGCGACGAGGTCACCTGCCCGCACGCCGCGCTCCAGCAGGGCGGCGGCGGTGCGCAGTGCCTCGTCGGCGAGCGCGCCGTAGCTGGTGGTGCCGCCCTCGGAGGTGACCAGTGCCGTCCGGTCCGGTTCGGCGGCGGCGCGTTCGAAGAACGCCTCGTGCAGCGGCCGGGGTGTGACCGGGTCGCCCTCCTCCTCCAACGCCACCTCCGCACGCCGCCGCCGCTGCGCGGCGGGCAGCAGGTCCGGGATCGGTGCGCTCCAGTCGCCGTCGGCCAGGTGGTGGATCAGCCGGGTGTGGGCGTCGAACATGGCGTCGAGCACGCCGTCGCTGAACAGTTCCTCCACCGCGTCCCAGGTGACGACCAGTTCGCCGGATTCCTCGGTGACCTGGTTGTCCAGGATGACCTGGGGGGATTGGGAGATTCCCCACACCTTGGGCGGGAAGCCGGAGGCCGGGTCGGACAGTCCGGCGTCGCCGACGCCGAGCGCGCTGGTGAACACCACCGGCGCGGCGGCGTCGAGGGTGCCGGCACGGCGGGCGAACTCCCGCAGCAGCCAGGCGATCGGCACGTCCTGGTGGTCGAGGTCCTCGGCCTGCCGCCGCTGCAGCGCGGCGGCGGCAGACAGCCAGCCGTCGCCGGATCGGCGGTAGGCGGCCAGGGACAGGGAGGTGAAGTCGCCCAGGACGCGGTGGACGTGCGGGTGCACCTCGCGCCGGTTGAACAGGGTCAGGGTGAGGGTGAGGGCGTCGGTTCCGCTCCAGGTCGCCAGGACCTCCCCGTAGGCGGCGAGCAGCACGGTGGACGGCGTCAGGCCGTGCCGGGCGGCGCGCCCCTTGACGGCGTGCCAGGCGGCGGCGTCCAGGCGCAGCTGCCTGCGGGTGAACCGGGGCGTCTCGAGCAGCGCCGGATTCCGGTCCAGGGGCAGCGCGGGGACGGGCGGCAGCTCCTCCAGCCGCGCCTGCCAGTGGGCGCGGGCCCGTTCGGTGGAGCGGGGGTCGGCCGCAAGCCCGGTGAGGTAGTCGCGAAACGACAGTTCGACCGCCGGGAGCGAGGTGTCGGGGTCGGCGTACAGGGCGTTGAGCTCGGCGTACAGGGTGGTGATCGACAACGCGTCCAGGACGAGATAGTCCAGGCCGACGGCGAGCCTGGTCCGGACCGATCCCGAAGGGTCGGGGTAGCGCACCGCCGCGACGGCGAAGAGCGGCCAATGGCCGGGGTCGCGGACCTGGTGCGACATCCGCTCGCGTAGAGCGGCGAGGGCCTCGTCGGCTCCGGCCTCGTCGGTCTCCCGGCAGTCGATACGATACGGTGCGACGCTCTCCAGCACCTGCTGCGTGCCGTCTCGCACGACGGCGCGCAGCATGCCGTGCCGCTGGATGAGGGTCTGCCAGGCCCGCTCCAGCCGTCCCAGGTCGACCTGCGCGCCGTCAAACTCGCTGTAGTGCCAGGTTCCGACGCCGCCGAGGGTGAAACCGGGGTCGCGTCCGGTGTGGTAGGCGGCCTGGACGTCGGTGAGCGCGAAAGGCTCATGGGCGCGGCCGGGATCGGCCGCAAGGACGGGGGCCGACGCGGTGTCCGGGCCGGGGGCCTCGAGCTCCAGTGTCAGCAGCGCGCAGAATTCCCGCAGGACCGGGTTGGCGAAGAGCGCGGCCACGCGGGCCCCGCCGACGCCGGCGGCGCGCAGCCGGCCAATCATGCGGGTCGCGATGAGCGAGTCCCCGCCGAGGGCGAAGAAGCCGTCGCCGCGGCCCACGTCGCGCACCCCGAGGAGTTCGGCCCACACGCCCGCGACCACGCTCTCCACCGGGCCGGACGGGGGTTCGGCCGCCACGGGGTGCTCGCGTGCGGAGGCCGTCAGGACGCGCCGCACGGCCGTCCGGTCGAGTTTGCCGTTGGAGGTGAGCGGCATCGCGTCCATGACCAGGACGTGCTCGGGAAGCATGTACGCGGGCAGCCGTTCGGCCGCCCGGCTCCGCAGGGCGTCGGGGTCCAGGGAATCGCCGCCCGCGGGCGACACGGGCGACACGGCCGCTGCGAGGCGGCGGACCGGGCTCTCCAGCACGGTGGCCACCGCGTGCAGCACGTCCGGATGTTCCTCCAGCACCGCTTCAACCTCGCCGAGTTCGATACGGTGCCCGCCGATCTTCACCTGGTGGTCGGCGCGGCCAAGGAACTCCAGAACGCCGTCCGGCCGGTAGCGGGCCAGATCGCCGCTGCGGTACCAGCGCTCGCCGTCGTACTCGACGAACCGGGACGCGGTGCGCTCGGGATCGCCGCGGTAGCCGGTGGCGACACTCGGGCCGCCGATCCACAGCTCACCGGGCACCTGGTCGGGGCAGTCACGTCCACGCCCGTCTACGACGCGGGCCCGCATGTTGCGCAGCGGCACGCCGTAGGGGATGGACTTCCACGAGGGATCGACCTCGTCGACCTCGAAGACGGTGGAGTGCACGGCGGCCTCGGTCATGCCGCCCAGAGCCACGAAACGGCAGCCGGGGACGAGGGCGCGCAGCCGGGCGGGCTGGTCGAGCCCGACCCAGTCGCCGCCGAGCAGGACCAGGCGCAGCGCGTCGCCGAGTCCGGTGTCCTGGCCCGCCGCCATGAGCAGGTCCAGCAGCGCGGGCACGCACTGGATGATGCTGACGTCGTGCTCGCGGACGAGGTGTGCCCAGTGGTGGGCGTCGCGCCGGTGCTCCTGGCCGACGACGACTACCTGCCCGCCGACCGACAGCGGGGCGAAGATGTCGTAGGTGGCGAGGTCGAAGTCGAGGGCGGAGATCGCCAGCGTGCGGTCGCCGGGACCGACGCCGAACTGGTCCCCCATCGCGTCGATGGTGTTGACGATGGCGCGGTGGGAGACCTCCACCCCCTTGGGCATCCCGGTCGAGCCGGAGGTGAACAGCAGGTACGCGGCACTGTCGGCTCCGGGGTGGGCGACGGGCCCGGGAGGTAGCTCCTCGGCGTCGGCCAGGCGCAGCACGGTGACTCCGGGCAGGTCCGCGCACAGGTGGGTGTGGGCGTCGTCGGTGAGCACGACGGCCGCGCCGGCCATGGCGTGGATGCGGCCGCGCCGGATGGCGGGCTGTTCCACCCCGACGGGCGCGTAGGCGGCTCCCGCGGCGAGCACCCCGAGGACGGCGGTGATCTGGTCGGCGCCCTTGGGCAGGGTGATGGCCACGGTGTCGCCCTCCCGCACGCCGTGGCGGCGCAGCAGGGCCGCCACCTTGCGCGCCACCAGGGCGAGGTCGGCATACGTCAGCACGTCGCCGTCCTCCGTGACGACGGCGACGCGGCCGGGCCGCTCGTCGGCGAGGTGGAAGAAGCGGGTGTGCAGGACGTGGCCGGGCTGTGGGGCCGCGGGCAGGGCGGCGACGGCGCGGACCGGGAGCCGATCGGCGTCCAGCAGCGGCCCGACGGGCAGCAGCCAGGCCTCTGAAGTGGTGAGGAGGCCGGTGACCAGGCGGCGGTAGGCGTCGAAGGCCGCGTCCGGTACGCCGGGGGCGAGCACCCCGTCGCGGACGTCCCAGTTGAGAAGGAGCCCGCCGTCGAGTTCGGTGACCTGGGCGTCCAGGAAGACCTGGGGGCCCTGGGAGATGATCCACACCGGGCGGCCGAAGGTCGCCTGGACGTCCGGCTCGAAGATCTCACCCAGGCCGATGGCGCTGGTGTAGACGACGGGCGCGAGGACGGGGGCGCCTTCGAGGCGCGCGAGGTCGCGCAGCACCTCGACGCCGCCGTACGCGCCGTGGGCGACCCCCGCCTGCAGGCCCTCCTGCAGTCGCCGGGCCTGTTCGGCGAAGGGCAGGGCGGTGCTCATGTCCGCGTCAAGCAGGACGGAGCTGCTGAAGTCGCCGATGAGGTCGGCGACGTCGGGGGTGAGCATCTCCCGGTCGAACAGCGGGAGGTTGAGCAGGAAGCGGTGGGTGTCGCTCCAGGCGGCGATGACCTCGGCGAACGCGGTGGCCAGGGCGGCGGCGGGGGTGATGCCGTGCAGCCGCGCCCGGGCCAGGAGGGCGGCCTTGGCCTCCGGGTCCAGCCAGTGATGCAGGCGTCTGGAGTGGGTGAGCGCGGAGTCGGCCGCCGACATCGGCCGCAGCGGGTCCACCGTCGTGGGCAGCCGGGGCGCCCGGGGAAGGTCAGGGAGCCGGTCGCGCCACCACCGGGCGGCCCGCTCACGCTCCGGGCCGCGACGCCGGGCGTGTTCGGCCAGGTAGCGGCCGTAGCCGAGGCCGAGGGCGGGCAGTGACGCACCAGGCCGCTCATACAGCCGGCGCAGATCGGTGAGCAGGACGCGCAGGCTCAGCGCGTCACCGGCCATCATGTCCAGGTCGAGCTGGAGCCTGGTGCGCCCGCCGGGCAGCAGGCACAGGGAGACCCGGAAGACCTCGCCCGCCGCGATGTCGAGGCGGCCGTGGGTGTGGCGCTCGCGCAACGTCTCCAGCGTGTCCGCGGCATCGTCGGCGGGCAGTTCTCGCAGGTCGTGGAAGACCAGACCGGTGCCGGACGTGCCGTAGCGCTGACGGCCCTCGTCGTCGAAGCGGGCCCGCAACATGCCGTGCCGCTCGGTCAGAGCGCGCAGCGCCCGATCAAGCCGTACGGGATCCACTCCCTCGCCGTCGAGCTCGACGTAGAAGTGGGCGGCGACGCCGCCCAGCGGCTGGCCGTCCTGCCGGCCGATCCAGTAGGCGTGCTGCATCGTCGCCAGCGCGAACGGCGTCTCCTCGTCGTGACCGGGATCCGGGACGAGGGCGGGAGAGGGCGTGTCGAGGGAGACCTGCCGCGCCTTCTCCGTCAGCAGGGCGCTCCAGGAGCCGAGCACCGGGTCCTGGACCAGGTCCCGGAAGGTGACGGCGATACCGCGGCGGCGCCACTGGCCGACGAGTCTCATCACGGTGAGGGAGTCGAGACCGAGCTCGAACAGGTCGCGCTCCTGGTCGATCTCCTTCGCCGGTATCCCCAGCGCCTGAGCGACCACCTCGCGTACGTCGTCCGGAGCGAACGCCGGTGCCTGCGAAAGCGGCTGTGCGGGGGGCGAGGTCTGTTCTGGGACGGCGTGTTCGTCACTCAAGGGTGGGTTTCCCTCCGGTGTGGGCTCTCGGATGTTCGTGGTGCTTGCCCGTGGCGTCGCGTCAGCGGAAGGACGTGCCGATGGAGCAATATAGTAGAAATGATTATCATTTCTGCTTGTGCATCTTAAACAGATGAACGAGGCACATGCCACTCCCAGCGGGAGACGAAGAAGGGGATCGCCATGACCCAGCCCCAGACCCATCCGGTCTGGCCGCACGCCGACGCGGAGCGTTACCGTCGCGCCGGATACTGGAGTGGCCGCACATTCGGCGCGCACCTACGTGAGTGGGCCGCGCGGCACCCGCGACGAACCGCACTCGTCGACGGCGACCGCCGCTGGACCTACGCCGACCTGGACGCCGAGGCGAACCGGCTCGCGCACGGACTGCGGCGGCTGGGCCTGCGCAAAGGCGACCGCGTCGTGGTCCAGCTGCCCAACTGCGCGGAGTTCGTCCAGCTCTGGTTCGCCCTCCAGCGTCTCGGCGCGGTGCCCGTCCACGCCATGCCGGGACACCGCCGCGCCGAGATCGGCCACCTGGTTCGCATCTCGGGCGCGGTGGCCTGCGTCATCCCCGACCGGCACGCCCGCTTCGACCACCGTGGGCTGCTGCGCCACATCCTCACCGACCAGGCCGGGAGCGGCACGCTGCGCCACGTGGTGGTGGTCGGCGACCCGGGCGCGCATCGCGACTTCACACGTTTCGAGGACCTGACGACCGACGCCGCACCCGTCGCGACCGGCCAGGAGGATCCCGACGCCGCCGACCTGGCGCTGCTGCTGCACTCCGGCGGCACCACCGGCCTGCCCAAACTCATCCCGCGCACCCACGACGACTACGCCTACAACGCCCGCGCCGCCGCCGAGATCTGCGGGCTCGACGAGCACTCCGTCTATCTCGCCGTCCTGCCGATCGCCTTCAACTTCACCTTCGCCTGCCCCGGCGTGCTGGGCACTCTGGCCGTCGGCGGCACCGTCGTCGTGGCGCCCGATCCGAGCCCGCAGACCGCCTTCGCGCTGATCGAACGCGAGCGCGTGACCATCACCTCGCTCAGCCCGCCCCTGGTCCCGCACTGGATGGAGGAAGGTGCCCGCAGCGCGGCGGACCTCGGCAGCCTCAAGGTGCTCCAGGTCGGGGGAGCGCGGCTTGCCGACGATGTCGCCCGCAAGCTCGGCCCCGCGCTGGACGTGACGGTCCAGCAGGTCTTCGGCATGGCCGAGGGACTGATCAGCCTCACCCGCCTGGACGACCCCGAGGAGCTCATCTGCACCTCCCAGGGGCGCCCGATCTCTCCGGACGACGAGATCCTCATCGTCGGCCCCGACGACCGGCCCGTCGCCGACGGACTCCCCGGCGAACTGCTCACCCGCGGCCCCTACACCCCGCGCGGCTACTACCGTGCGCAGGAGCACAACCTCATCGCCTTCACCCCCGACGGCTTCTACCGCAGCGGAGACGTCGTACGCCGGCTCCCCACGGGTCACCTGGTCGTCGTCGGACGGATCAAGGACCAGATCAACCGCGGCGGCGAGAAGATCGCGGCGATCGAGGTGGAGGAGCACCTGCTCACCCACCCGCTGATCACGGAGGCGGCGCTGGTCGGCGCTCCCGACGACAAGTGGGGCGAGCGCTCGGTGGCGTTCCTGGTCTGCGCCGGGCCGGTCCCGGGGGCGAGGGAGCTGGCCGCTTTCCTCGGAGAACGAGGACTGGCGCGGTACAAGGCACCCGACCAGGTGGTGGGGATTGCCGCCATGCCGCTGACCGCGGTCGGAAAGATCGACAAGAAGGCCCTGGCCGGAACGCTCTCACCGGCCTGACACCATCGTGAGGGGAAGAAGGCGACCTCATCCCCCTCCCCTCACACGCCTACACCGGGTTTCGTGCCGGGCCCATACGGGAGCAGCCGACCAGTTCTCGTGTCACCGGGTGCTGCGGCCGGGCGAACACCCGGCCCGGTGGGCCCGACTCGACCACCCGCCCGCCGTCCAGCACAACGACCCGGTCCGCATACTGCGCCGCCTCGGCCAGATCGTGGGTCACCAGCAATACCGTCAACCCCAGCGTCCGGCGCAGCGAGGTCAGCAGGTCCAGGACGCCGGCCCCGATCTCCGGATCCAGCGCCGAGGTGATCTCGTCGCAGATCAGCACCCGCGGCGCACCGGCCAGGGCCCGCGCCAGGTTGACCCGCTGGCGCTCACCGCCGGACAACTCGCCTGGCCGGCGTGACAGCATCGCCGGCGCCAATCCGACCAGTCCGAGCATGCGGCCGGCCTCGGCGGTGGCCTCCTCGGCCGGCATTCCCCGCAGGCCGGTCAGCGGCCGCGTCAGCGCGGTCCGCACGGACTCTCGCGGATTGAGCGCCCCGCGGGAGTCCTGGGCCACCAGCTGCACCGCACGGCCGCGCCCTGAAGTGGCAGGCGGCCCATCGGGGCCGTCCCTCCAGTCGGTCGTGCCCCGCGCCGCGCGGTGCAGGCCGACCAGGCAGCGGGCAAGGGTGGTCTTGCCGGAACCGGACGGCCCCACCACGGCCGTGCACGTGCCGGCGGGGACGGTCAGCGAGACCCCGTGCAGGACGACCCTGCGGCCGTGCGCGGCCGACAGATCGCGTACCCGCAGCTCACCCCGGTTCTCACCGACAGCCGTGCGGGGAGCCTCGGTGTCCGCGCGGCCGGTGGGCACGATGGCGCGCGGCCCGGCCGGCAGCACCGTCCGCGGAGGACCGGAGGCGGTGATCCGTCCGTCCTCCAGCCGGATCACCTCGTCCGCCAGCGCCACGACCCAGTCGGGGTCGTGACTGACCAGCACCGCCGCACGGTCACCGTCTCGCACCAGTTCGGTCAGCAGTTCGCGCATCTGGTGGGCCAGCACGGTGTCCAGGCTGCCCGTCGGCTCGTCCAGGACCAGGAGCCGCGGACTGCCCGCCAGGGCGGCGGCGAGAGCCACCCGCTGCGCCTGCCCGCCGGAGACCTGATGGGGGCGGCGCCGCAGGAACGCCCGGTCGACCGGCAGCCGTACCGACGACAGCAGCGACCGGACCTGCCCGGCGACATCGGAGAGTCCGGGAGAGCGCAGCCGTACCGCCTCCGCCACCTGGTCCCCGATCCGCAGCGCGGGGTTGAGGGAGGCCGCCGGATCCTGCCCCATGAACGACACCACCCGGCCACGCAACCGGCGGGCTCCCGACCGGTCGAACGGGTCGAGACCGGCCACCCGCACCACGCCGGAGCGCCGTTCCAGGCCAGGGCGCACGTGGCCGAGCAGGCTCAGCGCCAGGCTGCTCTTGCCCGAGCCGGACCGCCCGACCACCCCCAGCACCCGCCCGGAGGCGAGGGCCAGCGTCGCCTCCCGCAGGACGGGAAGGCCGCCGCCGACCGGAACCAGCGTCAGCCCCGTGACGTGAAGGAGTGCCTCGCCGCCCACGGTGGTCATCGCCGCTCCCCGGATGCCGCGTCGGCGAACCAGTCGGCCAGCAGGCCGACGCAGACCGAGAGCAGCACGATCAGCAAGGTGGGTGCGAGGAAGGGCACGACCGTCAGGGGGGCGCCGGGGATGTTCTCGTTGATCATGCGTCCCCAGTTCGGGGCCGGGGCGCCGCGGCCGAGACCGAGGAAACCGGCGGTGGCGGTGAGGTGGACGGAGGCGACCAGCCGCAGGGCCGTGTCAGCCAGTGCCGGTCCGGTGATGTTGGGCAGGATGTCGTGGCGCAGTACGGCCCACCTGCTGTCGCCTCGGGCGTAGGCGGCCTCCGCATAGCCGGTGACGACGACCTGCCGGGTGGCCGCGCGCAGCACACGCACCGAGAACGGAGTGGTGGCCAGGGCGACGGCGGCCACGACCGCCAGGTCGCTGCCGGGGAAACCGGCCGCCAGCACGAGAATGAGCAACAATGCGGGAAGCACCGCCAAAGCGTCCACGAGCCGCAGCACGAGATCGCCGACGCGGCGGGGCGCGAGCCCCGTCAGCACGCCCGCGGCCATCCCCGCGGCCCCGGCGACCAGCGTCGCGCCGAGGCCGGTGAGGACGATCACCTGTCCTCCCCACAGCACCCGGCTCAGCACGTCCCGGCCCAGGACGTCGGTACCCAGCGGATGGATGCCGTCCGGTGGCTGGAAGGGCATCCCCAGCTGCTCGGTCGGGCTGTAGGGGGCGACCAGCGGCCCGCACAACCCGACCGCGACCACGACCAACGCCCCGGTCCCGGTGAGCAGCGGCAGCCATCGGCGGCGTGGTCGCGCGGGAGAGCCAACCGCCCGAAGCCCTCCCTCTCGCATCAGGACGCCCGTCATCGCCGATCCCCGCCCACCGGATCGAGCAGCCGTCCGCAGACGTCACCCAGCAGCAGGATCAGCAGCATCACCGCGGCCAGGGCCGTGGCGATGCCCTGCACCATCGGGATGTCCCTGGCCGCGACGGCCCGTTGGAGCTCGCGGCCGATCCCGGGATAGTCGAAGACACTCTCCACGACCACGGCCCCGCCGACCAGCACACCGGTGATGAGCGTGAGGGCCTGCACTGCGGGACCGACGGCGTTGGGCAGCACATGACGCAGGGCCAGGCGCAGGCCGCGCACCCCGTTGAGCCGGGCCGTCTCCACGTACGGGGAGGCCGCCACGTCCGCCGCCGAGACGCGAATCAGCCGGGTGGTCGTGGCCAGGGCGACCGCGGTGAGGGTGAGGACGGGCAGCACCAGGCCCTGCGGGGCCTCCAGCGGGGTGCCGCCCAACGGCACCAGGGAGACCCGCGGCAGCAGGTCCAGCCATACCGACAGCACGGCGATCAGCAGCGCCGCCGACACGAACTCCGGTATTCCCGCCGCGACCTGGGCGAGGGAGGAGATCAGACGGTCGGCGGTGGTGCCCGCCCGCAGGCCGGACGACAGGCCGAGCAGCACCGCGAGCGGAACGGTGAAGGCGAGGGTCAGGCCCGCCAGCAGCAGGCTGTTGGGAAGCCGGGCCCCCAGCACCTCCACGACCGGCCGGCGCCCGACGAATCCGGTACCCAGGTCGCCGCGGACCGCGCCGAGCGCCCACCGGGCATACCGTTCGGCCACCGGCCGGTCCAGGCCGAGGGCGGCCCGGACCCGGGCGCGTTCCGCCATGGAAGCGTCGGTGCCCGCCACCGCGCTGACCGCGTCTCCCGGCAGCACGGCCGTGGCGGCGAACACCGCGCCGGACAGCAGGACGAGCAGCATGGTCGCGCCGACGACCCGGCGGCCGACGAAGACCGCCCAGCTCACGTCAGGGCTGCCCGGGAAAAACCGGGGAACTGCTCGAAGAGGTCGTCCTGGATGCCGGTGACCCCCTTCGCCTGGGCGTTGACGTAGGGCTTGAACACCGGAAGTACCGTGTTCCCGTCTTCCCACTGCTCCTTTTGCGCCTCGCTTCCGATCCTCTTGGCCTCCGCGGGGTCGCTCTGCGCACGAGACTTGGAGACGAGCGCGTCGACGTCGGGGCGCTTCCAGCCGAACGCCGACGGCGCGCCGCCGGCCGTGCCGATCTGGTAGGTCGACAGGGCCGGGACCGGCACCTGGTAGGAGGCGGCCAGCGGCAGCTGAGTGTAGGCGGCGAAGTCGGCGAAGAGCTGGCCGGCGGGTAGCTCCTTGAGCGAGGCCTTCACCCCGATCTTCTTCAGGTCCTCGACGTACAGGGTCGCCACCTCCACCATGCCCGGAGTCTCCGGGCCCGTGGTCAGCACGATCTCCATCCCCTCGGCGCCGGCGGCCCTGAGCAGGGAGCGGGCCTTGTCAGGGTCGTGCGCCCGCTGCGCGAGCCCTTGCACGTAGTCGGGAAAGCCCATTGAGGGCAGGTCGTTGCCCACGGTGGCGTTGCCGTAGAACACCGTCCTCACCATGGCCTCGCGGTCGGCGGCGAGTTTGAACGCCTCACGCACCCGTTCGTCGTCGAACGGCTTGACGTTCATGTTCATCCGGAAGGACAGGCCGACCAGGTAGGGGCTCTTGGAGGAGACGAGGTCGAACTTCTCATGGGCGGACAGCGTACGAGCGGTGACGGGGGAGAGGTCGTGCACGAAGTCGACTTCACCGCTCGTCAGCGCACCGGCCCGGGCGTCGGAGTCGGCGATCGAGCGCAGTTCCAGACCGGCGAGGCGGGGCCCCTGCCCCAGGGCGGCTCCGTAGTAGTCGTCGTTGCGGGTGAAGGCGGCTCCCTGCCCGGCGGTGAACTCGGTGAGCGTGAACGGGCCGCACGTCGGCATACCGGTGGCGAACTGCTTCGTTCCGTCCTTGACGACGAGGAAGTTGCCCTGGCACAGGATCAGTCGGCCGTCGGCGATCGGACGAACGGTCGGCAGGATCACCTTGAGGTCGCCGTCCGCCTTCGCGCGGGCGAGGTCGAAGTTGAGCGAGGCCATCCGGTACACCGGCAGCGTGCTGCCCGCAGCGAGGGTCGCCAGGGAGTGCAGGACGTCGGCCGAGGTCAACGTGGAACCATCGGTGAAACGGACGTCGCGGCGAAGGCGCAGGGTGTACGTGGACAGATCCTCGGACACGTCGATGCCTTCGAGAACCCCGTAGCGAACGCCGTCCTCGGCGGCGGGGTCGAGATTGCCCAGGGTGGCGTGCCAGGCACGGGCCCGCACCAGGTCCATCGGGGTGGGGCCGTTGAAGAAGTCGAGGGTCTCGGACGCGCCACCACCGACGAAGGCCGCCCGGAGAGTACCCCCGGTCCGGGGCGTCCCGGAAGCCGCACCGGTCTTCGGTGACGCGGTGGAACCATCAGCGGAGCAGGCGGTGATCAAACTGGGCCCGGCGGCCAGCGCCACGGCGGTCAGGGCTCCCTGACGGAGGAAGCGGCGACGATCGAAAGGGCGGGACATGGTTCTCCTTGATGCGAGGGCAATGCGGTGGTGGCAGCCCGAATGGGGGCGGACCGCTTGTGAGGCAGATGCGTGGCGTCCCGGCGGCTCTGACCGGATGGTGGGGAGAGACGGGAGGAAACGGTGCGGGGAGTCGTGGGACGGAGACCGGGCGTGTCTGCTCAGCGGGCGGTGCCGTCGCTGACGGCGACGGCACCGGATGGGCACTGACGTACGGCCTCCCGTACGGCGGTGTGCAGCGAGGGCGGGGGAGTCCCGGTGAGAAGGACCACCAGCCCGTCGGGGCCCTGATCGAAGACCTCGGGAGTGGCGAGCACACATTGTCCGGCGCCGACACAGACCTCTGTGTTCACGGTCACCTCTGTGCCGGACCACGCGGAACCGGTCTCGAACGGCTCCGGGGCGATTGCCAAGACGCCTTCCCTTCCCTGAGTGAAGCTGTCAGCCGCTGTTCTCGACCGCGGAGAGCAGGAGGAGAGGAGGAGCGGTGGTTGCGCACGCCGGCCTGATCGCAGGCGAGATCGGTGTTCGCTACAGACTAATGGAAATGATAACCATATTTAAACTTCCAGGGCCTGCTCGTTGTCCACCGCCTCGCGGGCCGGTTGGTGGGGCCACCCTTCTTCGCCGGCCTGACGGGGGCTGCGGCTCTGCCGTCACGTCGAGCCCGTCAGCGAGTGAGTGGGTCGGGTGGCCCGGCGCTCAGGTCTGGCGCGAAAGTCCCCGGACCGGCGGGCGTGCGGCAGTGGACCCCGGTCGGGATCGTCGGACGGGTGCGCTGCGGGGGATGAACCGGCGGACGTTCACCGAGGGAGGTGCCGCCCTCGATGGCGGTGACGGCTACTTCCAAGGCCCGCCGTAAGAGGCCGGTGAGATGGACTAAAGACAGTCCACAAAAACGGGAGGCCGCCGAGCTGAAACGGAGTGCGTGGACGTAAATCGTTGAAAGCGGTAACGTCAGTCACCCAACCGCGCTTGGGGTTGTGAGGGTGAACGGGAGTCGCTGGATGTCCTCGAAAACGGCCAGGCCATCTCGCCCCGTGGCTCGGCCGAGCACTCGTTCGTCCGACAGGGCACGCTACATCGTGACCATCCTCGTCGCCGTCGCGATAGCCGGATCATTGGGTTACCTTTTCGGCCTCCCCGATGCCGGCCAGGCCGCCATCGCCGACATGCGGGAGGCGGAGGCGAAACGGGATGTCCAGCAGATCAGTGAGTTGACCGCCACGGCGCGTGTGACCGCCGGTGATCTGAACGGGGTGCTGTCCGGACTCGCCAAGGCGCTTCCCCAGGACAGGGCCCTCACCGCGCAACCGGCGCAGTCGGCGGAGATCGATGGGTGGCAGCGTGTTCTGCGGCAGGCGGTCGACAGGCATGCGGAGACTCCCTCCGGGACGACCGAGACCAACGTGGCTCGTATGGGGTTTCGTAACGCGGTGAGCGCCATGGCGATCGCGGTCGATGCGTACGCGGCAGGACAGCGACTTCCCGCGAATCTTCGCCAGGACCTCATCGATCTGGCGGCTCGCCAACGATCCACCGCCGTCGCGACGTGGTCTGTCGCGGCGACACAACTCGACCAGATCAATGTCAACGCCGGCAACGGCCACCAACATGTCTACCTGACGAGTGCTCCGGGAGAAGGGGCCATGTCCGCGGACACCATTCCGGAAGGTGCGCCCGGTTAGTTCCACCTGAGGTTCTCCTGGGTGAACGGTGCGGGTCATTCAAGAGGGCGGCCGACGAGCTGAGGCTTGGGAGTGTTGAAGCGGTCCGGGTCTGATGGAGGCTCGATTCCTTGAGAGGATCGAGTCATGGCACGTCCGTCCCCCTACCCTCCT
>NZ_JBPJUQ010000087.1:0-32781 GCF_051192615.1 Streptosporangium sp. G11
ACGCCTCAAGATCTACAACCGTCACGAGACATAAATGATCGGCAAACCGATCTATCCGCGCAAGCGCCGTTGCAGTATTAGATCCCCGAGCCCGGTGCTGGAGGTCCGGATGACCCACTGGATGGACGAGGAGGCCGGGCCGGTCGTCCGGCCGTACGCGCTCATCGGGGGTCGCACCCGCTCCTCCGGCGACAAGCTTGACCTGGTCGCGATGGTCACCTCGACTCGCGGCGCTCCGTCCGGGGGGTTCGTCCCAGGCCCCGAACAAGAGCGCATCCTCACCATGGTCACCACTCCCACCTCGGTCGCCGACGTCGCCTCGGACCTCAACCTGCCACTCGGCGTGGTCAGGGTCCTTCTCGGCGACCTGCAGGACCACAAGCTCATCTCGATCGGGCGCGCCTCCGCGAGCGAGCGCATTCTCAAGGAAGTGATCAATGGACTTCGGGCCCTCTGACGAACCCGTCGCCCTCAAGATTCTCATCGCGGGTGGCTTCGGGGTGGGCAAGACCACGCTTGTGGGCGCCATCAGCGAGATCCGTCCGCTCCGCACCGAGGAGGTCCTCTCCGACCGCGGTATCGGCATCGACGACGTCGACGGCGTCGAGGGCAAGACCACCACCACGGTCGCGATGGACTTCGGTCGCATCACGATCAGGGAGGGCCTGGTCGTCTACCTGTTCGGCACCCCGGGCCAGGAACGGTTCTGGTTCATGTGGGACGAGCTGTCCTACGGCGCGCTGGGTGCCGTGGTCCTCGCCGACACCCGTCGGCTGACCGACTGCTTTCCCTCGATCGACTACTTCGAGCAGCGCGGCACGCCGTTCATCGTGGCCGTCAACTGCTTCGACGGTGCCGACCGGCACGAGGCGGAGGACGTACGCGTCGCCCTGGACCTCGACGTGGACGTGCCGGTGCTGCTCTGCGACGTGCGACGCCGCGTCTCGGCGAAGACCGTGCTCGTGACGCTCGTGGAGCACTCCCTGAAGGTGCTGACGGCCACCCAGAGCTGAGGAGCGGGCCGGGGTGCTCCCCCGGCCCCCGGCGCCGGGGGCCGGACGTCGGCCAGGACGCTACGGCCTGGAGGCGGGCGCGCCGGCCGGTGAGGCCGCAGGAGAGTTCACAGCGCCCTCAGGCCGCTGATCAGTTCCCTCAGAAGGTTCTCCGGGGGCATGGAGGCGGCGGGAAGCGGCGACCGCACCAGGATCAGGCCCTGGTCCAGCAGGTCGCCCAGGAGAACCCTGATCACGCCGACCGGCAGGCCCGCGTCCGAGGCGATCTCCACGATCGGGCGCGCCCGCCTGACCAGGTTGAGCAGCCGCCGGTGCTCAGAGCCCAGGTTCGCCCCCGAGGCGATCGGCGTTCCCGTCGCCACCGCCATCGCGAGCATGTCGAACGCGGAGGAGGACGCCCGGGTGCGTCCACCGGTCATCGCGTAGGGGCGGACGACGGGACCGGCCTCCTCGTCGACCCACTCGACGTCGTCTTTCATTGGCCCGCCATCCGGGGGCCGGTGGCCAGGTGCTGGCCGACGCGGGTGACCAGGCGGGCCATCTCGTAGGCGATCAGGCCCACGTCGGCGGCGCCGGTGGTCATGACCGACAGGCAGCTTCCCTGGCCCGCGGAGGTGACGAAGAGGAACACGGAGTCCATCTCCACCATCGTCTGGCGTACTGCACCGCCGCCGAACTGCAGGCTGGTGCCCTTGGCGAGACTCTGGAAGCCGGAGGCGACCGCCGACAGGTGCTCGGCGTCCTCCTTGCTCAGACCTCGGGACGAGGCCATCATCAGCCCGTCGTTGGACAGGATCAGCGCGTGCGAGACGTCCGCCACACTCGTGACGAAGTCATCCAGAAGCCAATAAAGCTCACCCGGCACGTGGTTAAACCCCTTCCCCTCTGATGATCTCGATGGCCGCCGGCCCCCACCGGCTCGGTGAATCCGTTCCCGTCGCTCCGCCCCCGCGGGCGCCGCCGGGCAGCGCCCACGGCCTCCGGCCGGGACCCGGATCTGGTTCTGGTTCTGGTCGCGGTCCCGCGGACGCGCTCCGGTGCTCACGGTCCGGGCTCATCGCTTGGCACCGCCGTCCTCGTCGTCGGCACGGCCACGCTGCCAGCCGGACTGCAGGGTGCTCATCAGCGCCCTCGCCTCCTCGGGCGACCGCCCCTCGACCTCGGCCTCGGGCGGCCGGGGCTCCTGGGCCCGGCGCGGCGGCGTGTTCGCCTGCCGCACCCGGCGGGGCAGGCCGTCGGCGCCGCGCCGCATCGGCTTCCACAGGTCCGCGGGGATCGGGACCTCACCGGAGTCCCCGGGCCGCTCCGCCCTCTGCTCCGCGGATCCGGGCCGCACGCTGATGACGGTGAGCACCGGCGGCTCCTCGATGGGCTCGGGGTCCCCGAGCAGCTGCTCGGGGATGAGGACGACCACCCCGGTGCCACCGTACGGCGAGGCTCGCAGCGCCACCTCGACCCCGTACCTGGCGGCCAGCAGCCCGACCACGGCGAAGCCCAGCCGGTCGGTGTCGGCCGGGTCGAACTCCGGCGGGCTGGCCAGGCGCTCGTTGATCGCGGCGCGCTTGTCCTCGGTCAGCCCGAGTCCCCTGTCCTCGATCTCGACCGCGAAGCCCCGCCCGACGAGCTCGCCCCGGACCGAGACCTGGCTGCCCGGCGGGGAGAAGACGGTGGCGTTCTCCAGGATCTCGGCGAACAGGTGCATCATGTCCGCGGCGGCGTTGCCGACCAGGGTGGTGCCGCCCGTCGGGTAGATCCGCACCCGGGCGTAGTCCTCGACCTGGGCGGCGGCCCCGCGCAGCACGTCCTCCATCGGCACCGACGAGCGCCACTTGCGGCCCGCGGCCCCGCCCGACAGGATCACCAGGCCCTCGGCGTGGCGGCGCATGCGGGTGGTGAGGTGGTCGAGCCTGAAGAGGTTCTCCAGCGCCGCGGGATCCTCCGCCTGCTTCTGCATGCCGTCGAGCAGCTTGAGCTGGCGCTGCAGCAGCGACTGGCTCCGGCGGGCGAGGTTGCGGAAGGCCTGGGAGACGCCCTCGCGCAGCCTGGCCTGCTCCACGGCGGCGTCCACGGCGCTGCGCTGGACGCTGTTGAAGGCGTCGGCGACGTCGTGGATCTCGCTCGTGCTGCCCGGCGGCTTCAGCGCGGGCGCCTCGGCCTCCACGTCCACCCTGTCGCCTCGGCGCAGCTTCTCCATGACCCTCGGGAGCCGCGTCTGCGCGAGCTCGGCGGCGGCCCGCCGCACGGCGGCGAGCTCCTTGGTGATCCCGCTGCCGACCCGGTACGAGACCAGCAGCGACGCGACGACCGCGATGAGGCCGAGCACGCCGATGACGCCGGCGCGGACGAAGACGCCGACGGCCACGGGCGTGGCCTGCTCGACGAGCGCGGGGGCGGCCGCCGTCAGGGACCGCTGGTAGGCGGCGTCCAGCGCGTCGCCGGCGGCGCGCCAGTCGGTGGACCGCACCTCGGCGCCGGTCAGCAGGTGGTTCTCGAGGGTGGTGAAGCGGGCGTACGTCGAGGAGGCGATCATGTCCGAGAAGGGGGCGCGCAGCTCGGGCTCCAGGTCCGGGAGCGCCTGGTCCATGAGGAAGATCCGGTTGGCGGCGAGCCGGGTGAACAGCCGCATCTCACTCGGCGTCATCGGGCTTCTGAGCGCCAGCGCGCCCGTGGCGAGCGCCCGCTCGCGGCTGAGCAGGTCCATGGCCTGGTTGATCATCGTGATGCCGCGCGACTGGCGGTAGAGCGAGAGATCGTTGCTGAGGCTCAGGGTGTTGAAGAGCCGGCGCAGGGCGTCCGGCAGCCGGGTGAACTCCTGGGAGAGTCCCACCGGGCCGATCCGCCCGGAGTCGATCCTGGCGCGGATCGCGTCGAGCCCGTTCACCTGCCGCATCAGCTCTTCGTGGCGCATCCTCATCTCGTCGGACATCGCCGCCTGCGCCGCTTCCCCGGTCGTCTGCCGCCGCAGGCGGGCACGGGCCTGGTCGGTGACCGCGCGCTGCCCCGCGAGGGTGTCGCGGTCCGCGTCGGAGCGGGTGGCCAGAAACTCGGCCGACAGGATGTGCTCACGCTGGACCGCGATGCCCAGCTCTCCGGCGGGCTTGCCGATGGAGTCGTACAGCGTGCCGACGGAGAGCAGGCTCACCGAGTCGCCGACGGTCACGGCCGTCGCGAAGCCCCACAGCGCCACCAGCGAGACGAGGGGGATGACCAGCAACACCGAGACCTTGAACCGTATAGACCTGCTCGATGCCATGTCACCTCAGCGGTTCGCTCTCGGAGCGCCGGGGGAAGGCCCCGGACGATCTCTAGATCGCCGACGAGAATAGCACTGGCGGCTCCTGCTATTTGTAGCCTATTTGTGACATGTCATGAAAGAGTTTTCAGAAGTGAGTGAGTCAGCCGAGTGCGGCGCGTGATGCGGAAGTGGCGCCGCCCCTCGCCCAGGTCAGTCGCGCGAGCCGGACGGCCAGCACCCCGACCAACGCGACCTCGGCACCGAGCAGGGTCCACTCGACGAGCCCGACGAGCACCCCTTCCCCGGGAAGCATCACGTAGGTGAGCGCCAGCAGTCCGAACCCCCCGGCCAGCGTCAGCCACTCCACCGGCCTGGCCACCGCCCGCCACCGCTCGTCCTCGCCGAACCGCGCCACCATCAGGCCGCCCGCCGCGGGCACCGCGGCCAGCACGGCGATCGACACGTAGCAGTACGCCTGGGCGATCAGGTCGGTCCCCGTACCGGGAAGGGCCGCGGGCACCACCGCGAGCACGATGAGCCCCGCGCCCCAGAGCAGTGTCAGCCGCTCGGCCAGGACACCCACCGGCGCCCCCACGGCCCGCAGCCCGGCGACCACCGCGAAGGCCGCGACCCCCAGCGCCGTCATCGCGAACCCGGTGGCTCCGGTGCGGTCCAGCGCGGCGTACTCACTGATCGTCAGATCGAGCGGGTTCGGGTAGAGAACCGGGTCGGCCTGTCCCGCGACGGCGGCCACGACGGCCACGACGATCCCGGCACATGCGATCAGGGGGTAGAGCCTCTTCGACGCGAGCATGCGCTAAGACTGTCCGCCAAAGGACGATTCAGACATCCGGCGGCCCCCTGATCCAACCCTGAGCCGTCCCTGAGACGGCCGTTGAGGGGCCGCCCCTCCGAACCTGTGAAAGGGCGGCCCCCGTACCCGTGAGAGGCCGTTCCAGCGGCCCCGTGGGGCGACCCGCGCCGGGGCGGTCCCCGCGTCAGGGCGGGGATGGCGGACCGCCCCGGCGGGCCACCCCGGCGAAGGCCGCGGACCCCGGCCCGGCCCGCGTCTCAGCGGAGGCCGCGGACCTCGGCGTAGCGTGCCCTGACCTCCGGTGCGGGATCGGCCTCGTAGTGCTCGACCTTGCCCGCCTCCCAGGCCGGGGGCTCGTCGCCACCGAGCGACCAGGCGGCCTGTCTCGCCGCTCCGTCGGCGACGTACTCCCCGGCCTCGGGGACGACCACCGGCCGTCCGAAGACCGCGGGGGCGATCCGCCGTACGGCCTCCGACCTGGCGCCCCCTCCGATGAGCAGCACCCTGGACGGGTCGAGCCCGAGGGCGTCGAAGGCGTCGGCGAGATGGCAGAGCATGCCCTCCACCGCCGCCCTGGCGAGGTGCGCCGGGGTGGAGGTGCCCAGCGTCAGGCCGTGCAGCGAACCCGTGGCGGTGGGCAGGTTCGGGGTGCGCTCGCCCTCCAGGTACGGGACGTAGACGAGCCCTCCGGCCCCCGAGGGCGCCTCCAGGGCCAGTCTGTCGAGTTCGTCGAGACCGACCCCGAGCGTCCGCGCGGCGGCGTCGAGCACCCTGGCGGCGTTGAGCGTGGCCACCAGCGGGAGGAACCGCCCGGTGGCGTCCGCGAACCCGGCCACGGCACCGGTCGGGTCGGCGCTCGGGCCGGCGGCGACCGCGAAGGCCGTCCCCGACGTCCCGATCGACACCACCACGTCCCCGGGCAGGGCGCCGACCCCGAGGGCCGCCGCCATGTTGTCTCCCGTACCCGGCGCGAGACGCACCGTGCCCGCGCCGGGGACGCCGGCTGCGGGCCGCACCTCGCCCGCGGAGTCGCGGGGCCCCAGTACCTCGGGAAGCCCCGGTACGGCGCCGAAGGCCATCTGGAGGAGGTCGGTCCGGTAGGCCCCGGTCGCGGGCGACCAGTACCCGGTGCCCGACGCGTCGCCCCTGTCGGTGACGAACTCCCCGCCCAGCCGCCAGGTGAGCCAGTCGTGCGGCAGGCACACCCTCGCCGTGCGGCGGGCGGAGTCGGGCTCGTGCTCCGCCAGCCAGCGGAGCTTGGTCACCGTGAACGACGCGACCGGCACGCTGCCGACCGCCTCCGCCCAGCGCTCGGGACCGCCCAGCTCCTCGACCAGGTCGGCGGCGGCTCCGGCGGAACGGGTGTCGTTCCACAGCAGCGCCTTCCTGACGACGTCGCCGGACTCGTCCAGGCAGACCATGCCGTGCTGCTGCGCGCCGATGCTCATCGCCTCGACGCCGTCCAGCCCGCCCGCCCGCGCCAGCGCCTCCTGGAGCGCCTCCCACCAGGCTCCGGGGTCGACCTCGGTGCCCTCGGGGTGGGTCGCGCGCCCCTGGCGGACCAGGGCGCCCGTGCGGGCGTCCCTGATCACCACCTTGCAGCTCTGGGTCGACGAGTCGACCCCGGCCACCAATGTCATCCGCGGACTCCGAGGAGGTAGTCCATGGCGAGCTGGTTGAGGCGCGTGAAGTGGAAGCCGCGCGCGGCCACCGCGTCGAGGTCGAAGTCGTCGCGGTTCAGGTCGGCGATCGTCTCGCCGGGGGCCAGCGTGGGCTCGGAGAGCTCGGCGACCTTGCTCGCGGCGAGCGCCTCGGCGACCTCGGGGTCCGCGCGGAACGCCGCCACCTTCTCCTTCAGGATCAGGTACGTGCGCATGTTGGCCGCGGCCGAGACCCAGACGTCCTCGGAGTCCTCGGTGCGCAGCGGCTTGTAGTCGAAGTGCCTGGGGCCGTCGTAGCCGCCGTTCTCCAGCAGGTCGACCAGGAAGAAGGCGTTCTTCACGTCGCCGTGGCCGAAGATCAGGTCCTGGTCGTAGCGGGGGCCGTGCTGGCCGTTCAGGTCGATGTGGAAGAGCTTGCCGTGCCAGAGCGCCTGCGCGATGCCGTGCGCGAAGTTGAGCCCGGCCATCTCCTCGTGGCCCACCTCGGGGTTGAGGCCGACGCGCTCGGAGTGCTCCAGCTCGTTGATGAACGCGAGCGCGTGGCCGATGGTCGGGAGCAGGATGTCGCCCCGCGGCTCGTTCGGCTTGGGCTCGATGGCGAACCTGATGTCGTAGCCCTGCTCGATCACGTACGAGGTGAGCAGGTCCATGCCCTCCTTGTAGCGGCTGAGCGCGGCCCTGATGTCCTTGGCGGCCCCGGACTCCGCGCCCTCGCGCCCGCCCCAGCAGACGTAGGTGGTCGCGCCGAGCTCGGCGGCCAGGTCCACGTTGCGGATGACCTTTCGCAGCGCGTAGCGGCGGACGTCGCGGTCGTTGCTGGTGAAGCCGCCGTCCTTGAAGACGGGGTGGGTGAACAGGTTCGTGGTGGCCATCGGGACCTTGAGGCCGGTCTCGGCCAGCGCCTTCTTGAAGTTCGCGATGGCCCTGTCGCGGTCGGGCTCGACGGCGAGCAGGTCGTCGTCGTGGAAGGTGACGCCGTACGCGCCGAGCTCGGCGAGCCGGTGGACGCTCTCCACCGGGTCCAGCGGGGCCCGCGAGGCGTCCCCGAAGGGGTCACGGGCCTGCCAGCCGACTGTCCACAGCCCGAAGGTGAAGCGGTCTTCGGGCTTGGGGGTGTAGGCGCTCATTTGCGTTCCTCCGATTTAATCCACTTTATGGACTTAATATGGATCGAGGTGGTGGGATCGTCAAGAGGTGGGTGTTCCATGACACAGGCCGTACGCCACGACTCGATGCGCGCCCGCAACCTCGGCGTGGTCCTCGGCGAGGTCCGCAGGAGCGGTCCGATCACCCGGGCGGCGCTGGCCGAGATCACCGGGCTGACCAAGACCACGGTGTCGAAAATGGTCGGCGACCTGATCGAGGCGGGCATGGTCGCCGAGTCGGGCGCGCTCAGGGACGGCGAGCGGGGGCGGCCGGGCACGGCCGTGGCGCTCAGCGGGCGGCGGGTCGCCGCGCTCGGCCTGGAGATCAACGTCGACTACCTGTCCGCCTGCGTGGTCGACCTCACCCTGGCGGTGCGGCTCAGATATACACAGGCTGTGGACAACCGTAGGGCCTCTCCTGTGGAAACCCTCTCTCACCTGGAAGAACTCGCCCACAGGGCTGTGGAGAAAGCGCGCGAGGAAGGCCTCTCCATCGCCGGGTCGACCCTGGCGGTGCCCGGCCCCGTGGACGGAGGACTGGTCCACACGGCCCCCAACCTCGGCTGGCACGACGTCCGCGTCTCCGACCTGCTGGGCTTCCCCGTCAAAGTGGACAACGAGGCCAACCTCGCCGCCTTGGGCGAGCTCTGGTTCGGCTCCGTCCCCGGCGACTTCCTGCACGTGTCGGGGGAGATCGGCATCGGCGCGGGCCTGGTGGTCGGCGGCACCCTGTTCCGCGGCGCCCGGGGCCTCGCCGGGGAGCTGGGGCACGTGGTCGTCTCCCCCGACGGCCCGGCGTGCCGCTGCGGCGGCCGGGGGTGCCTGGAGCAGTACGCCGGGCAGGAGGCGCTGCTGAGGGCCGCCGGGCTCGCCGGGGTTCCCGACGGGGTGGCCGCGCTGCTGGCGCGCCTGCGGGCGGGCGAGCGGGGCTCGCTGGAGGCCTGCGAGCGCGCCGG
This sequence comes from Streptosporangium sp. G11, assembly GCF_051192615.1. Taxonomy (NCBI): domain Bacteria; kingdom Bacillati; phylum Actinomycetota; class Actinomycetes; order Streptosporangiales; family Streptosporangiaceae; genus Streptosporangium; species Streptosporangium sp. G11. The sequence continues at coordinate 8,825 of NZ_JBPJUQ010000087.1, forward strand.
TCAGGCGCTCGGCGTCGCCCTCACCTCGGCGGTGCACCTGGTGGACCCGGGGACCATCGTGCTGGGCGGGGTCTTCGCCCCGCTGTTCCCGTGGATCCGGGGTCCGGCGCACGAGACGATGACCTCCCGGCTGGGTGTGATGCGCCGCGCCGTCCCCGAGCTGACCGTCTCGCGGCTCGGCGGCGACGCCGCGACCCTGGGCGCCGCCGGGCAGGTCATCCACCACGTCATCGCCGACCCCTGGAGCCACCTGGCCACGGCGCGAGCCTGACCGCGACACCGCGACACCGCGACATGCGGCTCGGCCGTCCGGGCCGGTTCAGGCCGCTCGCCGTTCGGGACCGCTCGCCCCCCGAACCTGGCGTCGTCCCCCGGACCGGGCGGGAGCACGGGCCGAGGCGGATGCGCGGGACGGGCCGTGTCCCGTCAGGCGGGGAGGTCGGGGTCGGGCCTGGTGAGGATCGCGGCGCAGATCTCGGCCAGCCTGCGGAGCTGCTCGGGGTCGAGACGGTCGAACAGGGTCTGCCGTACCGCCTCGACGTGGCCGGGGGCGGCGGCGGCGAGGACCGCGAGCCCCTGGTCGGTGAGGATCGCCCAGCTCACGCGCTTGTCAGCGGCGCACGGCTCGCGCCGCACCCAGCCGCGCTCCTCCAGCCGCTTCACCGCGTGCGACAGGCGGCTCTGCGAGGAGTTGACCTCCGCCGCCAGCTCGCTCATCCGCATCATGCGCTCGGGCGCCTCGGAGAGCTTCACCAGCACGGCGTAGTAGGCGTGCGGCATGCCGGAGTCTCGTTGCAGCTGCCGGTCCAGCTCCTCCTGGACGAGCTGCGAGGCGGCCAGGAACGCGCGCCAGGTGCGCTGCTCGTCGTCGTCCAGCCATCGCGTCACGAGACCAGCTTACTTGAACTCTCAACCAAGCGGGGGTAATCTACTTGAGAGTTCAAGTTTTAGGAGGAACCATGCCGGTCCAGCGGCTCAACCACGCCGTTCTCTTCGTGCGCGATGTGGAGCGCAGCGTCGCCTTCTACCAGGAGGCCCTCGGTTTCAGGGTGGTCATGGGTATGCCGGGCGCCACGTTCCTCCAGGCCTCGGGGTCCAGCAACGACCACGACCTCGGCCTCTTCGAGATCGGCGCGCAGGCGGGCCCCTCGGGGGCCGGGCGCTCGACCGTCGGCCTCTACCACCTCGCCTGGGAGGTCGACACCCTCCAGGAGCTGGAGCGGATCGCCCTCAAGCTCGGCGAGCTCGACGCCCTCGTCGGCGCCTCCGACCACTCCACCACCAAGGCCCTGTACGCCAAGGACCCCGACGGTCTGGAGTTCGAGGTCTCCTGGCTGGTCCCCGCCGACCTTCTCACCGAGGAGGTGCTGAGCGGGCGCTCCGGGATCAAGCCCCTCGACATCGCCAAGGAGAAGGAGCGGTACGGCGCCGAGACCCGCGGCGGCCTCGGGGTGTCGATCTTCGTCTGATCGTTCCGGGCGCCCGCCCCTCCGGTCGCCCCGCGGCCCGGCACGCCACGGCGGGCGACGGGCCACGCGGGGACCGAGGTGGGGAAGAGGGGGGTGATCCGGCGAAGGCCTCCCCAGCCCTTCGCCGGATCACGGACTCCACCCACGTGCCCGCGCAGCTCAGGGATACTCCCTTTTTCGCGGTTTTTACCCATCCGTAAATCGTCGCGCGGAGCGTCAGAGCCTGCCGAACCAGTCGCGTACGGCGTCGATCCCGCCGGTGCCGAGGGCGACCATCAGCGCGCACCGCGCCTTCGAGGGCGCCAGGCCGCGGGCTCCGATCGCCCCGACGCCCACGGCGAGCCCCGCGCCGGGGCGCGTCCCGTCGGGCGGGGCCGCGTGGGTGCGGCACCTCGACGCGACGACCACCGGGATCCCCCACTCCGTCAGCTCGGCGATCGTCGTGAAGAGCTCGACCGGCACGTTGCCCAGGCCGGTCCCCTCCAGCACGACGCCCTGGGCCCCGGCGTCCACGACGGCGGTGAGCAGCACGGGGGCGATTCCCGGATAGGTCTTGATCAGGGCGACGTCCGAGGCCGGATCTCCCCCGAACGCGGGCGGCCGGGGCGGCGGGGCGGACAGCGTCTCGACGCGGCCGCCGGTCACCCGGCCCAGCACGGGGAAGGGTGCCGACGAGAACGCCGCGACGCTCGTGGCGTCGACCTCGGTGACCCAGCGGGCGGCGTGGATCTCGTCGTTGAAGCACACGACGGCCCCGGCACCGCGCAGCGCGCCGTCGGCGGCGGCCACGACGGCGGAGGCGAGGTTGCGGGGGCCGTCCGGGGACAGCTCGTCCAGGGAGCGGACGGCGCCGGTCAGCACGATCGCGCCGCGCTCCGCCGCCCGGCCCGCGAGCAGGTCCACGAGGTACGCGGTCTCCTCCAGCGTGTCCGCGCCGTGAGTGATCACGACACCGTCGAATCCGCGGTCCAGGATGGCCGAACGCGCCCTGCGGGCCACCTCCAGCATGGTCGAGGGCGACATGTCCCAGCTGGGCTCCGCCATCACGTCCTCGGCCACCACGTCCGCGGTGACCGCGCCGGGCGGGAGCGCCCGCAGGAGTTCGGCCCCGGACGCGACGCTCGGGCGGTCGGGGGCGTAGGAGTGGGCGATGGTGTCACCGGTCGCCAGCAGCAGCACGCGCTTCAAGGAGGCGATCCCTTCGATGGGCCGCGTTCGGGTCGCCTCTATTTATAACCCATGACTACCCCCATTGGGGTTATCCCAAAGATCGCAAGGTCGCGCGAGATCGCCGAGACGGGATCACGGGGCCACGGGGACCGGGATCAGGGGGTCCGGGGGCGGGGGGTTCGAGGACGCGGGTTTCGGGAGCGCGGGGTTCGTGGGCGCGGGGTTCGAGGACGTGACAGCTCTCCGGCGAGCCCGGCTCCGGGGTCGGCGAACCCGTCGCTCCGGAACAGCGCGTGGGCCGCCTCCCGCGTCCCGTCGTCCTCCCTCGCCCTCGTCACGAACTCCTCGGGCGTCCGCCCCAGCAGGCGCCGCAGCTTCGCGGAGCGCGCCAGCAGGTGCCCGATCAGCTCCGGCTGGGGAGCGAGAGGCAGCGGATCACCCTCCTCGTCCACCAGGCATCCGTGCATGCCCGCGTAGACGTGGCACGAGGGAAGGGCCTCCCCGGAGGAGAGGCGCACGGGGAAGGAACGCGGGGGCAGCGGGAGCCGGACGTAGTTCGGCTCGGTCGCGTCCAGCGCGGCGAGCTGGGCGTCGTCCACCCACGCCACGAACAGGAGCGACGCCCCTGGCACCCTGATGGGCGCGGCGGGCAGGTAGGCGTTCCGGCTGACGTGCGCCGACACCCCCGGGGCGACGCCGTGCACGGTGGCCGGGGCGAGCGGGACGACGGACCGGATCCCGGCGGCGGTGAACTTCCGGTGCAGCTGGCCCGGCGCGGCGTTGGAGCCCACCGCGACCACCGGGTGGCGCGCCTCCACCGGCCCCACGCCGAGACCCGCCAGGTGGTCGGCGAGCCGCACGTCCCGGCTCCCCGGCCGGACCCGCCAGCCGCCGAGGGCGCCGGCCCCCTCGGACATCGGCAGGAAGCGGCCGTCGGCCAGCAGCCCGGCTCCCGGGGGGAGGCGCCCGGGATAGGTCAGGGGCGCGGACATCGGATCGTCGGCGAAAAGCCCGGGAAGGCCGTGGCCGGCGCAGGGTCCGGAGGGGCGGTCGCCGGCGCGGGGTCCGGAAGGGCCATCGTGACCGCAGGACCCGGGAAGGCCCTCGTGGGTGCAAGACCAGGGAAGGCCGTCGCCGGTGCGAGACCTCGGGAGGCCGTCGTGACCGCAAGACCCGTGAAGGCCGTTGTGGGTGCGAGGTCGGGAGAGACCGGGGAGCACGGCCCGCCCAGGAGGCCGCCGGTCCGTCGCCCACCCCAGGCCATGCCGTTCGACATGCTCGCGGGAATCCATTCCCCAAGGGTAGGTCAAGCAGGCAAATTAGGACTTTACCCTACAAACTGGGCCTCACGAAGGGACTGGACCTCACAATCCGGGCCCCGTAAAGAGGAAAGGGCCGTACAACCGGGGACGTACCGTGACGGGAACCCCCGGATCGCGCTCGGGGGGTGGGGTTTGCCCCACCTTTTTCCGGGATACCTCGCCCCTGTGTCCGGGCCGCCGCGGTCCCTACGGTGGTCCTATGACCGGCATCGAGGTGACCACCCCCTGGGAGAGGATCAGCGCCCACTGGTCCACGCGGGCCTGGCTCCGCACCGCGCACCTGGTGACGGGCGTGCCGATCGCCCTGCTGGGCACGATGGCGATCTCGGCGCTGGTGACGGCGTCGGTGCTGCTGGTGTGGACCGTGGTGGTCCCCGTGATCGCGCTGCTGCTGTTCTTCTGGGTCGTCCGGCTGCTCACCCTGGTGCAGCGGTCCCGGTTCGCCGCCTTCCTCGACGTCGACATCCTTCCTGTCCCGCGCCGCCCCCTGAGCATGAACCCGTTCCGGCGGCTGTTCCAGGAGGCCAGGACGCGGAGCACCTGGCGCCGGCTCTCGTACCACCTGCTGACGCCGCTGATCAGCGGCTTCGGCGCCGTATCGGTCGTCGGGGCGTGGGCGGGCGGGCTGGTCACCGCCGGGCTCGCCGTGCGGTACTGGGCGATGGAGGAGAGCTGGCGGAGCGTGGCGTTCGTCCTCGCCTCGGGGAGCCTGCTCGTCGCGGGGCCGTGGGTGGCCCGGGGGTTCGCGGCGCTGGACGTGATCGCCGCCGAGGCCCTGCTCGGTCCCAGCCTGAGCGACCAGCTGGTCCAGCGGGTCGAGACGCTGCGGGAGAGCCGCGCCGAGGTGGTCGACGCCGCGGACGCCGAGCGCCGCCGCATCGAGCGGGATCTGCACGACGGCACCCAGCAGCGGCTGGTGTCGCTGGCGATGAACCTGGGCATGGCCCGCGCCAACCTCACCGACCTGCCCGAGCCCGCCCGCGAGGTGATCGTGCAGGCGCACGAGGAGGCCAAGCAGGCCCTGAAGGAGCTGCGCGACTTCGTCCGGGGGCTGCACCCCGCCGTGCTCAACGACCAGGGCCTGGACGCGGCGCTGTCCGGCCTCGCCGCGCGGGCCCCATTCCCCGTACGGCTGAGCGTCCACATCCCCGAACGCGTCTCTCCCACGATCGAGGCGGTGGCGTTCTTCGTCGTGTCCGAGGCGCTGACCAACATCACCAAGCACGCGGGGGCGTCCGGCGCCGAGGTCACCGTCGACCGCCTCGGCGACCGCCTCCACGTGGCCGTCGGCGACGACGGCCACGGCGGCGCGGACCCCGAGCGGGGGACCGGTCTGCGTGGCCTGTCCCGCCGGGTCGGCTCCGTGGACGGCATCCTGTACGTCGACAGCCCGCTCGGCGGGCCGACGACGATCAGAGTGGAGCTACCGTGCGCGTAGTGCTCGCCGAGGACTCCGTACTGCTGAGAGAAGGGCTCGTCCGCCTGCTCGGCTCGGCGGGCATCGAGGTCGTGGCCGCCGTGTCCGACGCGGAGGGGCTGCTGCGCGCCGTGGACGAGCACGTCCCCGACCTCGTCGTCACCGACGTGCGGATGCCGCCCTCGCACACCGACGAGGGCCTGCGCGCGGCGCTCGTCCTGCGCCGCCAGCGGCCGACGCTGGCGATCCTCGTGCTCTCCCAGTACGTCGAGGAGCGCTACGCCACCCAGCTGCTGTCCACCGCGACCAGCGGGATCGGCTACCTGCTCAAGGACCGGGTGGCCGACGTCGAGGAGTTCCTCGACGCGCTGCGCCGGATCGCCGCCGGGGGCACCGCCCTGGATCCCGAGGTGGTCGCCCAGCTGCTGCTGCGCAGGCACAGCGACCCGCTGGACCGGCTGACCCGCAGGGAGCACGAGGTGCTGTCGCTGATCGCGGAGGGCCGCTCCAACACCGGGATCGCCGAGGCCCTGGTGGTGTCCGAGAGCGCGGTCGGCAAGCACATCAACAACATCTTCACCAAGCTCGACCTCTCCGGCGCCGACAAGGACCACCGCCGGGTGCTCGCCGTCCTGCGATTCCTGAAGGTTTGAGAGCATGCCGATGCGAAACAACGCCCGAATCGCCTGGCTGGTCATGGGAGGGGCGCTCACCGCGCTCGCCGTGGCCTTCACCGCCCTGGCCGCGTGGGCCGAGATCATGACGGTCCGCCGGAGCATCGAGACCACGCTGCAGTCCCGGGCTCTCACCGCGCCGGGGATCGTCGTGGAGACCACGGGCCACGTCAACATCTCGGTCGTGCCGGGAGCGGCGAAGCGGCTGGATCTGGAGCGGACGCTCTTCTGGACCCTGGACCGGCCCGTGGTCACCGAGGATTGGGACGGGCGGACGCTCAGGCTCGACGTCCACTGCCCCGGCGGCGACCATCCCGACGGCTTCGCCTGCCAGGCCGACTACGTCCTGCGCGTGCCCGCCGCCACCGACGTCGAGGCGGTATCCCGGCGGCTCGGGACCGTGTCGGTGAGCGGGGTCCAGGGCGACCTGCGCCTCTCCACCACCGTGGGCGACGTGGTCGTGGACGGCACGGGGGGCGCGCTGCGGGTACGGGCACAGGCGGGGAACGTGGTCGGCACCGGCCTCCGGTCCGCCGAGACCGACGTCGAGACCGGTACGGGAAGCGTCGACCTGAGGTTCGCCGCCCCTCCGGGCAACGTCGGCGCCGTGGTGACGACGGCCGGGAACGTGATGGTCAGGGTGCCGGACGGGGAGGCGTACGAGGATGGCTACAACGTGCGGACCGACGACGGGAAAGCGACCGTCGAGGTGCGCCGCGACTCGGCCGCCCCTCGGCGGATCACCGCCCTGACCGGGTCGGGCGAGCTGAGCATCCTCCCCTCCTGACCCGGGGCCTCCCGCTCCGTGAGCTCCGTGAGCTCCGTGAGCTCCGTGAGCTCCGTGAGCTCCGTGAGCTCCGTGCATGAGTCCTGTCAGCCCCATGGAGTCCTGCGAGTCTCGTGAGTCCTGTGAGTCCTGTGAGCCCCGCGAGCACGACGCGGCGAGGAACGCCGTGGCCCGCGACGCCTCTCCGGGAGGGCGGAGCGTCGCGCACGCAGGTTTGACCAGTTCAAAACCAACTCCAGGGCGCCTCCGCCCTCGCGGAGGACTTGAATCGAGTCATGACTCCCGCCGACGACCCGCAGAGCCGGGCGGTCATCGACATCGCGGCGCGGCTCTTCGCGGCTTTCGGTCACGACGGCACGTCGCTGCAGGGGATAGCGGAGGCGGCCGGGGAGGACCTGGCGTGGGTGCAACGGCGGTTCGGCGACAAGCACGACCTCTACCTCGCCGTCATCGACCACGCCGGCCGGGCGGAACGGGCCGTCGTGGAGGAGGCGCTCAGCGAGCTCCCCGCCGCCGACGCCGGGGGAGTCGCCGCCGCCGTGTACAGGCTCTCCGAGCGCTACCTGGAGTTCTGCATCACCAACCCGCAGGTCCCTGCGCTGTGGATGCACCGCTGGCTCGGTGACGCCGCCGACATCCCCGACCTGGAACAGGCCTACTCGATCCCCCTCATCAACTTCACCCGCGACGCGCTGCGCTCCGCGGCCAGGGCCGGACTGATCGACGACCAGGTGGACCTGGACCTGCTGGTGCGTACGCTGATCTGGAGCGTGTACGGGTTCCTGCACGGCGAGACGCTCGCCGACGCGGACCGTTCCGTCGCCGCCGACCCGCAGGCGCGGCGACGCTTCCTGGCCCATCACCGCCAGCTGGTCGATCGCATGCTGAGACTCCCCGGCGCCTGAGAACGGCCTTCTTCGGCTCCGGAACGGCCCCTGCTGACTGATTTCCCATGAAATATCGCGATATGTCCATACCGTCGGTGGCATCGGTTACTGTGTCGCCGATCATGAACGCGAGTGAGATGGGAGCGTGCCCACGCGGCGGGGAAACCCCTAGACGTCAGGCCGCGACCGCGCTCATGATGTCGGTGGGACGCTTCCACCGGCCGGGACGACGGCGACCCCGCCACCGCCCCGCGCGTCCTGGCAGTCGCGAGAACCGACGGGGGTTTTCGAAGGATGACCGCAACGACCACCTCGGCCCGGGGTGAGACCCTGGCCTTTCCCCAGGGCTTCGTCTGGGGGGCGGCCACCGCCGCGTACCAGATCGAGGGCGCCGCGCGGGACGGGGGGCGCGGCCCGTCGATCTGGGACACGTTCTCCCACACGCCGGGCAGGATCGCCGACGGCCACACCGGCGACGTGGCCTGCGACCACTACCACCGCTACGCCGGCGACGTCCGCATGATGGCGGAGCTGGGCCTCGGGGCCTACCGGTTCTCGATGTCGTGGCCCAGGATCCAGCCGTCGGGCTCGGGACCCGCCGTCGCCGCCGGGCTCGACTTCTACGACCGGCTGGTGGACGAGCTGCTGGCGGCCGACATCACGCCCTACGTGACGCTCTACCACTGGGACCTCCCCCAGGCCCTGGAGGACCTGGGCGGCTGGACCAACCGCGACACGGCCTACCGCTTCGCCGACTTCACCCGAATCGTGCACGACCGGCTGGGCGACCGCGTCGGGACGTGGATGACGATCAACGAGCCGTGGGTGTCCGCGGTGCTGGGGTACGGCATCGGCATCCACGCGCCGGGCCGCGCGTCGGCGGCGGAGGCCTTCCGCGCCTCCCACCACCTCCTGCTGGCCCACGGGCTGAGCGCCCGGGTGCTGCGCGACGCGGGCGCCCGCGAGATCGCCCTCACCCTGAACCTCACGCCGGTGATGACGCCCGGCCAGGTGAGCGACCCCGACCTCGTCCCCTCAGCCGAGGACGCCGAGGCGGTGAACCGGATCGACTGCCTCATCAACCGGCAGTTCCTCGACCCCGCCCTGCGCGGGAAGCACCCCGACCCGGTGCTCGCCATCATGGAGCGCATGGGCGGGACCGACCACATCCGCGACGGCGACCTCGAAACGATCAACCAGCCCATCGACCTGCTCGGGATCAACTACTACACCCCCTGCGTCGTACGGTCCGAGCCCGGCGAGCCGGCCAACGCCGCCTACCCCGGCAGCGAGGACATCCTGTTCAGCGGCACCCATGCCCCGACGACGGCCATGGGCTGGGCGATCGTGCCGACCGGGCTCTCCCAGCTGCTCACGCGGCTCTCGCGCGACTACCCCGAGGTCGGCCTGCTCGTCACCGAGAACGGCGCCGCGTTCGACGACGTGGTGGCGGGTGACCGCGTGCACGACGCCGACAGGACCGCCTTCTTCGAAAGCCACCTGAGGGCCGCGCACGCCGCGATCGAGGCCGGTGCCGACCTGCGCGGCTTCCTGGTCTGGTCGCTGATGGACAACTTCGAGTGGGCCGAGGGCTACCACAAGCGCTTCGGGATCGTGCACGTCGACTTCGAGACGCAGCGGCGGCTGCCCAAGGACAGCGCGCTGTGGTACCGCGAGGTGATCCGGCACAACGGGCTGCACCGCGAGCGCGCCAGGCGCCCCACCCTGGAGGCGGTCGCCGCCCGCGCGGGCGTGTCGAGATCGACCGTCTCCCGGGTGATCAACGGTGAGGGCACGGTCAGCGACGAGTTCCGGGCGATCGTCATGCACGCCGTCAACGAGCTGGGCTACGTCCCCAACTCGGCGGCCCGCAGCCTGGTGACCCGGCGCACCGACTCGATCGCGCTGGTCCTCTCCGGCTCCCCCGCCGGGGCCCGCGCCGACGACCCGCTGTTCTCGGCGACCGTCCGCTCGGCCACCCGGGAGCTGGAGGAGTCGGGCAAGCGCGTCACCCTCATGCTCGCCGACTCGGCGGCCGGCCGGCTCCGGGTGGAGCAGTACGCCGCCTCGGGGCACGTCGACGGGGTGGTGCTCGTGTCGGCGCACGGCGCCGACACGCTGCCCGCCGCGCTGGCCCGTACGGGCATCCCCGTCGTGTCACTGGGCAGGCCCGCGGTGGCGGCGCACACCCCGTACGCCGACGTCGACAACGTGGGCGGCGCCGTCTCCGCGGTCGCGCACCTGCTCGCCAGGGGACGGCGGCGGATCGCCGCGATCGCCGGGCCCCCCGACGCGATCGCCGCGCAGGAACGGCTCAGGGGATACCGCGAGGCCCTGCGCGACACCGGGCATCGGTCGATCATCGCCGTCGGCGACCTCACCCTCGCCTCGGGCGCGGACGCGATGCGCCAGCTCCTGCACGACGACCCGGCGCTCGACGCGGTCTTCGCGGCGGGCGACCTGATGGCGATCGGCGCCCTGCGGGTGCTGAGCGAGTCGGGACGGCGGGTGCCGGACGACGTCGCGATCGCGGGGTTCGACGACATCGAGGCCGCCTCCTACGCCGTGCCCGCGCTCACCACGGTGCGCGTGCCCGTGGAGGCTCAGGCGCGGGCGGCGGTGCGCCTGCTGCTCCGCCAGATCGACGGCGGGCCCGTGTCGTCGACGATCCTGCCCACGGAGCTGGTCATCCGGGAGTCCGCCTGACACGGTGACCGCGATCGGCGGACCGCACCGGGTCCGCCGAGCCCGTGACGATCCGCGTGCCTGAGCGTGGAGGGCCCACAGACCGGACGAATGGCGCACAGGCCGGACGGAAGGCGCGCAGGCCGGACGGAGGACGCGCGAGCCGGACGGAGGACGCGCGGGCCGGAGTGGCGGAGGGGGCGCGGTGGTCAGCCGGATGCCTGCAGGAGGGCTTTGCGCTCGTCCGGGGTCAGCTCGCGGACGGTGTGGTCGCGGGCGAGCCTGAGCACCTGCTCCATCGGGCCGCACACGTCGCACCGCCAGACCCGCACGGTGGCGTCGCCGTGCGCGGTGACCAGGTGACGGCCGTCGCGCCCGAACCCCACGCTCTCGACGGAGGCACCGTGCCCCTGGAAGACCACGGGCTCGCCGCGGCCGGTGGCCGCCCAGATCCTGACGGTGTTGTCGTTGCCGCCACTGGCCACCCACTGCCCGTCGGGGCTGAAGGACACGCTCCACACCAGACCCTGGTGGCCACGGAGCACCACCGGCTCGCCGCGCCCCGAGACGTCCCGCACCCGGACCGTGCCGTCGTTGCCGCCGCTGGCCACCCGCCGCCCGTCGGGGCCGAAGGACACGCCCCACACCAGACCCTGGTGGCCACGGAGCACCACCGGCTCATCGTGTCCCGAGACGTCCCACACCCGGACCGTGCCGTCCTCGCCCGCGCTCGCGACCCGCCGCCCGTCCGGGCTGAACGCCACGTACCTGACCACTCCCCGGTGGCCGCGGAGCACGAGTGGCTCCCCGCGCCCCGCGGCGTCCCAGACACGGGCCGTGCCGTCGTTGCCCGCGCTCGCGACCCGCCGCCCGTCCGGGCTGAACGCGACGCTCCACACCAACCCGAGGTGGCCGTGGAGGAGCACCGGCTCGCCGCGTCCCGCGGCGTCCCAGACGCGGACCACGCCGTCCTCCACCGCGCCCGCCACCCGCCGCCCGTCCGGGCTGAACGCCACGTCGAGCGTCTCCCCGCCGCCGGGGCGCAGCACGACCGCGCTCCCCTGGCCGGTGACGTCCCCGACGCGGATCGTCCCGTCACTGCCCGCGCTGGCCACCCGCCGCCCGTCGGGGCTGAGTTCGGCGCTCCAGACCTCCCCGGTGTGACCGCGCACGATGGTGGCGTCGCCCGCCGCCACCACGTCCCACATCCGCACGGTGCCGTCGTCGCTCGCGCTGGCGAGCGTCCGGCCGTCGGGGCTGAACGCGGCGCTCCACACCGTCCCCCGGTGGCCGCTCAGCACCAGGGGGGCGATGGTGCCGCCCGCGCCCCAGACATGGACCGTGCCGTCGTTGCCGACGCTGGCGACCCGCCCGTCCCGGCCGAACGCCACCCCCTCGACGGTGCCGTCGTGCCCGCGCAGGACCTTGGAGGAGCCGTCGTGCCCGCGCCGAACCCCGAAGGAGCCGTCACCGGGCACCACGTCCCACATCCGCACGGTGCCGTCGGTGCTCGCGCTCGCCAGGCGCCTGCCGTCCGGGCTGAACGCCACGCCCTCCACCGAGTTCTCGTGACCGCGCAGCACCGTGGGCCTCGTCCCGCCCTCCGGGTCCCACAGCCGCACCGTGCCGTCACCGCCCCCGGTGGCCAGGCTTCTGCCGTCCGGGCTGAACACCACACCCAGGACCCGCCCCTCGTGACCGCGCAGAACCTCGGGCGCGTCACCTCCGGCCAGGTCCCACACCCGCACCGTGCCGTCGTCGCCGGCGTCGGCCAGGCGCCGCCCGTCGGGGCTGAAGGACACGTTCCAGACCGGCCCCTTGTGACCGCGCAGAACCTCGGGCGCGTCAGCACCGGTCAGGTCCCAGAGCCGCACCGTGCCGTCGATGCCTCCGGCGGCCAGGTAGCGCCCGTCGGGGCTGAACGCGGGGCTCCACGCCTCGCCGTCGTGTCCCCGCAGCACGACCGGGTTCCCCGCGAGGCCCCGCCCGTTCACCTTCCACACCCGTATGGTCCCGTCACCGCTGCTCGTGGCCAGGAGGCGCCCGTCAGGGGAGAAGACGGCGCCGCAGACCTTGCCGCCGGCGACGGGCAGGATGAAACTCACCCGGGAGTCGGCGACGGCCTGCCTGAGCACCGAGGCGGCCTCGACCGTGGGGCTGACCTCGTACGCCCGCCGGGCCATCAGCAGGCCGAGCTGGGGGTCGAGCTGGAGCTGGCCGCGCGCGTCGGCGGCGAGCTGGCGGGAGTAGGCGAGCTCCTGCCCGTGCCGGGCCCGGTCCGCCATGACGAGGGCCATCACGGCCAGCGCGCAGACCACCACTCCGACCACCGTCGCGCCGATCAGCAGCAGCCGGGCCCGCCTGCCGGTCGCGGTGCGCTCGCGGGCCTCGCGCGCCCGCGCGGCCTCCAGGAAGGCGCGCTCCAGGTCGTTGAGCCGGTCGAGTTCGCGGCCCTCCCAGGCGGTCAGGCGTATCCCCCGGTACAGAAGCTCGTCCTCGCGCCCGTGCTGCCCCCACTCCGTGGCCGCCTCGGTGAGGCGCCGGTGGAGGCGTACGAACTCCCGGTCCTCGGCGAGCCAGCCCCGCAGCCTGGGCCAGGAACGGATGACCGCCTCGTGCGCCACCTGGACACTGTCCTCGTCGACGCTGAGCAGCCGGGCCTCGGTGAGCCTGGTCAGCACGGTCGCCACCGCCGTACCGTTCGGGCCGGACAGCAGCTCGTCGGGGGCGACGCGGCGGCGGGTGTCCTGGGTGCCCTCGCCCAGTGCCGTCAGGCGCAGGAACACGTTCTTGACCAGGTGGCGCTCCTCGTCGCCGAACTCGTCGTAGACCCGCTCGGCGCTCTGCGCGATGGCCCCCTGGATGCCTCCGGCCGCGCGGTACCCGGCCAGCGTCATCGCGTCACCCCTGCGCCGCTTCCACGTCTCCAGCAGCGCGTGCGAGAGCAGCGGCAACGCCCCCGGTTCCCTGCGGCAGTCGCCGAGGATGGCCTCCACCAGCGCCCTGTCGACCCTGAGCCCGGCGCGGACGGCCGGTCCCGTCACCACCTGCCGCAGGTCGTCCTCGTCCATGGGCCCGATCAGCAGCTGCCGGTCGCGCAGCGCGGCCACCAGCGGCGGGTGCTCCGCGCACCTGGCGTAGAAGTCCGCGCGGACTCCCAGGACCACCCGCGCCCGGTCGCCGTCGTCCGCCGCGGCGAGCAGCCAGTCGAGGAAGGCCACCCGTTCCCTCTCGTCGCCGCAGAGCGTGAAGACCTCCTCGAACTGGTCGACCACGATCACGGCGCGCGCCGACCTCGGCCGCCCCTCCAGCAGCTGCCTGACGTCGAGGCGGGCGCTCACGTGCTCGGCCGTCAGCCCGGCGTGGAGTGAGGAGGCGCTGACACCCGTCGCGTTCGCCAGGCCTATCGCGAGCTCCTCCAGCGGATGCTCGCCCGGGGTCAGCAGCAGCGTCGGCCACGCCTTGCTCCCCGGCAGGGCCCCGCCCCACAGCGCCGGCAGGAGACCCGCCCGCAGCAGCGACGACTTCCCGCTCCCCGACGGGCCGAAGACCGCCAGCAGGGAGGTGCCCTCCAGCCGCGCGCACAGCTCGGCGACCAGATCCTTTCGCCCGAAGAACCGGTCGGCGTCGCCGGGGTCGAAGGTCACGAGTCCCAGGTACGGGGCGTCCTCGCCCTCCTTGGCCCGCTCGGCGGCGTCCGCGGAGGCGAACTCCGCGGCCAGCGTCCGCCACCGCCTCTCCCAGACGGCGGGGTCGCCGCCGCACGCCTCGACGTAGGCCAGGGTCACCGCGAGCGTGGGGAAGATCTCCCCTCCGGCCGCCTCCGACAGCGCCGTCACCGAGTAATGCGCGCGACGGGACAGCTCACGGTAGCTCGGCCTGCCCGCCGCTTCCCGCAACTGCCGTAATTCCGACGCGAACCTCTGTAGCGGGCTCGCGTCGGGATCGATAGCCCTCTCGGGTCGCCCCATTCAGCCCCCGGCGGCGTGCTTTCTCCAGTAGCTCGATTCTGGACAAGCGAGATGCAACCATGCCTGACCGGATGGGTCTAGGGGGTGGGCCGAATCACCGAATCGGCGCCCATGAAAAACGACGTCGCCGGCGGACGCCTCGCCCCCGCACCGGCCCCGGTGAATAACGGTGCGGGGGCTTTCGTGCCGCCCTTTTCGGTATCGCTCTCACACGATCCGACGGCGAAACGTCGGCCTCTCCGTTCCCCGGCGGAGGGCCGGCGGCCGGATTCCGCCCGAGGGGCCTCGGCCTGCGGACCGAGGCCCCTCGGGCGGAATCCGGTGCCCATGGGTAGTACCGCGCGTCGCCCGGCCGCGTTCCCCGTCACGCCTCTGAGAGGTGAGGGGAGTGGTCAGGGAAGCCGGGGTGGCTTCGCGGGAGGGCGGGGACGCGGGGGTGTACGCAGATGTGAGAGGCACCGTCGCGAGCAGGGGCGCGGCCGGGGACTCGGATCGACCGGGGGGTACCCGGCGCGACTGTCTCCCATGTCGTGTCCCTTCGGTCGGCGGGCCGTACCCTCTCTGTCTAACGGTCCTGGCTTTGTCCAGCACAGTTCTCGCGAACTGGACAAACAACGTGACCTGGCAGGTGGGAAACGGGACGGGAAGACGGGGGCGCGGGCTGAAGACGAGGAGGGCCCGCCGGGGCGGGGCGGGCCCTTCACGTTTCGCGCCCCGAGCGGAGCGGACTTTCCGGCCTTGTGGGCGGGCTCGGCCGGGCTCGCGGGCGGGCCCGCATGCCCTACGGCCTGTCCCCCGCCCCGAACTCCCGGTTCCCGGATTCACGAGGTCCCGCCCTCACGGACGGGCTGGCTCGCGTCCCTCCTTGACGGACCCAGTAGCTTTCCTCCCGGATCGGCTCAGTCGCGCACCCTCTTCCCGTCCGCGCCGACCGCGTACCACTTGGCGCCGAAGCCCTCGACGTCATGCCCCTTGACATCGCCGGCCTCGGTGTCCTTGGCGAAGTAGTAGAGGGGATGGCGGTTGTAGGTCACCTGCGTCGTACCGTCGTCTCGCTCGGTGGTGCCGAGCAGGTCCGCCTTGACGCCCTCGCCCGCCTCCGGCTCCCCGTCCGTGACGTACGGCGGCCACGCCCGCGCGCAGGC
This sequence comes from Streptosporangium sp. G11, assembly GCF_051192615.1. Classification (NCBI taxonomy): domain Bacteria; kingdom Bacillati; phylum Actinomycetota; class Actinomycetes; order Streptosporangiales; family Streptosporangiaceae; genus Streptosporangium; species Streptosporangium sp. G11. The sequence continues at coordinate 24,352 of NZ_JBPJUQ010000087.1, forward strand.
GTCGGAACACGACGACTTCCCGTCCTTGTCCTTCTTGAAGAGGTAGAGCGTGCGCATCCCCTCCCCGACCAGAACCTTTCCGATCTTCGTCTCACCCAGTTCGACCATGGCTCTGGTCACCGGCGAGGCCGAGTCGGAGGGTTCCGGCAAGGTGGGCGACGCTTTGACCTGGTCCGCGACCATCGGCTCGGTCGTGCTCCCGTCGTCGGCGCCGCCGCATCCGGCCGCGAGCACGCCGAGCGCGAGCACGCCGGCGTGAAGCAACTTCCTCATCTCCGACCCTCCAGGTAAGCAGTGCCATTACTGCTGGACAGCAGACACGCTGCGGCACCGGTTGGGGAGCACGACACGAATCCCTTGGCCATGCCTTTGCCCGCCCTTGCGAGACCCGTCTCACGCCAGGACCCGGACCCGCGTCCGTCCACGTGCCGGGGGCTGAAAGTCGAGGAGCCGGAGGCCGGGGCCGCGAACCGGAGACCGGGGCTGCGGGTCACGCCGGGGCCAGGCCGGACCGGGCTCTGGGCCGGGCGGGCCCGGAGCAAGCTCCGTCAGATCCAGGGCGGCGCGCTCGGCGTCGGTCCGGGCCCTTGACCGGGCCGGGCGGGCCCGGAGCAGGGGCAGGGGAACAGCCGCGAGGAGGAGCGGGGCGAGGTCAGCCGGAGGTCCTGAGCGCGGTGCGGGAGCGGCGACGGTGTGCCCTCTGCCGGCACGCCGTACCGCAGAACCGGGCGGGGCGGCCCGTACGCGCGGCACGGATCGGGTCGCCGCACACCTCGCACCGCGAGAGGTCCGCTCCGGTACGGCTCTCGTCGCGCGACGACGCCGCGCCCCGAGTTTCGTTACGTAGCGGCATCGGAGGCTGGGTTTCGTTACGTAACGGTGTCGCGGGCGGGGTTTCGTCACCGCGAACCGTCACCGCCTCGCGCTCCCTCGCGCCACCGTGTCCGGCCGCCCGGATGCCGTCATCCTTCGTCGCACCACCGTGTCCGGCCGCCCGCACGCCGTCGCCCTTCGTCGCACCACCGTGTCCGGCCGCCCGCACGCCGTCGCCCTTCGTCGCGGTGCCCGGTCCGGCAGCCGCTCGCGCGAAGCCGTGTCCGGTCCTCGCCGAGGGGGCGGCCCCCGTGGCGACCGGCGCGGTGTCCGCGCGGGCGTCGTAGCCCGCGCGGGCGGCGGCGATCTCGTTCTGGTGCCGCTCCGTCCAGGTCACGAGTGACTGGATGGTGTCGTGCAGGGTCACGCCGAGGGCTGTGAGCTCGTAGTCCACCCGAGGCGGCACGACGGGGTGCACGGTGCGGCGCACCAGGCCGTCCCGTTCCAGATGGCGCAGGGTGACGGTGAGCATGCGCTGGCTGACACCGTCGATCTCGCGGCTCAGCTCGGTGAAACGGAGGGTTCGGCTGTCGAGGAGCGCGATGACGAGCAGGGACCACTTGTCCGCGACCCGGTCGAGGATCTGGCGGACCTCACAGTCTTCCCGGGTGTCCCACTGGCGGGCGTCGTAGGCGTCGCCGGTATCCGGGCAGCAACTCGGTGACTTCGAAGTGCCTTCTTCCATGGTCATTGATGGTGTCCCATGATGCGACTACTTACAAGAGGGAACCATGACGGCAAGAAAGAGCCGGCCACGGTTCCCGTCCCTCTCCAAGGAGTCGTCTCGTGTCCGCACCACTGTCCCCACCACCGGATCGCATGAGCGGGCGTGCCTGGGGCACGCTGCTCGTGCTGTGCGGTGCGATCTTCCTGGAGGGGATCGACGTGGCGATGCTGAACGTGGCCCTGCCGTCGATCCGTTCCGACCTGGACCTGAGCACGGGTTCGCTGAGCTGGGTGATGAGTTCGTACGTGCTCGGCTACGGCGGTTTCATGCTGCTGGGCGGGCGGGCCGCCGACCTGCTCGGCCGGCGGCGGATGTTTTTGGTGTGGCTCGGCGTGTTCATCGTCTTCTCGGGTCTGGGCGGGTTCGCGACCGAGGGGTGGATCCTCATCGTCGCCCGTTTCGTGACGGGGGTGGCCGCCTCGTTCATGGCGCCCGCCGGTCTGTCCATCATCACGACGAACTTCGCCGAGGGCCCGCAGCGCAACCGGGCCCTCCTGGTCTACGCGGGTACGGCGGCAGCCGGCTTCTCCCTCGGCCTCGTCGTCGGCGGCCTGCTGGCCGCGATCAGCTGGCGGTGGGTATTCTTCGCCCCGGTCATCATGGCCTCCGCGGTCCTCGTCGCCGCGCTTCTCCTCATCCCGGACGGCGACCGGCCGCACCATCACGTGCGCGGCTTCGACCTGGCCGGAGCGATCACCGTGACCGGGGCGATGATGGTGCTGGTGTTCGCGGTCGTCCGACTGGAGGACCCCGCGGCGGGATGGGCCTGGACGGCCGGGGCGCTCGCCCTCGGGGTCGCGCTGCTCGCCGCCTTCACGGCGATCGAGCGTCGGTCGGCCTCGCCGCTGGTGCGTCTGGGCATCCTCCGCTCGGGCCCGCTGGTGCGCGCCAACCTCGGCGCGCTGCTGTTCGGGGGCTCCTTCTTCGGGTTCCAGTTCCTCGTCGTGCTCTACCTGCAGGAACTGCGCGGCTGGTCGTCGTTGCAGGCGGCCCTGGCCCTGCTGGTGGTCAGCATCGACGCCGTACTGGCACCGACCCTCACCCCCCGCCTGGTGAACCGCTTCGGCAACGTCCGAGTGATCTTCGGCGGGTTGTGCCTCGCCGCCGTGGCCTATGCGCTGTTCCTGCCGATCGGTCTCGACTGGACGTACGCGGCGATGTTCCCGACCATGCTCCTTCTCGGGCTGGCCTTCTCCCTGACGTACGGACCGCTCACCATCGCCGCGACCGACGGCGTGGCCGAGGAGGAGCAGGGACTCGCCGGCGGCCTGCTGTACACCTCCTTCCAGTTCGGCTCGGCGCTCGGCCTGTCGGCGGTGACCGCCGTGAACGTCGCCGCCACCGGGGACGGCGGGTCGCTCCTCACCGAACTCGGCGGCTTCCGCGCGGCCCTGGTCATCCCGGTCGCGATGGCCGTCGTCGGGGCGGTCGTCATCGCGTCCGGCCTGCGCGGGCGCGGCGGGGCCGGCACGGGACTCCGCCACGAGGCTCCGGTGGCCGCCGAGTCGCGGTAGGGCCGCCCGGCCGTGGGAGCACGACGGCTCCGGCGGCCGTGAGGGGCGACCTGGGGAAGCAACGGGCGGGGCGGGCACGGGGACGGCGTATTTCCGGGCGGACACGCGGCGCGGGGACGGCGCATTGCGGGGCGCACACGCGGCGCGGGGAGGCGCATTGCGGGGCGTACACACGGCGCGGGGCGTACACACGGCGCGGGGGCAGCGTATTGCCAAGCGGGCACGCGATGCGAGGGCGGCGTATTGCGGGGTGGACACGCGGTGCGGGGGACGGGGAGACCCGCGACGAAAATAGAACCGTTCCCCCTTTCCATTGTCGCCGCGATCGGACTGTTTCTCTCCCGCAATGGACAGCCGGGGAAGTCGCGCGCTCGACCTCGTCGTTCAGGCCGCGGCACGGGCGACGACAATGATCGAATACAAGAGGAAGGTTTTCCTGAATTACGTCCAGGCCGTGTTCGGGTAAGGCGGATCGAGCCCCGGAAAGACCGAGGAAATACGTCACGCGGCGTTGACATCGTTGGATCGGGTGCCAAACTCGAAATCACCGCGCGGCCTTGGAGACGACTTGCTGATCCTGCTGGACCACCACGTTTCGGATCACGCCCTTTATGTCGTTTCCGGCAGGAACCTTATATATCTACCGGAGCTTTCCGATCACCGAATGGCGGCGCGTGGCATGGAGCTGGCGCGCCTCCGCCCGGATGTGCTGATCACCAGGCATGAGGTGACCCCGGCCGAGGCTCGCGGATGGCGCTCGGCGGCGGGCGAGTCGGCCTCCCTGGTCGTCCTGGTCGTCCTGGCCGACGGCCGCGGGACCGGAAGCCCTGTCAACGGCGGGACGGGAAGCCCTGTCGACGGCAAGACGGGAAATCCTGTCGACGGCGTCGGGACCGGGAGTCCCGGGGAGGACGTCCCGGCCCGAACGAGACTGATCCGCCGTGAGGTCGCCGCTGACCCCGCCGCCCCCGGTGACCTCTACCCCGCCGCGCTCGCCCTGGCGGAGCGGGAGTGGCTGGAGGCGGTGACCGCTCCGGCGCTCGCCACCCGCCTGGCCCGCTCCCGGTCGGCCGGCGGGCGGGAGGTGGCGCTCATCGGGGCGGGCGTGGTGAACCTCGTCACCGCCCTGCGGCTGGTCAGGGACGGCTACCGGGTGACCGTCCACGATCGCTCGCCGGATCCGAGAGCTCAGGCGCCCTGGGCGGCGTACGGCTGCAGCCGGGGCGGTGGTGACGCCCGGATGTTCACCCTCACCGAGGCGGACGGCTACCACTGGACGGCGGGCCGCACGGCACCGTTCCGCACCCCGCTCAGCGAGGGCGGGTGGTCGGTCGCCGAGCCGTCCTCGCTTACCGAACGGGACCTGGCGTGGGTGCGGGAAGGCGCTAGCATCCCTCCCTGGCTGGCCGAGGCCTACACCGAGGACATCCTGCTCTTCAACCGCAGGGCACGGGACCTGTGGGAGGAGTTCGTCCACGAGGAGCCCGAGCTGTTCCACGACGCCGGCCTGCGCCGGGGCATCCTGCGCCTCTACACGGACCCGCACCACCTGCGCGTCCAGGTGGCCAGGCAGGAACGGGTGGGCGCGCTCCGCCGCGTGCTGGCACCGGCCGAGATCGCCGAGCGCCATCCGGCCCTGCGGGAGGCCCACGCGGCGGGCGTGTTCGCCGGGGGCGTCGAGGTGACCGGATTCACCGTCCAGATACACCGCTTCGTCGCCGGGCTGGTCGACCTGCTGGAGAAGGCGGGCGCCACGCTGCGCTGGGAGCGGCCGGTGTCCGTCCCGGACACGTACGACACCGGCGACCTCGCGAAGGTCCGTGACGGGCCGCGGGCCGATCACTACGTGCTCTCTCCCGGCGTGTACGGGGGCGGGTTGCTGCGCGGCACCGCCTCCGACGGCCTGATCCACGGCGTGCTGGGTGGCTGGGTGAGCGTGCCGAACCCGGCGCCGGAGCTCGTCCATTCGTTGAAGATCGGCCGCACCGACCACCTCACCGAGGACGCCAACGTCACCGTCACCACCGATCCGGACGGCCGGTCGACGCTGGCGATCGGCTCCGGTTACGGCTGGACCGGCGCGAATCCGTCGAACATCGACCCCGCCGAGCTGGACGTCCTCTACCGGGCGGTCGAGGACACCGTGTCGAGATTCTTCCCCGGCCCGTTCGAGGAGGCCCGGCGCTCGGGTCTGCTCGACGAGAGCAGGCGATACTGCGTGCGCCCCTGGACGGCGTCCAGCCTGGCCGTGCTGGAGCTGATGGAACACCCGGGCGGGGGCCTGGTCGTGGTCACCGGGGGGCACAATACCGGCGGTTTCGCCCAGGCGCCGGCGGTCGCCGAGGCGGTGGCGGACGCCCTGGCCGGACGGTCCAACCCCATGCACACCCGCTGTCACCCCGATCGTCTCAGGCTGTTCCTCTCCCGTCGATGAATGCGAGGGCCCCGCCATGAAGGACACCGAGGACACGAAAGAGCAGACCTGGGAAAGGCGCGGCAACTCGTTCGGTTCCGCCGCGGAGACCTACGACAGGACCAGGCCCGACTATCCGCCGGAGGCCGTCCAATGGATCCTGGGCGACCGGCCGCGCTCGGTGATCGATCTCGGCGCCGGCACCGGCATCCTCACCCGGAGACTGATCGCGTGCGGTCACGACGCCGTCGCGGTCGAGCCCGACGACGGGATGCGGGCCCGGCTGGCCGAGAGCACGCCCGGGGCGACCGTGCTGGCCGGTCGCGCCGAGTCCATCCCGATCGCGGACCTGAGCGTGGACGCGGTGCTGGTCGGCCACGCCTATCACTGGTTCGCGCCCGAGCCCGCGCACGCGGAGATCGCCAGGGTGCTGCGTCCCGGCGGTGTCCTCGCGGCGCTGTGGAACCTGAGGGACGAGGACGTACCGTGGTCGGCGGAGCTGTCCGGGATCCTCGGTGACGAGGACAGCGGCGTGGACCGGGACACCGCCGCCGCGGTGATGTTGCACGGGGCCCTGGCGGCGATGCGCGGCGACGGCACCGGCCTGTCCGGATGGCTGAGGAATCCGTCGTTCGGAAACGACTTCGGCGCGATCGAGCGCGGATTCTTCGCGAACTCCACCGAGCACACGGTCGACACGTTGATCGATCTCGTGAGATCCAGGTCCTACTACCTGACGGCCACGCCGGAACGGCGGGAGGAACTGGAGAACCGGCTTCGCCACCTGGCGGCCACCCATCCCGATCTGGCCGGACGCGAGACCTTCACACTGCCCTATATCACCGTGGTTTTCCGGGCGATCAGGCGCGCTCCAACAGAGCGGTAACCGTGCGCCATTTCCATTTCACGAACACCCGGCCATGACCTTCACCTCTTCAAGAGGCCCACGGAACACACCACGGGTTCGGTCATCGCTCAGGGTGGACGACGTTTCACCCTGTATTTTGCCGCGGAGAGGAGACCTGCCTTATGGACAGGGCTTTTTATTACGGTTCATATGGATTTCATTTTTACGTCCTACCGAGAGGATCACCATGCTTTCCCCTGTCGCCCCCTCCATGCTTCACCTGCCGGACGGCCGAAAGGTGCGGTGGTCGGGTTTCTTCACCGGTCCCCGGGTCCTCGACGACGATCGGATCGCCGCGCTGGCCGAGCGGCTGCTCGGCCTCGGCGTTTCGGCGGTGCCGGCCGCCGCGGAGCGGGAGCTGGCCCCGTACCACGCTCTCCCCGGCCACCGGCCACCGGCGCTGCTGCTGCACTCGACCACCGCCACCCTCCGGGCGCTGGACGGCGACGTCGCCGAGCTGGCGGGCGGGCGCGACCCGCACGACGTGGCCACCTACGTCGAGACCCGGGCGGTCTTCCTCGGCACCGGATCCGACCTGTCGGTCGGGCGCACGGCACCGTGGGCGGAGGCCGTCGAGGTTCGTGGCGTTCCCGCCGTGGACATCGGGGACCGGGAGCACTACTACCTGAGCCAGGCACTGCTGGTGCTGGCGGAGAGACACGAGCGCGGCGAGGAGACCGTGCTCGGCGAGATCGTCGACTGGCTGCGGGCCCGGCCCGACGCGGTGATCCGGCTGTACGCACTGGATCTGGAGACGCAGATATTCCTGCTGTGGCTGCGCCGCGAAACAGGTCTCGCCCGGCTGGTCACCGACGCCAACAAACCCGCGGTGGCCGCCCGGTGGAACCGCAAGAGCCACATCCATCCCCGCGTGGACGACGCCCACGCCCTGAACGTCGACGGCCTGTCCGTGGACAAGATCCTCGACGCCGAACAGCGGATCGGCGAGGGGTACCGGAAGCTCGCGATGCACATCCCGGTGCTGCCGGGCTATCTGATCCCGCGCGACGGCGTCGATCTGGACGGGTTCGTCACCGGCACGCTGCGCGCCGCCCGGCTGCTGCGGGAACGCTACGGCCTCGGCACCGCCGCCCTCAAGCCCAGCGAGGCGGGTGACGGCGCCCGCATCGTCGGGGGCCTCGACCTCTCCGACACCGACCGGCTGGTCGAGGCGGCCCGGGCCGCCCACCCGCACGGCGACGACTACCTGCTGGAGGCCTGGGTCGACTTCCTGACCCTGTCCGCGGGCGGTGAGGAGCATCCCGTGGCGCCCTCCGGCCACTTCAGGAACGGGGAGGTCACCGAGGGGGTCACCCTCCAGACCCTCAACCGCTTCTCCTGGGTCGGCAACCTCTTCCTCGACGAGGCCGGCTGGACCGGCCTCGGTCTTCCCGTCGACGCGTATCGGACGATCCGCCGGGCGTTGCGGTCGATCCACGAGGCCTTCCTCGGCCCGCACAGCGTCTCCGACGGCAGCCACCAGGGGCTGGTCACCGGCGGCGTCGACTTCGCCGTCGGCCGGGTCGGGGGCCGCTTCGGCGACCGCGTCCTGGTCGGCGCCATCGACTTCAACCTCTCCTCCCACGGGGGCGAATACCTGCGCGCCTTCCGCGAGGAGGTGTGCGACGGCACCGAGCGGTACGCGGCCACCCGGGTGTTCCGGCCCTCGTCGTCGGCGACCCTGCGACGGCTGGAGGCCGCCACCCTCGCCGGCACCCGGCCCGGCGGCCGGGCCGGAGCCGTCGCCTGCGTCCCCGAACGCTGGGGAATGATCGCGAGCACCGGATCCGACCCGGCGGCCGCTCTGCACGGGGTCAGGCGGCTGATCGAGCTGCTGGCCCGTGAGGGACTGACCGCGACGGCGTGAGCTCCCGTGGCGAGACGGCCCTCTCCGCGAATCCGCAAAGGTACGGGCGGGCTTAGAAGGCGTCGCCCCAGCGGCCGCAGTCGTCGAACTTGTCGGTGCCCTCGCAGACGCGGATCTTGAAGTCGTCGA
>NZ_JBPJUQ010000088.1:0-32468 GCF_051192615.1 Streptosporangium sp. G11
TGCCGCCGGGCACGGCAGACGAGCGGTCATCACCCACCCCCGAAACGCTCGAATGAGCATTAATCAGGTGATACCCGACACAGGGCTTGATCCAACAGACCACCGCTACGCTGGTCACACTGTCAATGGTAGGGAGGAATTTTCAGATTCTGCAATATTTCATTATCTGAAGTGTGGAAGATCACATGCGAGGGCGGGCGGGGACGAGCGAACCGGGCGGTCGGCGCGGATCAGGCATCCAGAGGCGGCGGCGGGCACCGGAGGTGCGGGCGGCGGTCATCTCATGGTGGTGGTGAGGTCACCAACCGGGGGAGCGGTACGCCATCGGATCCAGGGCGGTTTGCCCGCTGAGAGGCATCGGGCCCGTGAGCGGTTGTCGTGACCGGCCACGGGCGTCCGGTCAGTTCACCAGCACGATCTTTCCGCGGGCGTGGCGGCTTTCGCTCAGTTCGTGCGCGGCCGCGGCCTCGGTGAGCGGGAACGCCGCCGCGACCGGCACCCGCAGCCGGCCCTCGCCGGCGAGCGTGACCGCGATCGCGAGGCCGTGCACCGCCAGCGGGTCGGCGGAGGCTCCCACGGCCGCGCCCGTGGCGTCGGCCGGCGCTCCGTGCGACATGTGCACGCCGTGGGCCGCCGCGGTGAGGTCGGCGATCGTCACCACGCGCGCCGTGTCGCCGGCGATGGCGATGAGGTCTGGCAGCGCCCCTCCGGCGCAGTCGAACACCGCGTCCACTCCTGCCGGTGCCAGTGCGCGGATCCGTTCGACCAGCTCCGTCCCGTACGTTGCCGGCCGCGCGCCGAGGGAGCGCAGGAAGTCATGGTTGTGCTCGCTCGCCGTACCGATGACGGTGGCGCCGCGGGCGATCGCGAGCTGGACGGCGATGGTGCCCACCCCGCCGGCCGCGCCCTGCACGAGCACGGTGTGCCCGGCGCCGACCGAGAGCCGGTCGAGGACCCGGGTGGCCGTCTCGACGCTGCCCGCGGCGCCGCCCGCCTCCTCCCAGCTCCACGCGGCCGGTTTGGGTGCCCAGGCGGCCAGGATCGCGTAGTCGGCGTTGGCGCCGCGCGCGGCCATGGTGGTCATGCCGAACACCTCGTCGCCGATGCCCACGCCCGTGACGTCGTCGCCGACCTCGTCCACCACGCCCGCGGCGTCGAATCCGGTCCGATACGGGAACGTCAGGGGCACCACGTCACGCATCTCCCCGGAACGGATGCGCATCTCCCCGGGCGAGATTCCGGAGGCCCGTACGGCGACGCGGATCCGGCCCGGCCCGGCGTGCGGCGCCTCCACCTCGGCGACGTGCACAACGCCGGGCGGGCCGTATTCGGTGAACTGAACTGCTCTCATGCGCCGACCGTAACGGAGCACCCCGTCCGTTTGGCTAAAGTGAGAGCGGTGACGGCCCAAGTGGTAACGAAGCTTCGCTCGGACGCTCGCGACAACCGCGAGCGCATCCTCGCGGCCGCTCGCGTGGCCTTCGCCACCGAGGGCCTCGAGGTGCCGATCCGGGAGATCGCCCGGCGCGCCGAGGTCGGCGTCGCGACCGTCTACAGGCGCTTTCAGACCAAGGAGGTGCTGCTGGCCGAGGCTTTCGCCGAGCAGCTGGCCTCCTGCTCGGCGGTCGTGGAGGAGGGGCTGGCGGTGGGTGATCCATGGAGCGGGTTCTGCCTGGTGATCGAGAGGCTCATGGAGGTGCACGCCCTCGACCGGGGCTTCGCCCGCGCGTTCACCTCGCAGCTTCCCCAAGCGGTCGGCTTCACCGCGGACCGTGATCGCACGCTGCGCCTGCTGTTCGAACTGGTGCGGCGTGCGAAGGAAGCGGGATCCTTGCGGGGGGACTTCGTGCTGGAGGACATCAGCCTGGCGCTGATGGCGAACGAGGGCATCCGCGCCGAGTCACCCGAGATGAGGGTGGCGGCGTCGCGTCGTTTCGCGGCCCTGATGATCCAGTCGTTTCAGGCGAACCCCGTCGTGAGGCCGCTTCCGCCGGCCGTCCGGCTGCCTCTCTCCAGAGGCTAGTGCGGTGCAGGAGAACGGGGAGACGCGCCTGCGGGTGACGCTGCTGGGCACCCTCGAGGTGTGCCGCGGCGACGCCGTGGTGGCAGTTCCCGGCGTCCGGCTTCGCGGCCTGATCGCGCGGCTGGCGCTGGCCGGTGGCAGGCCGGTCGAACCGGGCGTCCTGGTCGATGCGCTGTGGCCGCAGGAGCTCCCGGCCGACCCGGCGAACGCGCTGCAGTCGCTGGTCTCCCGGCTGCGCCGGCTGCTCGGCGAGGCCGGCGCGGTCACCCAGTCCGAGGGCGGCTACCGCCTCGGCGTCACGGAGGACGACGTCGACGCGCTGCGGTTCGAGCGGCTGGCCGCGCACGGCCGTGACCGGCTCCGGGCCGGCGATCCCCGGGCGGCGGCCGGGCTGCTGAGCGAGGCGGTCGCGCTCCGCGGCGAATCGTCGGTGATCGCCGCGGTCGCCCCGGCGGTCGCGACGCGGCTGGCCCGCACCATGGTCGGGGCGGGCGCGGATCTGGCCGAGGCGGAGCTGGCGCTGGGCCGCGCCGACGACGCCGTCACCCGGCTGACCGCCCTGCTCGCCGAGCACCCGGTGGACGAGCGGGTGGCCGCGCTGCAGATGGACGCGCTGGCCGCCCAGGGCCGCCAGGCCGACGCCCTCGACCTGTACGAGCGGGTGCGCGAGGCCCTCGCCGACCGGCTCGGCGCCGATCCCGGTGCCGCCCTGCGCGAGCGCCACCTGCGCCTGCTGCAGTCGTCGGCTCCCGCTCCCGAGGCGAGGCGCGAGGCGCCCGCGAGCAATCTGCCCGCCGCCCTGACCAGCTTCATCGGGCGCGACGACGACCTCGCCCGGATCGGCACGCTGCTGGCCCGCGGGCGCCTTGTCACGGTGGTCGGGCCGGGTGGGGCCGGCAAGACCCGGCTCGCGGTCGAGGCGGGCCGCCGCCACCGCCACGAGTACCGTGACGGTACCTGGCTGGTCGACCTGGCCGCGGTCACCGAGCCGGCCAAGGTCGGCGCGGCGATGCTGGCCGCGATCGGGCTGCGCGGCGCCGCGCTCTTCGAGGCCTCCGGCCGGATGCGAGCCGAGGATGGCGAGCTGGACGTGCTCGCCGGCCGGCTCGGCGGCCGGGAGAGCCTGCTCGTGGTGGACAACTGCGAGCACCTGATCGACGCCGTCGCGCACCTGATCGCAGCGCTGCTGCCGCGCTGCGCCGGGTTGCGGGTGCTGGCGACCAGCCGCGAGCCGCTCGCGATCGACGGCGAGGCGCTGGTCCCGCTCGGCCCGCTGGCGCTGCCGGACCCCGGTGACGGCCTCAGGGACATCCGCCGCAGCGCGTCGGTGCGCCTGTTCACCGAACGGGCCGCGTCGGTGCGTCCCGGTTTCGACATCGACGAGCGGACGCGCGCGGACGTGGTCCGGCTGGTGCGCGGCCTGGACGGCATGCCGCTGGCGCTGGAGCTGGCCGCGGCGCGGCTGCGGAACCTGTCGCTGGCCGAGCTCGCCGCCGGGCTGTCCGACCGGTTCCGGCTGCTCACCACGGGCAGCCGGGCCGCGTCGCCGCGGCACCGCACGCTGCGCGCGGTCATCGCCTGGAGCTGGGATCTGCTCGGCGAGAACGAGCGTACGGTGGCCGAGCGGGTCTCGGTCCTGCCCGGTGGCGTGACGCCGGAGTCGGCCGCCGCGGTCTGCGCCGGCACCGCGGTGCTCCCGGGTGAGGTCCCCGAGCTGCTCGCCGCCCTGATCGACAAGTCGCTGCTGCAACTGGCGCCCGACGCGGGCCGCTACCGGATGCTCGAGACGCTGCGCGAGTACGGGATCGAGCGGCTCGCCGACCGGGGCCTGCTCGACGCCGTCCGGGATCTCGCCGCCCGCTACCTGGCCGGCCTGGTCGCCCGCGAGGAGTCGCTGCTGCGCGGCCCCGATCAGCTCGCCGCGCTGCGCGTGATGCGCGCCGAGTACGACAACGCGCTCGCCGCCCTGCGCCATCTGTGCGACACCGGAAACGCCACCGCGGCCGTCAGGCTCGCCATGGACCTCTCCTGGTACTGGCAGATACTCGGCCGGCATGCCGACGCGGCGTACTGGCAGGGGGAGGCGCTGGCGCTGCCCGCCGCGGGGCACACGCTGGATCGCGACTTCGCCGAGGCGGTGTTGCTGCTCAACCGCCTCAACGCCCGCTCCCCGCTGACCGCCGAGGGCCTGCAGGAGAACGAATCCGCGCTGCGGGCCCTGGCCGATCGCCTGCTCGCTCACCCGTCGCTGCCCGGATTCGCCGGCGTCCTGGCCGCGATCACGCTTCACTTCCTGCGGGAGCACGAGGCGTCGCTCGCCCTGGTTCGGCATCTCGTCGAAGGTCCCGACGTCTGGTTGTCCGGGCTGGCCCACATGTTCCGGGCCTCGTTCGCCGAGAACGAGGGCGACCTCGACCAGGTACGCGCCGACGTGGCCGCCGCGCTCGACGCCTTCGGCCGGGCCGGCGACCGCTGGGGCCTGGCCGGCGCGCTGCCCATGCGCGCGTTGCTGCGGCAGTACGACGGGGACCTCGACGGCGCGTTGGCGGATCTGCGCGAGGCCCGGGTACAGGCGGGGGAATTCGGCTCGCTGAGCCTGGCCGACGAGATCTTCCTCGATGTGCGCTGGATCGACCTTCACCTGCGGCGGGGCGAGGACGTCCGGGCGAGGGCGATGCTCGACGCGGTCCGCGAGCGGGCGGAGCGGTCGGCGTCGCCGGAGCTGGTCGTCATCGTCACCGCTCTCGAGGCCCGCACGTGGTTGCGGCTCGGCGACCCGGAGCGTGCGCAGGCCCGCATCGAGGCGGTCGAGGCGGAGATGGCCGGTGAGTCCCCGGCCGGCGGCGGCCACGGCCAGGTGATCGTCGGTTCGGTGCGGGCCTCGCTGTGCCTGCGGCGGGATGACGCCGAGGGCGCCTGGGCGGCGCTGGCCAGGGCGTACGGGGCGGCCCTGGAGAGCGGGGACCTGCCGATCATGGCGATGGTCGCGGTGACCGAGGCGGAGCTGGCCGGGCTGGCCGGGCGGCACCGGGATGTGGCCCTGTTGCTCGGCGCGGCGGCCCGGCTGCGCGGCACCCACGACCTCAGCGACCGGCAGATCCAGGCGATGGCCGCCCGTGGCCGCACGGCGCTGGGCGAGGACGTCTTCGCCGCGGCGTACCAGGATGGCTGGCAGCTGGATGGGAAGACGGCCTCGCTCCATGTCGATCCGGCGCGTCTGCGCCGGGAGCTGGACGGCCCGGTGCAGGCGTAAGCCCTATTCCCGGAACAGCTCCAGGTCGAAGGCCTCGGCGATCGCCTTGTTGCCCGCGTCGTTCGGATGGATGCCGTCGCCGGAATCGAACTCGGTGCGCAGCCTCGTCGGTGCGGCCGGGGCACGGGTGGCCGCGTCCAGATCGACCACCGCGTCGAACTCGCCGCTGCCGCGGATCCAGCGGTTCACGTCCTGGCGTACGCGCTCGCTCTCCGCCGTGAAGACGAACGTGCCGCCGAACTGCGTCAGCGTGCAGCCGATGATCCGCAGGCCGTGCAGATGCGCGCGGCCGATCAGCATGCGGTAGCCGGCGATGATGTCCTGCGCCGTCGCCCGCTCGCTGTCGGGCATGCCCGGCATGAAGCCGAAGCAGATGTCGTTGCCTCCCTCGGCCAATATCACCCAGCGCACGCCGGGCCGGGCCAGCACGTCGCGGTCGAAGCGCGCCAGCGCGCTGGCGCCGAAGCCGTCGGTCTCGCGCAGGACGCGGTTGCCGGCGATGCCCATGTTGATCACTGCGCGCGGCGGCAGGTCCTGCCGGGCGGCCAGCCGGCGCGCCAGCAACGAAGGCCACGGCGCGTCCGCGCCGGGCGTGGTGCCGGCGCCGTCGGTGATGGAATCGCCGAGGGCGACGATGGTGGCGGCGGTGGGCCGCGCCAGCACGTCGATGCCGGCGAGCCACAGATAGGACTGGAACCCGGTGGCGTCCCGCAGGTTCCGCGTGGCGGCCTGGTCGCCCGGTGCGAGCCACGCCGTGCGCAGTCCGAGCTCGTGCGTCGTGGGGGTGACGGTCTCGCCGGGGACGTACAGCGAAACGACCAGATCGGTCTGCGCGGGCACGTCGTAGTCGATGGGGTCGCTGTAGATCTGCGCGCCCGTCGGCAACACCACCGCATCGCGCCCGCCGAAGGTCAGTTCGCGCGCGCTGCCCGCGTGGATCGCCGCGCCGCTGTCGTGCCGCGCGATCCGCGCGGCGTCGATGCGCACCGGCGCGTGACCGAAGGAGTTCGACAGCGCGACGCGCACGGCCGTGCCGCCCACGGTGGTACGCGCCACCATGCGCACGGTCTGCGCGCTGACCTTCGTCGGCGCGGCCGGCGCGTCGGCGGGCACGTCGGCCGGAGGATCGTCATCCGGCGGACCGGGCAGCTGCGGCCCTCCACCGGGCTCGGCAGGACGCGCCAGTTGCTGCGCCGTGCCCCAGGTAGTGATCCAGTTTCCCTGACCTGCAGGGCCTGTCCTCGTGTCTTCGCGGAGCTCGTCCATGGACTCAACCTTCCGAATCGAAAATTGAAGTAGGTCTTGTGGTCGTATCGCGGATAAATGTTTCCGTCCGGGCCCGGCGGTCGCGTGGTTCCCGTCCACCGCCTCGGGGGGGAATGGGCGGCGCGGGCCCTCGGGCCCTCGGGGCAGGCCCGCGCCGCGGCCCATGCCACCACGGCCCGCCTCGTGCCCGAGGTGCCGCCGGATGGCGGCGCGGCGACGGGCACGTCGCTCTCTTTCAGAACCAGCGCGCGAGCGCCTCGTCGAGTGATGTGGACGACGCGTCCGTCCACGCGACGCAGCCGTCGGGACGGACGAGCATCGACGGGCCCTCCTTGGTGTGTGCATGGTGCACGTTTTGCGGGAGTGACCGCTCCGAAGGCGAGACGAACAGGCCGCCGCCTTTCTCCATCAGCGCGTAGAGCCGCTCTTCGCCGCCGCCGGCGAGCGTGAGGAGCCGGTCCTTCGCGAGCGTGCCGACGAGCGGGTCGTCGTCGCCGAGGTCGTAAAGAACGCCGACCCCCGAGAGCATCTCGCCGATGTGGCGATTGCCTTCGGGCAGCTTGATCAGGTCGCTCACGATGGTGCGGAGCGCGCTTGTGAGCGGGTCGGGACGCACCAGCGCGACCTGCGCGCGGGTGTTCTCCAGGACGCGCGCACCGACGGAATGGCGCTCGGCGGTGTAGGAGCCGAGGAGATGGTCGCGCCCCTTCACCGCCGCGGCAAGCTTCCAGCCAAGGTTCGCGGCGTCGATGAGGCCGAGGTTCAAGCCTTGGCCGCCGAAGGGGGAGTGGACGTGCGCGGCGTCGCCGGCGAGAAGGACGCGGCCCATGAGGTAGGTCGTCGCCTGCCGGGCGTTATCGGTCCAGCGCGTCGCCTTCGACATTGAAAGGATCTTGACGTCGGTGCCGCTCACGCGCTGGATCGACGCTTCGACCTCGGCCTGCGTGATCGGCGCATCCCGATCCGGCGGCGGGCCGTCGAACTCCGCCGTGAAGACGCGCCCCGGGATCGACGTGATGAGGCCACGCGGCGTTCGCTGCCAACCCTTCACGAGTTTCTCGGGCGCGTCGAACTCGACGAGAGCCTGATAACCGGTGATGGTCGGATCCGTGCCGGGGAACTCGAAGCCGGCGAGCTTGCGGACGCGGCTCCGGCCACCGTCGCAGCCGACCAGGTACTTCGCGCTCAGTGGGCCCGCGCTCGTCTGCACGGTCACGCCGTCGTCGTCCTGCTCGAAACCTTCTACCGCGACGCCGCGACGGATCTCGATTCCGAGCTCGCTCGCGCGCGCGGTCAGGATCCTCTCGAGCGCCTCCTGCGGCACCATGCGGCTGTGGCGCTCCGGGTCGCGCTGGAGGTCCTGGTCGATCACGAACAACGCCGAGAAATGGCCTCCCGGCTTCTTCACCGGTCCGGATCCGGCACGTGCCGCCTTCGTCATCGGCATCGTCACCTGTTCCTCGTCGAGCGCACGCGCGAACCCGCGTCGCTCCAGCGCCTCGACTCCCACCGCGCCGATAGCGGCGGCCTTGATCCCGCGGTCGGGCTCCAGGAGCCGCTCCAGCACGAGCGGCTTCACGCCCGCGGTCTCGAGCTCGATCGCGAGGAAAAGCCCGACCGGGCCGGCGCCGACGATGACGACGTCGTGCAGCACAGGATCGCTCATGTCTTCGTCCTTTCATCTCGGAACGGGGCCGTTCGGGCCCCGCCCTCGACATGCAGACTGCCGCGGCCCTCTGGCATCGCCCGCACATGCCGCTGGCACGCCGCTGGCGGCCCGCCGCCGGCGGCTGTCGCCACGCTCGCCGGCGTGGATGATCTCGTGCTGCGGCCCCAGCCGGTGCCCCGCCTTGAACTCGTAATCCTGCGGCAGTATCGACCAGGTGATCTGGTACGACTTGCCCGGCGTCAACGGTGTCGGACGGCTCAGCGACCTGTGGTTCTGCGTGTCCATGATTCCGCGGGCGATCACCTGTGAGCTTGCTCCGCTTCGGCGGACACCTTTGGTGGTGGTCAGGCCCTGCGGAAACGACACCTCACGACGGTTGAATAGGCGAGTCCACCGGTACCGGGGCCAGATCCGGGCAAACCACGAATGAATCGTCACACGGGAGACGCCAGCGCATGAATACGCCACCATCGCTACCTGAAGCAGAGTGGACTGACGGATCATCCGTCCGGATCGGCGCTCTCGTTCCGCTGACCCGGCCTGGCTGGGTCGGGGCAGGCCGGCACCTGCTCGCTGGACTCGAGCTGGCCGTTCGTGAAGTCAACGACGCCGGGGGGATCGCCGGAAGACCACTCGAACTGGTGGTCCGAGACACCGCGGCTGATCCACAGAGGGCCGTGGCGGCCGTAGACGAACTGGCTCGCCTGGGCGTGGCCGCCTTGGCGGGGGAGTACCACAGCGTCGTCGCCCGCGCCGCCGCCGCCAGGGCCGACGCCCTCGGCCTGCCGTTCCTCTGCTCGTCGGCGGTTCTCGACGCGCTCACCGAACAGCCGACGGAATGGGTCGCGCGCCTCGCCCCGGCGCAGTCCCACGGCTGGCGGATCTACGCGGACTTCCTCCTCGGCGCGGGCCACGGCCGAATCGCCGTAGCAGCCGAGCCGAGTGTCTACTGGGCATCTGGGGCCCGCATCCTGCGGGACCACCTCGCTCCACGCGGCGGTACCGTCATCGAACTCGACATGCGCGCGCTCGCCCCCACGGCCGTGTGCGACGCACTCGTCGACAGTCGCGCGACGGCCCTCCTTCTTCTGGTCGGCCATCCGGAGCCGGCGGTGTCGATCGTCAAGTCCGTCCGCCGCGACCGGCGCCTCGCCGAGATCATGATCGGTGCTCCGGCCGGGCAACCGGAGTTCGCCGAATGGGCGACGTCGCTGGGTGCCGACGGCGCCGCGATCCCGTTCTTGCGCTACCTGCCCGAGCGCCTCGGCCCACTCGGTGCACGAGTCGAGACGGCCCTCCGCGAGCGGCTGGCCGAAGCGCCCTCCTTCGTCGCCTTCGAGGGCTACGACACGGTCGCCGTTCTCGCCGATGTGCTGCGTTCTCACGGTACGGACCGGGCGCGTATCGCCGAATCCTGGCCGCGCGTTGCGGTCGAAGGCACTCGCGGGCAGATCCGGTTCTCCCGCACGCCGGGCATCGGCGTTTGGCAATGGGCTTGGACCCCGGTCCAGGTCGTTGATCGAGATCCGGCGGAACCCGATCGCTTTCGGATCCTTCACGCCGGCTGAGAAAGCACGGACGGTCACCCTCGAGATCCACGTCGCCGATGACCCGCGACAGTTGAACAGGCGAGCTCGCCAATACCGAGGCCGTTTCTCCAGCAGGTGGAAGAGAGCAACCCGCACGGCCAGATCGTCAACCCGTGGGAAGGCCGGTGGTCACTTCCACTGCGCCGACGCCGCGGGGGTGGTTCCGGTGGTGGCCGTGCGGATGACCGGGCCGGGGCAGCCTGCGTTGGCTGCCAGGAGGTCGCTGTCGCCGCCGGGCGTGAACGGCGGCCCGGGATGCCGGTGTGGACGAGGCCGGATCGGGCTGCGCGCGCCACTCCCCGCCACTTTCACTTTATATCAGACTCGCGCGCCTCATGAGGCGCCGGAAAGTGCTTCATACTTGCCCGTTGCGAACCGACCCGACGAACGATGGAGCAACGGAATTGGGTTACGTGCTGGGTTTCGAGGAGATCGACTCGACGAATATCGCGGACGTCGGCGGAAAGGGAGCGCACCTGGGTGAGCTCTCGCGAATCGATGGCGTCCGCGTGCCGGACGGCTTCTGCGTCACGACAGACGCCTTTCGGCGGGTCGTGGCCGAGATGCCGTCGATCGACGCTCAGCTTGACCTGCTGTCGCGCGTGAAACCGGACGACCACGCGGCGATCCGCACCCTGAGCGCCGATATCCGCCGCGTCATCGAAGGCGTCACGGTTCCCGACGATCTTGTGGCGGCGATCAGCGAATCGCTCGCCCGGCTCGGGGAGCAGGCCTCCTACGCGGTGCGTTCCAGCGCGACGGCCGAGGACCTGCCGACCGCGTCCTTCGCCGGCCAGCAGGACTCGTACCTGAACATCGTGGGCCTGCCGGAGATCCTTCGGCACGTCCGAAGCTGCTGGGCCTCGCTGTTCACCGAGCGGGCGGTGACCTACCGGTGCCGTAACGGCTTCGACCACCGCAAGGTACGGATGGCCGTGGTCGTACAGCGGATGGTGTTCCCGGACGCGGCCGGGATCCTCTTCACCGCGGACCCCGTGACCTCGAACCGGAAGATCGCCACTGTGGAAGCCGGTTGGGGGCTCGGCGAGGCGCTCGTCTCCGGGCTGGTCGCCGGGGACGTCTACACGGTGCGCGACGATCAGGTCGTCACCACAGCGGTCGCCACCAAGCCGCGGCTCGTCCAGGCGTCGCCGGGAGGCGGTACCCAGGACGCACCGGTCGAACCGCAGCGGCAGACGCAGCCGGCTCTGACGGATGCACAGGTCGTGCGCCTGGTGCAGCTGGGCCGGCGCATCGAAGCGCACTTGGGCCGGCCCCAGGACATCGAATGGTGCCTGGTCGGCGACGACTTCCACATCGTCCAGAGCCGGCCGATCACCACCCTGTTCCCCGTCCCCAGGAGCGATGACCAAGAGAACCACGTCTACGTCTCCGTCGGTCACCAGCAGATGATGACCGACGCGATGAAGCCGCTGGGACTCTCCCTGTGGCAGCTGACGACCCCACGGCCGATGCGCGAGGCGGGCGGACGGTTGTTCGTCGACGTGGCCCCCGTCCTGGCGACGCCCGCGGGTCGCACGTACCTCCTCGAGACCCTGGGGAAGTCCGACCCGCTGGTTCGGGACGCGCTACAGACCGTCCTCGACCGCGGCGACTTCATCCGCTCGCTTCCGGACGAGGATTCCGTCGCCGCACCCGCCGGTGACCCACCCGCCCCGATCGAGACCGATCCGGCCGTTGTCACCCAGCTGATCCGGCACGCTCAGGCGTCCGTCGCCACCCTGCGCAGCGAGATCCGGACCCTGTCCGGGCCGGCGCTGCTCGACTTCATCCTGGCCGACATCGCGGAGCTGAAGCGCATCCTGTTCGATCCGCGGAGCCACCAGGTGATCATGGCGGGGATGGAGGCGACCTGGTGGCTCAACGACCACCTCGAGGCGTGGCTGGGCGAGAAGAACGCGGCCGACGCGCTCACGCAGTCCGTCCCCCACAACGTCACGTCGGAGATGGGGCTGGCGCTCCTCGACGTCGCGGACACGATCCGGCCGCACGCGGACGTCGTGAGGTTCCTGCACCGCGTCGTGGACGAAGGCCGGGAGGGCGACGGCTTCCTGAACGAGCTGGCCGGGCTGGCCGGCGGACGGGAAGCACGTGACGCCATCCGGGGCTACCTCGACGAGTACGGCATGCGCTGCGCAGGCGAGATCGACATCACCAGAACGCGCTGGAGCGAGCGTCCCGCCACGCTCGTGCCCACCCTCCTCGGCAACATCAGGAACTTCGAGCCGGGCGCCGGCAAACGACACTTCGAACAGGGACGCCTGGAGTCACAACGGAAAGAACAGGAACTTCTGACGCGATTGCGCGCCCTGCCCGACGGGGAGCAGAAGGCCGAGGAGACCAAGCGGATGATCGACCGCGTCCGCACCTTCGCCGGATACCGGGAGTACCCCAAATACGGCATGGTCAGCCGCTACTTCGCCTACAAGCAGGCGTTGCTGCGGGAAGCCGATCGCCTCGTCCGCTCCGGCACCCTGCGCGAGAAGGAAGACATCTTCTTCCTCCGGTTCCCGGAGTTGCGAGAAGTCGTGCGCACCGGCGACGTGGACGCCGAACTCATCCTGGAAAGGCGGGAGGCGTTCCGGTCGTACGAGGCGCTCACACCGCCCAGGGTCCTCACATCGGACGGCGAGGCCATCACCGGCCGGTATCGGCGTGACGACGCCCCGCCCGGCGCGCTGGCCGGCCTCGCGGTCTCGGCCGGGACCGTCGAGGGCCGTGCCCGTGTCGTCATGGACATGGCGCAGGCCGACCTTGAGGCGGGCGACATCCTGGTCACCGCCTACACCGACCCCAGCTGGACCCCCCTGTTCGTCACCGTCGCCGGACTGGTGACGGAGGTGGGCGGCCTCATGACGCACGGGGCGGTGATCGCGCGGGAGTACGGCCTGCCGGCCGTCGTGGGTGTGGAGCGGGCCACCCGGCTGATCCGGGACGGGCAGCGGATCCGCGTTCACGGAACCGACGGGTACGTCCAGATCCTCGCCTGAACCGTCGCCTCGGACCCGGGACTCCGCCCCGAGTGTCGGAGTTCCGGGTCCGGCACTCGGGGCGGGCCGTCTTCGGCACCCGATCACCGAGCCTGGGTCCACGGCCCGGTTCCGGCTGATCATTTTGGTCTTTCAGGTCGTGTCCGTGCTGATGGGACGGTTGCGGAGCGCGCGGAGCCGCTCGTTCTCACAGCACGAAGAGGCGATCTCGCCGGTGGGCACGTTCGCGTCGTCCAGCGCGTGCTCCCGGACCGTCGTGGGAGCAGGTAATCGCGGTGTTGCGGGGTAGGTGGCGCGGCGTCGCGCCAATGGAAGATCGTCGTCAAACGCTGACGCTCAAGGCGGGTGAGTTCGGCGAAGCGGGTAAGAGGCGAGGTCTGAACCACGAAGGAGGAGAGACCATGACGAGTCGGTTCGCGCAATGGACGCTCGATGTGCACGACAGCCGGAAGATGGCGGCGTTCTGGTCGGCGGCGTGTGGTGAACACTGATCATTCTGGCTTGTTCGCGATTCACCCGACCTGGTCGATCAGCGCTCACGCCGCCGGATGTCGAACACGCGCCGCCACCACGCGGGGCGCGAGCTCGCGGCCGCACGAGCCGTCGCGTAGTGGTTCCGGACCTTCTGGGTCGTCGGATGGCTCGCTCCCAGCACCCGCTCGCAATCGGGCGGCGTCGCCTTGTACAGGGTGATCGCCTCCGTCACCCGATAGGAGTAGGCGAGGTTGTTGCGGCTGTTCAGGGTGTGGAGATGGTCGGCGCCCGGGGTGTGCGGCTCAGATCATCCGCCGCAGGGCGGTCTCCACAGCGTCGACGAGCGCGTCACCTTCGGTGCCGGGGTGGCGGGCAAGGCCGAGTTCGACGTCCGGCAGAGCGGGCAACGCGGCCGCGTCGTGGCAGGCCATGGCCGGCTCGAGGTTGGCGGGCAGGAGCGCCGCGACTCCGAGCCCGGCCCGTAGCGCGGCGAGCACTCCGGCGAGACTGTTGCTCTCGAACGCCACCCGCCAGCGGCGCCCCGTGCCCTCCATCGCTTCCAGCACCGACGTCCGCCAGGCGCATGTGTTCGAGAACAGCACCACCGGCAGCGGATCGGCGTCGGTGGCGACACCCTGCCCGACCGCCCAGACCAGCGGCAGACGCACCGTCCAGCGCGGCGGCCAGGGAAGATCCGGGGCCTCGTCGAGTACGAGCTGGACGCGGCCCGTGTCGTAGGCTTCCCGCATCGCCGCGCTGGAAAGGCTGAGCACCTCCAGCGTCGCGCCGGGGTGCAGTCGCGCGAGGTCGGCGAGCGCCTGGGAAAGGCGGGAAGCGGCGAGATCTTCGAGGAGTCCCACCCCGCAATGCCCGGTGAGCGCGCGTCCTGTCTCGGTGAGTGCCTGTGCCGACAGCGCGAGAATGCGCTCGGCGTAGGGCAGCAGTTCCTCGCCCGCCCGGGTCGGCGAGACGCCGGACGGCGCCCGGTGCAGCAGCGGACTGCCGACGGCCCTCTCGAGCCTGCGCAACTGCTGGCTGAGCGCGGGCTGGGTGCGGCCGAGCGCCGCCGCCGCACGGCTGATGCTGCCCGCTCGCACGGCGGTGACGAACGATCGCAGCAGTGCGGTGTCGAGATCACGTGCCATAAGCGTTCATTATGCCTGCTCCAACGAATTGACGGCTTCCTATGGCGTTCCGGGTGATCTAGCGTCAAAACAGTGATCAGATTTCGACAGGTGCTCGCGGTGCCGGGGATGACGCCGCTGCTGGGCATTTCGCTGCTCGCTCGTGCCGCGATCACGGCGGACGCGATGGCGTTGACGATGTACGTCGTCATCGCCCTCGACATGAGTTACGCGGCGGCGGGAGCCCTGGTGGCGGCGCTCACCGCCGGTGTCACGCTGGGCGGGCCCCTGCTGGGCCGGATGATCGACCGGCGGGGCCTGCGTGCCGTGCTGCTGGCCACGGTCGTGCCGCAGCTCGTGTTCTGGCTGGCCCTGCCCGTGCTACCGTACGTGATCTTGCTGGGTGCCTCCTTCGCCGCCGGTCTGCTGATGGTGCCGGTCCAATCGGTCACCAGGCAGGCGATCGCCGCGATGACGACGGCGGGGCAGCGGCGGGCGGCGTTCGCGCTGGAGTCGGTGCTGGGCGAGCTGTCGTACATAGTGGGGCCGACGGTGGTGATCTTGTGCGCGGCGAAGATCTCCCCCGGCGTGGTGGCGTGGGGAGTGGGCGCCGCGATCGTCGTCGGCGGGGCAGGGATCGCCCTGCTCAACCCGCCGTTGCGGGCCGAGGACGAGGCGGACGGCGAGGCGGCGGGCCGGCCCCGGCGCAGAGAGTGGCTGGGCGTGCGCATGGTCGCTGTTCTGACGATGGGGTTCGGCGTCGCGATGCTGCTCAGCGGCGTCGACCTGGCCATCGTCGCCACCCTTCAAGAAGCCGGTCAGGTCTCGTGGGCGGCCGTGGTCGTCGCCGTGTTCGGGGTGACGTCCGTCGTGGGCGGTCTGGTGTACGGAGCGCTGTCCCGGCCGATGCCCACCTGGCTGCTGCTCGGCCTGCTCGGGCTGGTGACGATTCCGGCCGGACTCGCCCATGACTGGCCTTGGCTGTGTGTAGCCGTCATCGGTGCCGGGCTGCTCACCGCGCCGACTCTTTCCACGGTCTCCGACGCGGTGAGCCGGCTGGCGCCGGCCAGTGTGCGAGGTGAGGCGACCGGCCTGCAGTCCTCGGCGGCGAGCGCGGGGTTCGCGCTCGGCTCCCCGGTCGTGGGAGTGGCGATCGACGCGTCCGTGCCGGCGGGCGGCTTCGCGGCGGCCGGCCTGGCCGGCCTGCTCGCCGCGCTGACGGGATATCTGCTCTCGCGCCGGTCACCCGCCGCCGCGCCGTCTCCGTCGCCCTCATCGCGGGCACTCGAGTCCTGCGACGCCGTCGCGCCGGCCCCATGACGTCAGCCCGGTCGAGAGCTGGGGCGTGCCGCACCTGGCGCACTCCGCCGCCCAGCGCTACGCCGTGCGCGGCCTGTACCACCTGCTCAAGGCGCTCGACCCGACCCGGCCGGTGATCGGCAACGACGGCTGGGAATACGTCAGCGGCGACCTGCTCGGCATCCACGACTACACTCATGACCCCGACGCGATCCGAGACCGATACTCCGACGCGGCCCGTGTCGGCCACACCATCGACAGCGGATGATCCAGTGGCCGCCGGCTCGCCATCGGCGACGCGGCGCCCTCGGTGCCGGTGGTGCTCAGCGAGTTCGGCGGCTTCACCCACGCCCCCGACGACCCCACCACCTGGGCCGGCTACGGAGTCACCGGCTCACCCGGGCAACTCCCCGAGCGGCTCGGCGCGCTGCTCGAGGCCGTGCACGCCGCCAGGGACCTGGCCGGCTTCTGCTACACCCAGCTCACCGACACCGCGCGGGAGCGCAACGGCCTGCTGGCCGAGGACCGCAAACCCAAGGCCGATCCGGACACGATCGCCCGCATCATCCGAGGCCGGACCGGCCCCTAGCCGGACCGGAGGTGAAGAACCGCTCACCCGCTCTCCGTGGCACCTGCCAGGTGAACGAAGGAATGAGGACATGAGAACACCCTTACGGACCCTCGCCGCGCTCGCGACCGCCCTCCGCCGGCGGCTCGTCACGGGTCGGCCGCGTCCCGCATGAGGCGTCGGAGCGAAGGTAGCAGCGCGTCGATGTCCGCTCCGCTCCTCAGGACGACGACAGTGGTTCCGTTGTCGCCGGTCGCCGTGCGCGCGGAGGCTTCGACGGGCGGGACGGGGAAAAGGGCGATCACCTCACGCATCGCCTCGTCGACCTCCGCGACGGGGTCGGCCGATTCGCCCCGCAGCCACCGTCTCAGCACGTGGTTGTGGGCGGCGACCACGTTCGCCGCCATGAGTTCGGCCCTCAGGGACGCCGGCTTCCCGGTGTCGCCCATCCAGTCCGAGATGAACTCGCGGAACAGGCGCTGGTAGCGGGCCACGCTGACGATCTCCCGCTCGCGCAGGGCGGGCACCTTGCTGGTGAGCGCGTACCGGCGCCGGGCCAGGTCGCCCTCGTCGAGGTAGTGGAGCAGAACCAGCCGGACCGCGTCGGAGACGGCCACCAGTGCGGTGGCGTGCGTGGAGCCGGCCAGCCGCTCTCTGATCGCCGTCAGCAGACGGTCGTGGTCGGGGAAGATGACCTCTTCCTTGGACCGGTAGTGCCGGAAGAACGTGGTGCGCCCCACGCCGGCCCGCTCGGCGACGTCGTCGATGGTCGTTTGCTCATATCCGCGTTCGTCGAAGAGAGCGAACGCGGCCTGTGCGAGTCGGTCCCGCGTGGATCCTCTGCTCATATGGGCTCATCCTTCCCTGGTTCGACGCTCGGGCATCACTTGCCCAGGGGGGTGGTACTGAGTACCGTGATAACAGTATTGAGTGCCACGCGGTGGGAGGTGGCGGCGTGGAAGACGTCGTGCGCGATGAGTCGGGACTTCCCGTTCGGCCCGTCCACGACGACTCCGCGCCGGAGCGGTTCGACGCGCGGGAGAACCTGGGCTCCTCGGGGCGGTTTCCGTTCACGCGGGGCGTGCACCCGTCGATGTACACGGGGCGGCCGTGGACGATGCGGCAGTACGCCGGATTCGGCACGGCGCAGGAGTCCAACGCCCGGTACCACCAACTCGTCGCCGCGGGCACGGGCGGCCTGAGCGTGGCGTTCGATCTGCCGACGCAGAGGGGTTACGACTCCGACGAGGCCGTCGCCCAGGGCGAGGTGGGCAAGGTCGGCGTCGCGATCGACTCGATCGACTCTCCATCTCCGGCCACCACATGGCCGAGGCGGGAGTCACGCCCGTGCAGGAGATCGCGTTCACCCTCGCCAACGCCAGGCAGTACGTGCGTACCGCGATCGCCGCCGGTCTGCGGGCCGTCGAAGACCGCGGCGGCGCTGTCGCGGCGATCGAGCAGGGGTTCCGGAAGTCCGAGATCGAGCGTTCCGCCTATCGGATCGCGCGGGAAATCGACGGAGGCGAGCGTCCGGGGCGCCTTTCGAACATCCTGTGCCGTCGGCCGGTACGGCGACGGGACGGCCACACCGACCAGAACGGGAGTGAACGATGACGGTCGAGCCGTCACGGGCGAACGACCATGACATTCACACGACCGCGGGCAAGCTCGCGGACCTCCGGCGCCGTACCCACGAGGCGACCCACGCGGGCTCGGAGCGCGCCGTCGAGAAGCAGCACGCCAAGGGCAAGCTGACGGCCCGTGAGCGGATCGAGTCGCTGCTCGACGAGGGCTCCTTCGTCGAACTCGACGCGTTCGCCCGGCACCGCTCCACCAACTTCGGGCTGGAGAGGAACCGCCCGTACGGGGACGGTGTCGTCACCGGCTACGGCACGGTGGACGAGCGGCCCGTCGCCGTGTTCTCGCAGGACTTCACCGTCTTCGGCGGCGCCCTCGGCGAGGTCTACGGCCAGAAGATCGTCAAGGTCATGGACTTCGCCCTGAAGACGGGGTGCCCGGTCATCGGCATCAACGACTCCGGCGGCGCGCGGATCCAGGAGGGGGTCGCCTCGCTGGGCGCGTACGGTGAGATCTTCCGCCGCAACACCCACGCCTCCGGTGTCATCCCGCAGATCAGCCTGGTCGTCGGCCCCTGCGCGGGCGGCGCGGTCTACTCCCCGGCCATCACCGACTTCACGGTCATGGTCGATCAGACCTCGCACATGTTCATCACCGGACCGGACGTCATCAAGACCGTGACCGGCGAGGACGTCGGCTTCGAGGAGCTGGGCGGCGCCCGCACCCACAACACGGCCTCCGGTGTCGCCCACCACATGGCGGGCGACGAGAAGGACGCCATCGAGTACGTCAAGCAGCTGCTGTCGTACCTGCCGTCCAACAACCTTTCCGAGGCCCCGGTCTTCCCCGATGAGGCGGACCTGTCCGTCAACGACGAGGACCTGGAGCTGGACACCCTCGTCCCGGACAGCGCCAACCAGCCGTACGACATGCACACGGTGATCGGACACGTCCTCGACGACGCCGACTTCTTCGAGACACAGGCGCTGTTCGCGCCGAACATCGTCACCGGGTTCGGCCGGGTCGAGGGCCACCCGGTCGGCATCGTCGCCAACCAGCCGATGCGGTTCGCCGGCTGCCTCGACATCACCGCCAGCGAGAAGGCCGCCCGCTTCGTGCGGACCTGCGACGCCTTCAACATCCCGGTCGTGACCTTCGTGGACGTCCCCGGCTTCCTGCCGGGCGTGGACCAGGAGCACGACGGCATCATCCGCCGCGGCGCCAAGCTGATCTACGCCTACGCCGAGGCGACCGTCCCGCTGATCACGGTCATCACCCGCAAGGCCTACGGCGGCGCCTATGACGTCATGGGCTCCAAGCACCTGGGCGCCGACCTCAACCTCGCCTGGCCGACCGCCCAGATCGCCGTCATGGGCGCGCAGGGCGCGGTCAACATCCTGCACCGCCGCACCATCGCCGAGGCGGAGGCGAGCGGGGAGGACGCCGAGGCGGTCCGCGCCCGGCTGATCCGGGAGTACGAGGACACCCTCCTCAATCCCTACGTCGCGGCCGAGCGCGGGTACATCGACGCGGTGATCATGCCGTCCGACACCC
The DNA here is from genome assembly GCF_051192615.1 of Streptosporangium sp. G11. NCBI lineage: Bacteria > Bacillati > Actinomycetota > Actinomycetes > Streptosporangiales > Streptosporangiaceae > Streptosporangium > Streptosporangium sp. G11. Next base: position 19,409 of record NZ_JBPJUQ010000088.1, read on the forward strand.
GCGCCCACATCGTCCGCGGCCTGCGGCAGCTGCGCACCAAGCGGGAGTCCCTGCCTCCGAAGAAGCACGGCAACATCCCCCTCTAGGCCCAGGAAGTGGACATGACGATCAAGGTTGTCCGAGGCGACCCGACCGTGGAGGAGCTCGCCGCCATGGTGGCGGTGCTGTCCCTCGCCGCTGCGGCGGGCCCGGCCCCGGTTCCCCGTCGCGCCGGTACCTGGGCCTCACCCGGCCTTCTCCCGCGCGCACCGCACACCTACGGCCCCGCCGGCTGGCTCGCCTCCGCCCTCCCTCGCTAGACGCCCGATCGGAGAGACCATGAAAACCGTCCAAAAGGCGGCGCGTCGCGCCGCCTCCGCGTCGGCGCCGCGCGCTCACGTGGTGATCGCCAAGCCGGGACCCGACGGCCATGACCGCGGCGCCAAGGTCATCGCCCGGGCGTTGCGCGACGCCGGCCACGAAGTGATTCACCCGGGCCTGCACCAGACCCCGTCCCGGATCGTGGCCACCGTCATCGCCGAGGACCGGATCGTGGAGACCGTCGATCGGATCGGCGCCACCCCGCCGGACATGACGGAGGCGACATGCTGACGAAGGTGCTCATCGCCAACCGTGGCGAAATCGCCGTCCGGGTGGCCCGAGCCTGCCGGGACTCCGGTATCGCGAGCGTGGCCGTCTACGCCGATCCGGACCGGGACGCCGTGCACGTCCGCGCCGCGGACGAGGCGTTCGCCCTGGGCGGTGACACTCCGGCCACCAGTTACCTGGACATCGAGAAGGTCCTCGACGCCGCGCGCGAGTCCGGCGCGGACGCCGTCCATCCGGGTTACGGATTCCTCTCGGAGAACGCGGAGTTCGCGCAGGCGGTCCTGGACGCCGGCCTGAACTGGATCGGCCCGCCCCCGCAGGCCATCCGCGACCTCGGCGACAAGGTGGCGGCCCGCCACATCGCCCAGCGCGCGGGTGCCCCGCTCGTCGCGGGCACCCGCGACCCGGTCTCCGGCGCCGGCGAGGTCGTCGCCTTCGCCGAGGAGCACGGACTGCCGATCGCGATCAAGGCCGCCTTCGGCGGTGGCGGGCGGGGCCTCAAGGTCGCCCGGACGCTGGAAGAGGTCCCGGAGTTGTACGACTCCGCGGTGCGCGAGGCGGTCGCCGCCTTTGGGCGCGGAGAGTGCTTCGTCGAGCGCTACCTCGACCGCCCTCGCCACGTGGAGACCCAGTGCCTGGCGGACAGGCACGGCAACGTGGTCGTCGTCTCCACCCGTGACTGCTCCCTGCAGCGCCGCCACCAGAAGCTGGTCGAGGAGGCTCCCGCGCCCTTCCTCTCCGAGGAGCAGGTCGCCGAGCTGTACCGCGCCTCCAAGGCGATCCTGAAGGAGGCCGGCTACGAAGGTGCCGGCACCTGTGAGTTCCTGGTCGCCCAGGACGGCACGATCTCCTTCCTTGAGGTGAACACCCGCCTCCAGGTGGAGCACCCGGTGACCGAGGAGGTCGCCGGCATCGACCTGGTCCGCGAGATGTTCCGCATCGCCGACGGCGAGGAGCTGGGTTACGGCGACCCGGTGCTGCGCGGTCACTCCTTCGAGTTCCGCGTCAACGGCGAGGACCCGGGCCGCGGCTTCCTGCCGGCGCCGGGCATCGTCACCAGGTTCGATCCGCCGTCCGGTCCCGGTGTCCGCCTGGACGCGGGCGTGGAGTCCGGCTCGGTCATCGGCCCGGCCTGGGACTCCCTGCTCGCCAAGCTGGTCGTCACGGGCCGCACCCGTAAGGAGGCCCTGGAGCGGGCCGCCCGCGCCCTGGAGGAGTTCCAGGTCGAGGGCATGGCGACGGCCATCCCGTTCCACCGCGCGGTCGTGCGGGACCCGGCGTTCGCGCCGGAGCTGACCGGCTCCACCGGCCCGTTCACGGTCCACACCCGCTGGATCGAGACGGAGTTCGTCAACGAGATCAAGCCGTTCGCCGCCCCCGCCGACGCCGAGGCGGAGGAGACGGCCCGCGAGACGGTCGTCGTCGAGGTCGGCGGCAAGCGCCTGGAGGTCTCCCTCCCGTCCTCCCTGGGCATGTCCCCCGCCCGCACCGGCGCCAGGCCCAAGCGCCGCGCGGCCAGGAAGTCCGGCCCCGTGGCGTCCGGCGACACCCTCGCCTCGCCCATGCAGGGCACGATTGTGAAGGTCGCCGTCGAGGACGGCCAGGAGGTCAAGGAGGGCGACCTGGTCGTCGTCCTGGAGGCCATGAAAATGGAACAGCCCCTGAACGCCCACAGGGCGGGCACCGTCAAGGGCCTGACCGCCGAGGTCGGCGCCACCGTCACCTCGGGTGCGGTGATCTGCGAGATCAAGGACTGAGGCGAGGTGGGTGTGTCGATGACGGGGGAGTGCGCTCCGGCTTCCCGAAGTGGGATCACTCCGTCAGGTCGAGGGCGGCGCGGACGACGCTGTCGGTGTCGATGCCGTGATGGCGGTAGACGTCCTCCAGCGAGCCGGACTGACCGAAGCGGGTCACGCCCAGCGTGCGCAGAGGGACCCGTTGGATGCCCGCGAGGAAGGCCAGGGTGTGCGGGTGGCCGTCCAGGACGGTGACCAGCGGGGTGGCGCGCGAGGCGGGGAAGACCTGGTCGAGGATCCAGGTGTCGGCGTGGCCGTGGCCGGAGCGGGCGTCGAGGGCCTGGAAGAGCAGGCCGGGGCTGGTGACGCAGACGACGTCCGCCGCGATGCCCTGCCGTTGGAGACGGTCGGCCGCGGCCAGGGCCTCGGTGACCACGGCGCCCATGGCGGCGATGGTGACCCGGGGGCGCTCGGTGCGGCGCAGCGGGTAGGCGCCGGCGACGACCTGGCGGCGGCGGCGCTCGCGGGCGGCCGGATCGGCGGGCACCGCGGCCAGGGACTGGTCGACGGGCCGGGTGGACAGCCGCAGGTAGGCGGAGCCGCCGTCCGGCCTGCCCAGGCGGGCCATCGCGGCGAGCAGGGCCCACTCGGTGTCGAGGACGAACGCCGGCTCCCAGGTCGTGCAGCCGGGCTGTTCGATGCCGAGGGAGGGGGTGGTGATGGACTGGTGGGCGCCGCCCTCGGGGGCCAGGGTGACCCCCGAGGGGGTGCCGACGAGGATGGACTGGCCGCCGGCGTAGATGCCGAAGGACCAGGGTTCCAGGGCGCGCTGGACGAAGGGGTCGTAGAGCACGCCGATGGGCAGCAGCGGCTTGCCCCAGCGGCTCCAGGTCGCGCCGAGCTCGCCGAGCAGCCCGACGAGGTTGGTCTCGGCGATGCCGAGTTCGATGTGCTGGCCGGTGGGCTTCTCACGCCAGTGCAGCAGGGTTTCGGCGTCGTCGTGGAACCAGTTGACACGCTCGGTGGGTGCCCAGACCCCGACCTTGTTGACCCAGCCGCCCAGGTTGGTGCTCGAGCTGACGTCCGGGCTGACGGTGACGATGCGGCGGGCCGTCTCCGGGGCGGCGCGGGTCAGGTCGAGCAGGACCCGGCCGAGGGCGGCCTGGGTGGTCGCGGTGCCGGTGGGGGTGCGGCCGATGTCGGTGGGCACCGCCGAGGGGGGCGTGGCCTCGACCGGGTCCCGGCGCAGCCGCGCCGCGGCCCCGGCGCACAGGCGTCCGGCCGCCGAGTCGGAGGGGAAGGCGTCCCAGGGACGGGCCGGATCGGCGCCGATCCGGGTGGCCAGTTCGTTGATCTGGGCCTCGGTCAGCAGCGAGGAGTGGTTCTGCGGGTGGCCCTGGGTGGGCAGGCCGTAGCCCTTGACGGTGTAGGCGAAGATCACGGTGGGCCGGTGGTCGTCGACGGAGGCGAGCGCGTCGTCGAGTGCGGCCAGGTCGTGCCCGCCCAGATTACGCAGGGCCTGCATCAGGGTCGTGTCGTCCAGCTGTTCCGCGAGCGTGGCGATCGACCGGGCGTCGGCGCCGGCGCCGGGCAGGCGTTCGCGCAGTTCGTCGGCGGAGCAGCGCAGGAGCCGCTGGTACTCGGGGTTGGGCATCGCGTCGATGCGCCGGCGCAGCTGCGCGCCGCCGGGGCGGGTGAACAGCTCCTCCAGCAGGGTCCCGTACTTGAGAGTGAGCACCTGCCAGCCGGCCGAGGCGAACATGCCCTGCAGGCGGTCCGCGGCGATGTCGGGCACGACCCGGTCCAGGGACTGCCGGTTGAGGTCGATGATCCACACCAGCTCACCGAGTTCGGCGACCTGCGGGTCCAGCACGGCCTCCCAGACCGCGCCCTCGTCCAGCTCGGCGTCGCCGATCAGTGCGTACTGCCGTCCCGCCGCGGTGCCGGCGTCCTCGGAGGCGTAACGGCGGGCGATCGCTCCCCAGATGGTGGCGGTGGCTCCGATGCCGACGGAGCCGGTGGAGTAGTCGACCGGGTCGGGGTCCTTCGAGCGGCTCGGGTAGCTCTGCAGTCCGCCGAACGCGCGCAGGGTCGGCAGGAACCCGGCGTCGAGGTTTCCCTGGAGGTAGTTGATGGCGTGCAGGACCGGCGAGGCGTGGGGTTTGACCGACACCCGGTCCTCGGGCCGTAGGTGACGGAACCACAGCGTCGTCATGATCGACACCATTGAGGCGCACGAGGCCTGGTGGCCCCCCACCTTGAGCCCGCTGGGATTGGGGCGCACCCGGTTGGCGTGGTGCACGATGGCGCTGGACAGCCACAGCACACGGTTCTCGACCTCGCGCAGGACGTCGAAGTCGGAGGAGCCGTCGTCGGGAGTGCGGAAGGCGGCGGCTTGAGCTGGGGCAGTGGTCATACGGAACGGACCTCCTCGCGACCTGCGCTCGCCGGAGCGAGCCGAGTGGTCGGGAAGCGACAGGGAAGGCGTGCCGGGCACGGCACGAACGAAGAACTGCCACGGGCGGCGTCCGCTGGGAAGTGGCCGGATCGCGGCCGTAGGCGGATCACCTGGCGGGCAGTTGTTGCGATTAAGCACACCAGCTGGGCAGAATGTGCGCAAGAGCCTGTGTGATAACAGTGCAGGACGCCCAATTTCCCCTCCTCACTCCTTGGAAAGGTGTGCATCGTGCCCGATTCCGCGCGGATGAACTCCACCGATGCCAGGCTCCTGCTCGCCCTTACCGCGCACCCCCGGGCCACCGCCGTCGCGCTCGCCGACCAGGCCGGCCTCAGCCGCAACACCGTTCAGGCACGACTGGCCGCACTGGACCGCACCAACGCCGTGGGCTCCTTCGAGCGCCGCATCAGCCCGGCCGCGCTCGGCTACCCGCTGACCGCCTTCGTGACCACCCGCGTCGTCCAGCGGCGGCTCGACGAGGTCGCCGCCGCGCTCGCCGCCATTCCCGAGGTCCTCCAGGTGCACGGCCTGACCGGCGAGAGCGATCTCCTGGTCCACGTGGTGGCCACCGACGCCGATGATCTGTACCGGATCGCGGGTCAGATTCTCGACAACCCCGGTGTGGAGCGCACCAATACCGCTCTCGTCATGCGCCAGATGGTCGAGTACCGCATCACCCCGCTCCTGCAGCGGGCCGCCGGGGGAAGGCCGAGAACACAGCAGTGATATGACTGATAACATCGGCGTGCCGGCAAGGCCTGCAGAGGCTGCCCGGGGGGAGGGCCATCGTGGCTGGAGCGAGCACGACCGGCGTACGCCGCGTGCAACCACTGTCGGTGGTCGAGCAGGTGACGAAGGAGATCCGCCGGTCCATCCTCGCCGCCGACCTGCGCCCGGGGCAGGAATTCTCCCTCCGTGAGATCGCCGGTCGCCTCGGGGTCAGCATCATCCCCGTGCGTGAGGCCCTGCACCACCTTGAGAGCCAGGGGCTCATCATCACCGCTCGCGGGAAAAGCGCCACGGTCGCCCCGCTCAGCCATGAGGACCTGCGCGCCATCTACCGCCTGCGCCGGCAGATCGAACCGGAACTCGCCGGGCGGGCCTGCCTGCTGCTGACCGACCGTGATCACGCCCGGCTCACGGCCCATCTGGCCGTCTTCGGTGACGAGAGCCTCGGGCTCGAGGAGATCTACGAGGCCCATCACGAGTTCCACCTCGATCTGCTGCGCCCCGCGGCCACCGGCTGGGACCTGCGCATGCTGGGCATGCTCTGGCACGCGGCCGAACGCTACGTGCGGCTCGCCTCCGGCGGCCGCGACGGCGACCCCGACGAACCCCGCAGGCGGGAGGCCGCGCACGCGGAGCTTCTCGCCGCGGTGGCGGAACGTGATCCCGGCCGTGCCGCTCAAGCGGTCCTGATCCACCTGGACACGAACGAGCAGATCGCCCAGCAGGGCATCGCGGCCGTCGCCGACTGACCATCTCGGCGTCGCCACCACAGCCGCTCCACGCGCCGGCTGATCCCTGCCGGCCACCGGTCGCGGCCTGTGGCGCGGCCTCGGGGACGCTCCGCGGCAGGGCGCGGCGCGTCGACTGTGATCGGCGTCGGCGGCGGGGCCCGATGACGGCCGGCGCCTCCTTCCCGGTTCTTGCCCGTCAGCTCACGCGCGCCTGCGACCGACCTGCGCGAATCAGTTCACGCGCGCTTGCGACCGACCTGCGCGAAGATCGACGCCGGACCTGGCGTATGCGTTCGACGCGCCACCGGCCCGTTGACACGACGTCGTAACGGGCCGGAAACCCCGGCCTGCCAAAAGAACTCGCTTCAGAGGCTTTCTGTTATCACATATCACTGCTACGGCGGTGCACTATTACAGGCTCTCGAAGCACCAAGAGCGATGTCGACGCCGCCTGTGCGTTTCAGGCGGAAGAGTCCAGGGAGATCTGCCATGTCCGCGAGCCCGAAGTTCGCCCGCGTCGTTTTCCAGCCGGCCCAGCCGCAGGAGATGCGTGACTGGTACTGCACCGTCCTCGACGGTCACGTCGTCTACCAGGACGACGCCCTTTCGTTCATCACCTTCGATGAGGAGCACCACCGGGTCGCCCTGATCCACCCGCCCGTCCCGCTCCAGCGTAAGACGCCCGACACGGTCGCGATGCATCACGTCGCGTACACGTTCGACTCCATCGACGACCTGCTCGCCAGGTACGTCCTGCTGCGCGACCAGGGGGTCCTGCCGGCGGTCTGCATCGCGCACGGCGTCACCACCTCGATGTACTACCGCGACCCCGACGGGAACATGGTCGAGATGCAGATCGACCGGTTCGAGGAGCCGAACGACGCCACCGCCTACATGAAGGGACCGGAGTACGCGGCCGACTCCGTCGGTCCCTCCGTCGGTCCCTCCGTCGGTCCCTCCTTCGACCCGGAGGCGCTTCTCGAGGCCCGGCGCGACGGCGCCACGGTGGAGGAGCTCTCCGATCGTGCCTGGGCGCTCGAGTCCGACCTGCCCGACCCGATGCCCATTCTCATGGGCGGAGGACACTGAGGGAAAAGAACGCATGATTCAGGACGTACAGCCGGCCGCGCGGCCGGTGGGCCTTCCGTCCGGTTCCTGTGTGATGGGGCTGACCCCGTTCGACCGGGACGGTGACCTCGACGAGGGCGCGCTTCGCGGCGATCTTTCACAGCGAGAACGTCTCGCCGGGCGCGAGGTCTCCCGAGACGATCGAACGTCGCAACCCGGTGGTCACCAGATCCGAGACCGAGTGGGACTCGATCGGTTGAACGGGGAGCTTCTTCACTGTTCCTGCTTTCGCGCTCGTTTCGGTATCAAGTGCAGCTGCGCCTCGCCGAGCCGCGCATGGGGGGCCTGAGCGCACGTAATACGATATAACAGCTCTATCTCGTCTCGCGAGGGTGCGCCGCTCGGGGTGAAGTGCCCCGGAGCGTATACCGCACACGTCGGCCCCGCCATGGCCGCGCTTCGCGCCGAGCCCCGTGGATCCGGTCCGCGGACCCGCCTTCGTCCACGTCCAGCAGGACCAGCGCGAGATGGGCAGGCGGGCGGTCGCCTGCCGGCACTGGTCCGCGGGGAAGAGGTCCCCAAGCGGTCGACCATCCCCTTCTCGCTGATCGACGCCGAGACGGCACCCATGTGAACGCCTCCGGCCGTTCTCGTCGGGGCGCCACTTGGAATGGCGTGAGCCGCGAGCCTGTGGGAGCAGGCCCGAGACCGGCGGACGCACCCGCTCGGACGTGCGATCGCCCGAAGGTCGGCTGTCGAATGCCTGGTCACATGGCCTGATCCGCGCTTTCGACAAGCCTGTGGCCACCGCCATAAAGGGCGGTCGCCGCTTCTAACAATCATGAAGACAACGTTGACAAACGCTGGTAATTTCCTCTTTGCTTACGGCATTCGATGTCCCGTCGGTCCGGTGACAGTACGTCTGTCCGATCCTGGAGCCGTAACGATGAAAACGATGGCATCTTCCGCTCACGCTGTGCCTCATCCTCCCGGGACTCACCGTACCGACCACGACCGCGGCGTCAGTGGTGGTCGCCGAGCCCGCCGCGCCGAGAGAGCAAACCGAGCCAGGACATCGACGTCCTCCAGCCGGCTGACGAGCTTCGACGGCGACTCGCCTTCGTCGTCGAAGGTCCGGGCACCGTCGGTGGCACCCCGGCCCTGATCGTGGGCCGCGTCGGCGGTACCGGCCGGCAGCGGACCTTTCCACCCCCGAACGACGCACCCGCCGTGTGAGCCGCACGGCTCGACCTTGCTGGGCACGCCCTTTCCACCCCCCACGACGCACCCGCCCCTGCCGCGGCGGGCCCCTTTCCGGCCCCGGCGGCCTGCCGGGGCCGGAAAGGGGCCCGCTCCGGGGGCGGTGCGGACGAAAGGATCAGTCATGCGATGGAACTCCAGGCGGTTCTGGGCCGCCGTGCTCGGGTTCGCCCTCGCCGCCGCCGGGTTGACGATGGCGGCGGCCGCGCCGGCTCAGGCCGAGTCGAACGGTGGCGTGCGGGTCATGCCGCTCGGCGACTCCATCACCGACGGGTTCAACGTGCCCGGCGGCTATCGCGTCAACCTGTGGCAGCGGATGGTGTCAGGACAGTACACGGTCGACTTCGTCGGGTCCGGGTTCAACGGGCCGGCCACCCTCGGCGACCACGACCACGAGGGCCACTCGGGGTGGCGGATCAACGATCTCGACGCGAACATCGTCGGCTGGCTGCGGAACTCCGCCCCGCGCACCATCCTGCTGCACATCGGCACCAACGACATGAACCAGAACTACGACGTCGCGGGCGCGCCGGGCCGGTTGTCGGCGCTCATCGACAAGATCCGGGCCAACGCGCCGGTGGTCGAACTCTTCGTCGCGCAGATCGTTCCGGCGGGCGACCCCGCGGTGGAGTCGCGGATACGGGCGTTCAACGCCGCCGTCCCCGGCATCGTCGCGCAGAAGGGGCCGATGACCCACCTGGTCGACATGCACTCCGGGTTCACCGTCGCCGACCTCGCCGACGGTCTCCACCCGAACGCGGGCGGCTACGCCAAGATGGCGGAGCGCTGGTTCTCCGCGCTGCGGTCCGTGCCCGGCAGTCTCGCCCCGGTGGTGGCCCCGCCGGTCGGCATCGCCGTCTCGCTGGCCAACCCGCAGTCCAACCGCTGCCTGGACGTCTCCGGGGTCAGCACCACTCCCGGCGCGCAGGTGCACATCTGGGACTGCCACGGCGGGAGCAACCAGCGCTGGACCCGCACCGCTGCCGGTGAGCTGCGCGTCTACGGCGACCGCTGCCTGGACGTGAACGGCAACGGCACGGCCAACGGCACGAAGGTGCAGATCTGGACGTGCAACGGCGGGGCGGCGCAGAGGTTCACGTTCGCCACGAACGGCACCGTCGTGGGCGCCGGGTCGGGCAAGTGCCTCGACGTGACGGCGAGCGGGACCGCGAACGGGACGTTGGTGGCGCTGTGGGAGTGCAACGGCACCGGGGCACAGCGCTGGTCCGTACGATGACTCCCGCGGTGGACGCCTCCACCGCGGTGAGCGACACCGAGGTCCAGGGCTCGATCACCTCCGGGCACTTCTGCGCGTCCAGCCCGACGTACACCCTCTACTTCACCATGGTCTTCGACCGGCCGTTCTCCTCCAGCGGCTCGTTCACCAACGGCGGCTCCGTCACCTTCGACGCCTCCGGCAACCGGGTGGTGCACGCGAAGGTGGGCCTGTCGTACGTGTCGCTCGACGGCGCCAGGGCCAACCGCGCCGCCGAGAACCCGAACTGGAACTTCGACGCGACGCGGCAGGCCACCAAGGACGCCTGGAACAAGCTGCCGCGCAAGATCGAGATCTCCGGTGGCACCACCGACCAGCAGGTCGTGTTCTACACCGCGCCCTGCCACTCGCTGCTGCATCCCAACGTGGTCAGCGACGTCGACGGGCGTTGTCGGGGCTTCGACCACCGGGTGCACACCGTCTCCGGCGGGCAGAAGGCGCAGTACGGCAACTTCTCCGGCTGGGACATCTATCGAACGCAGGCGCAGCCGCACGCGCCGGTCGCGCCACAGGAGGCGGGCGACAGCGCGCAGTGACGGCACCCGGCTGCAACTGTGGGACTGCAACGGCTCCACCGCCCAACGCTGGACGCTGCCGTCCGCGTGAGCGGGTCGAGCCGGTGACGACCGGCGCCACCCGTTCCCGACAACCCGGTGCGCGGCTCCGGTGGCCCCCCACACCGGAGCCGCGCACCGCCGGCCCTCGACCGCTCCCCGCGATCGTTCCGCCGGCGTCGAAAGGGAGGAATCGATCACAGTGAATCGAGGAACCATGATGAAGTCCTTACGCGGACTGGCGGTCCTGGCCGCCTTGACCGTCGTGACGACGGCCGCGCCGGCCCTCGCCGGCCCGGCCCAGGCCGTGAGCGGCGCCACCGGGGCGCGAGCCGCCGCGACGATCTGCAACCGCTACTGCGACGGACGTGATCCGGCGCTCTCTCCCTCCGACCGGCAGCCGGTCTCCAGCACCCTGTACGGGCGGCGATTCACCGTGCACGTCAACGACACCGACTCGATGGCCTGGGCCACCGTCGACGGCGGCACCACCACGGACGAGGTGTGGTTGGACCGCTCGTTCGACGGCGGCCGCACCTGGGTCGACAGCCGCCTCGGCTCCACCACGATCCCGGCCGGAGCCTCCGGCACGCGTACCGCCATGTTCAACGTCGATGACTGGGCCAACCAGGGCGTCGGCGCCCTGCGCGCCTGCGGCAAAGCGGGCAACCGGCCAGAGATCACCTGTACGGCGTGGACACGCAGCACCTGGAACGCCGGAGACCGGCGTACCGCGGCGGCCACCGCGCTGATGATGCGCTACAACCGCGGCACCGGCCTCTTCGACGGCAACGGGTGGTGGACCGGCGCCAACGCGCTCACCGCGCTCATCGAGAACATCCAGCGCAGCGGCATGGGCAGCTACGGCTACGCGATCGCCAACACCTACGACAAGAATCTGAACGCCCAGCAGGGCCAGTTCCGCAACGAGTATCTCGACGACACCGGCTGGTGGGGGCTGGCCTGGATGGCCGCCTACGACGTGACCGGCGACGTCCGCTATCTGAACACCGCCAAGGCCGACTCCGACTTCATGTACAGCTACTGGGACAACCGCTGCGGCGGCGGCGTGTGGTGGAAGACCGACCGGGCTCAGAAGAACGCCATCGAGAACAGCCTCTACATCCAGCTCAACGCAGAGTTGTCCCAGCGCATCCCGGGGGACACCGTCTACCGCGGCCGGGCGCAGGCCGCCTGGAACTGGTTCCAGAGCACCGGCATGCTCAACGGCTCGAACCTGGTCAACGACGGCATCAACCTGAGCACCTGCCGCAACAACGGCGACACCACCTGGACCTACAACCAGGGCGTGCTGATCAACGCGCTGGTGGAGCTCAACAGGCTCACCGGCGACGCGAACGCGCTCAGCACGGCCCGCCGCATCGGCGACGCTCTCACCACCAGCGGCTACCTCAGCCCCAACGGCATCCTGCGCGAACCCAACGAGAGCAACACCTGCAGCGGTGACGGAGCGTCGTTCAAGGGCGCGGCGATCCGCGGCCTCGGCGCCCTGAACTCGGTGACCGGCGGCGCGTACAACACCTACCTGCAGCGCAACGCCAACACCGCCTACGCCAGCAACCGGGACAGCCTCGACAACTACGGCAGCCACTGGGCCGGTCCGTTCGTCCCCACCAACCACAGCTGCCAGCACAGCGCGCTCGATCTGCTCAACGCCGCCCCCTGACGGCCACCCGCGGAGGCGACCCGGGGAGCGGAGCCACGGGCGATCAGCCGCCGATGTCGCGTGGCGGCGGACGTTCACTCGAGTCACGGACGAGGAGGCGGGTCGACAGCACCACATGCCGAGCCGATTCGTAGACGTCACCGAAGAGCTGGTCGAGCAGCAGCTGCGCCGCCCACCGCCCCATCTCCTCGGGGTCATGCGTGATCACGCTGACCCCGAGGAAGTCCCCCAGGTCCAGCTCGTCGAAGCCGATCAACACCGGCGGCGACGGATGTCCCCGCAGTGCCCGCACGGCACCGGTGGTGATCCGGTTGTTCATGGTGAACAGCGCGGTCGGTGCCGGGGTACGGTCCAGCAGTTCCCTCACCGCCCGTTCGGCGGCGGCCACGTCGTGCGCGTTCTCCAGTGGTTGGTGGCGCCGTCGCAGGTTCAGATCTGCGGTGGCGTGCCGTACGCGGTGGCGTTCAGGCACTTGCCGGAGCAGGCGCTGACGGGCGTGCCGCCGGCGTCGGGGATTCACCGCCGGTGGACCCCGCCGGTGGACCCCGCCGGTGGACCCCGCCGTTGCGGTCCGCACGCGCGCCTCCCAAGCTGCCGGTAGAACGCTCAAACCGAAAGCACGGCACGCTTCGCAGGTGTCACTGCCTCGGTTCGGCCGGCTGGCGTACGAACCGATCGGGTTCCAGCACGGAATATCAGCGAACGCGCTTTGTATGTCAACGATGTCACAAGTGCCTTTTTAATACGTGATATCCGGATGTCCGGCGAACATAGCCTGCGATCCGGGTGTCGAGATGATGCTAAAACCGCTGGGGCATGCGAAGGCCGGCCACTGCCCGATTTTGGAGTGTCTTCGGGCAGTGGCCGGGTTTCGCATTCGGTTATGAGACCCTCGCGAGCCTCCACTGCTGGTTGGTGCCGGTCCCGCAGGTGGCCTGGGTGAGTTGGGTGCCGTCCGCGGTCGAGGCGCCGG
>NZ_JBPJUQ010000089.1:0-32433 GCF_051192615.1 Streptosporangium sp. G11
CCTGGAACAGCGAGGATTCATCCCGGACCTGATCATCGGAACCTCGGTGGGCGCCTTCAACGGAGCGATCGCGGCCGCCCACCCCGGCCAGGCCGCCCCCTGGCTGGACCTGGTGTGGACCCACGCGCGCCGCCGCGAGGTGTTCCCTCTCGGCTACCTGTCCTCACGAGCCAGTCTCTTCGCCGACCGCGGACTGCGCAGACTGATCACCCAAGCCGCACTGCCATCACGGATCGAACACCTGAAAATCCCCTTCACCGCGGTCGCCATGGATCTTGCCACCGGCGCCCAGGCACTGCTCGACCACGGAGACCTCCAGTCCGCGCTCCTGGCCAGCGCGGCCATCCCGGGAATCCTGCCGCCGGTGAACCGAGAGGGCCGCACGCTCGTCGACGGCGGAGTGATCGCCTTCGTCCCCGTACGAGCGGCCCTGCAGGCCGGAGCGGCCAGCGTGGTGGTGCTGTCGACCGGGCAGAAAAGCTGGTCCCCGCCCCCCACCGGCCCGCCCTGGCGAGCCGGCGCGGTCGCCGCCAGGGCAGGACTGCTGCTGTTGCAACATCAGATCGAGCGTGACCTGTACGAGGTGTCGCAACAGATTCCGACCGTCGTGATCCCGACCGGTATCGAGACCTGGCCCGCCCCGTGGGACTTCGGCCATTCCCGCCGGTTGATCAGTACCGCCTCCCACACCGCGGGCCGCTTTCTCGACGGGTTGTGCGTCAACGGGCCCGGCCTGTATCGAACCGACGGCCCGTCGGCGACCCCGGCCGCCCTGACCCGGGCACGGACCGTCATCGGGGAGGCCGGCCGGTGAGCACCATCGCTTTCCTCAACATCGCCCTGCACGGGCACATCAACCCGACCCTGCCGGTCGTCGCCGAACTCGTCGGCCGCGGCCACCACGTCACCTACCACACCTCACCCGCGTTCTCCGCGGAGATCGAGGCCACCGGTGCGAGCGTGCGTCTTTATCCGGGCGGCGACCAGCCGCTGCCCGATCCGCCGACGCCGCTCACGATGCTGGACGGGCTGGCGCGCGGCGCCGTTGACCTGCTGCCCGCCCTGCTGGGTGACCTGCGCCGCCTGCAGCCGGATCTGATCGTCCACGGCGCCCTGTGCCCCTGGGGCGCCGTCGCCGCACGCGAACTCAGAGTGGCGGCGGCGACGACGTTCACCACGTTCGCGTTCAACCGGTACGCGCCCAGCCCCGCCCACGCCTCGTGGAAACTGCTGGCCGCCGCGGCCGGGCGGCCCCGCAACGTCCTGGGCTACCTGCGCTCACGGTGGGAGTTGTCCCGCCGCTACGACACCCGCGACCTGCCCCTGATCGACCTGGCCAACCTCCGCCAGCCCCTGAACCTGGTCTTCACCTCACGCGCGTTCCAGCTCGGCGCCGAGGCCTTCGATTCGTCCTACCGGTTCGTCGGCCCAAGCCTTGGCGCCCGCCCGCCCGACCCGTCGTTCTCGGCCGAGCACCTGCGCGCCCCGGTGCTGTACGCCTCGCTGGGCACGGTGTTCAACGCCGACCCGCACCTACTACGCACCTTCGCCACCGCGCTCGCCCCGCTGGGCGCCAGCGTGATCATCTCCACCGGGCGCACCGATCCGGCCTCGCTGGGTCCGCTACCGCCCAACGTGCTCGCCCGCCGCTTCGTACCGCAACCAGAGGTCCTGGCCCGCGCCGCGCTGTTCATCACCCACGGGGGGATGAACAGCGTCAACGAGGCCCTGCACGCCGGAGTTCCGATGCTGGTCATCCCTCACGGCGCCGACCAGCCACTGGTGGCCCGGCGGGTGGTCGAACTCGGCGCGGGCCTGTCGATCCATCCTCAAGACGTCACCCCGGGAGCGGTGAACGCCCTCGCCCGGCGCCTGCTGCACGAACCGTCCTTCCACACCGCGGCCGCCACCTTACGAACCGCCCAGCGCGAGGCCGGCGGCTATCTCCGCGCCACCGACGAACTCGAACACTACCTACACCGAAGCAGCCAAAGCAGCTGGGGAAACCAGAACAGCCAAAACAGCCGAAGCGGTCAGAGCAGCCGAAGCGGCCGGGACGACCGGGGTGGCCACTCGGTGGATTCGCCGCGTTCGCCGCGGGAGCGCTGACTGATGTCGCCCGCCGTCATTCTCCTGCTGCTGCTCGCCGGGCTGTCGGAGTCCGCCGGACGGATCCTGCCCCTGATAGCGCGCCGGCCCAGCGCGTCGCGGTTCGTCGCGATCAAGCTCCTGCTGACCGGTGCCCTGGTCGAGGGCGCCGTGTTCGCACTGTGGCCGGTGACCTCATCGATCCTCGCCGAACCGCTGCTGTCGGCCACACCATCGAGCCAGGCCGCGCTGATCTGGACACCCGGCCGGGTCGCCCCGCTCGTTCTCGCCGCTATCCTCGCCTTCCCCCTGCTCGGACCCCTGCTGCACCTGCTGCTCCTGGTGGGGGTCGGCGCCGGCCTGGCCGCCCCGCTCGCCGCGGCGACAGGGCTGGGCTGGTGGACCGCCGCGCTCTGCGTGGCCGTCGCCGGAGCCGGACTGGGCACCGCCGTCGAGATCGTCCGGCGACTGGTCGTAACGATCACCGCCACCGAGACCCGAAAGCTGCTCACATGAGCGACTTCCCACTCCTCGCCCTCATCCTCATCCTGATACTCGGACTGATCCTGCTCGCCGAAGCCCTGCTCGCCCGCTACGAGGTGATGGCCTACACCGCCGGCTGGCGGGCCCCCACCAGCGAGCTTCCCCACGGCATGCCCTACGCGCGAGGCGCCGACCCCGACCGCCCCCCGGACGCCTACCTGGTCTATCTGGACGGCATCGGGAAACGCCGCTTCCGCGACACCCGCGACGGCGGCCAACTGGTCCAGGCCCTGATCACCAAAGCACCGGAGCTACGGGTACTGGGCCAGGTACAGCCCTACTCCCCGCTGGCCGATCCGCTCGTCAACCGGCCCGTGTGGGAATGGCTTCGCCACCACATCGCACTGTTGCTGTTCCTGCACAACGTCATGCAGATCTTCGTCGCCGCCGACCGCCGCTACCGCCCGCTGTACAACCGCGCCGTGGGCGCCCAGATCGCCTGCCAGCTGCGCCTTGCCGGTCACCGGCAAGGCAGCGCCATCCCCGTGGTGCTGCTCAGCTACAGCGGCGGCGCCCAGGTCGCCACCGGCGCGGTCGAAGAACTACGCGCCCACCTGCGCACCCCGCTCCTGCTGATCACCATCGGCGGGTTCCACAACGGCGCCAACGATCTCACCCACGCCCATCACCTGCATCAGCTCACCAGCGGCGGCGACTGGATCGAGCGGGGCGGCACCTGGATCTTCCCTCAGCGCTGGCGGCTGTTTCGCCTCAGCGGATGGAACCGGGCCCGCCGCGCAGGGAAGATCACCGTGCACCGGCTCGACCCGGCCACGCACATGGGGCGGCGCAGCTACATCAGCCCCGAGACACGGCTGCCCGACGGCCGCAGCCACCTCGACCACACCGCCGACACCGTGATCGCGCTCATCCGCGCCCACCACGGCGCACCCGCCACGGCAGATGACCCGTCACTCGAGAGACCGACCAGGACGCGCAGCGACGAGAACTCCTCGATCTCGCCGATCCACGGGAACTGACACTCGATTTCGGCGAGTCCCGGCCGGTCGTCGCCGATGCTCAGCCGGGGATCACGCCGGGGATCACACCGGGGATCACACCGGTGGTGACGAGGTCGCGGTACCAGAGGGCGCTGTCCTTCGGCAGGCGTCGCTGGGTCGTGAAGTCGACGTGGACGATGCCGAAGCGCTTGTGGTAGCCCTCGGCCCACTCGAAGTTGTCGAGGATGGACCAGACGAGATAGCCGCGCAGATCCACGCCCTCGGCCAGAGCGGCGTGGGCCGCCCTGAGATGGGAGTCGAGGTAGGCGACGCGGTCCGGATCGGCGACCCGGTCACCCGAGGGGGCGTCGTCGTCGAAGGCCGCGCCGTTCTCGGTGATGAGCAGGCCGACGGAGGGATAGTCGCGGGACAGGCGCGTCAGCAGGGTGGTGAGGCCCGAGGGGTCGATGGGCCAGCCCATGGCGGTGCTGGGGCCGCCGGGGTGGACGAAGGAGACGTCCTCGCTGCCCGGCCAGGCGGGGTCGGCGGGGGTGCCGGGGACGTCGGCGACGTACTGGGGGCAGTAGTAGTTGATGCCGAGCAGGTCGATCGGCTGGTGGATCAGCGCGAGATCGCCGTCGTGCAGGTGGTCGAGGCCCGCGTGCCGGTCGACGATCTTCAGGAGGTCCTCGGGCATCTCCCCGCGCAGGGCCGGGTCGAGGAACTGGCGGTTGAGCAGCAGGTCGACGCGTTCGGCCGCGGCCGGATCGCCGACGGCGGGCGAGAGGTTGAGGGTCAGGGCCAGCTCGCGGGCGCCGGCCTCGCGCAGCGCCCGGGTGCCGAGGCCGTGCGCGAGGAGCAGGTGGTGGGCGGCGCGGAAGGCGTCGCCGGAATCGGTCCTGCCGGGGGCGTGGACGCCGCTGCCGTAGCCGAGGAAGGCCGCGACCCAGGGTTCGTTGAGCGTCGTCCAGGTGCGGACGCGGTCGCCGAGGCGGGCGTGGACGGCGGTGGCGTAGTCGGCGAAGCGGTAGGCGGTGTCGCGGGCCGCCCAGCCGCCCCGGTCCTCCAGAGCCTGGGGCAGGTCCCAGTGATAGAGCGTCACGTACGGGTCGATGCCCGCGGCCAGCAGGGAGTCGACGAGGCGGTCGTAGAAGTCGAGGCCGCGCGGGTTGATCGGGCCCGAGCCGTCCGGCTGGATCCGCGGCCAGGCGACGGAGAACCGGTAGGCGGCCAGGCCGAGCGACTTCATGAGCGCGACGTCGTCTACGTGCCGGTGGTAGTGGTCGCAGGCGACGTCGCCGGTGTGCCCGGAGGCCACCCGTCCCGGCGTCCGGGAGAAGGTGTCCCAGATCGACGGTCCGCGCCCGTCCTCACGGGCGGCGCCCTCGATCTGGTAGGCGGCGGAGGCGGCGCCCCAGACGAACCCGGGGGGAAAGGCCGGGCCGGTTGCTGCGGTCATGTCAGTCCTCTACGAGTTGGGGGACGGCGGGCTGGCGGCCGCAGGGGGTGGTCCTGATCTCCGGCGACCAGGCGAGGGTGACGCCGAGGGTGTCGGTGAGCGTCCGCTGGAAGTCGGCGAGCCGGGCCGGGTCGGCGCGGATCTTGCGCGGCGGCAGGTCGGTGGCGAGGGCCTGGACGGCCAGCGCGCCCACGGCCTCGCCGATGCTCCACTCGACGGGGTGGAGCCGGTAGCAGCCGTTGGTGACGTGGGTGGTGCCGATGTTCTTGTTGGCGGGCAGTAGGTTGTCGATCCGCTGGGGCAGCAGCGCGCCGAGCGGGATCTGGAAGGGGTAGCAGTCGACGTCCACGTAGGTGCGACCGGACGTACTGGGGTGCAGGTCGATCCGGTAGGAGCCGAGCCCGACCGCGTCGGGGAACACCTCGGACCCGGCGAGCGGACCGCGCGCCTGCACCCCGACGTGCTGCTCCAGCACGGTGAACTCGGCCTTGATCCGCCGCGACTCCCGGACGTACACCGACTTGGCCAGGCCGTCCCCGGTTCCGACGAGATCGGGACGCAGCCGCAGGCCCGGGTATCCGGCCTCGGTCTGCATCCAGTACAGGAACGACAGCGACAGGTCGCGGGCACCCGCCAGCGCGCTGTCCCGGTCCGCGCCGGGACCGATCAGCGGCTGGTCCCAGTAGTCGATCTGCGGCCAGTTGACCAGCGTGACGTCGTGCGAGATGGTGCCGGGCTGGTACTGCTCCGCGGCCACGATCCGGCGGAAGTGCCACAAATCGTGCTTTCCGGGGATGTGCCCGTTGTCGTGGAACAGGCCGCGCGAGCGCACGGACAGGTCGATCGGCTCCACGTCCGTCCACGACAGCTGGGGTCCCGGCCAGAACGGGGCCCGGTGGGTGCTCCAGTGGTCGTAGCCCGCCGGACGGTCGATCGTGTGGTCCTCGCCCGGCCGGTACTCCAGCGGGAAGCACCAGCTGACGGCCTGCTGGTCGAGGGGGTTCGCCACGGGCGCGGCGTGCGGTTCTCCGGTGTCCGCGACGCCCTCCGCGCCCACCACGTGCTCGACCCCGGCCAGCGGGAGCAGGTCGCCGAGCTCGGTGGCGTCCACCACGTAGTCGGCCGCCACGACCACCTCGGTCCCGTCGGGCCGGACGAAGGTGACCGCCTCCACCCGGTCGCCCGTCACCTCGACCGCCACGGGCACGTGCCGCAGCAGGACGGTGACCAGCCCGGCGGTCCGGTAGGGCGCGAGCATCTCCTCGATGACGGCCAGCGCCGCCCGAGGCTCGTGGCACAGCCCGCTGACCACGCCGAGACCCGGATTGAGCAGGCGCTGCGCGGCCACCGAGGCGCGGAGCGGGTAGCCGCGGCGGTAGTACTCGCGGATGCCCTGACGCAGCCTGCGGTAGCTCCGCGAGGCGTACCGCGACTCGATCCACGGGTTCTCGTCCGGCGGGACCGCCTGGCTGGTCAGCTGGCCGCCCAGCCAGTCGGTCTCCTCGGTGAGCACCACCCGCCGGCCGAGCCTCGCGGCGGTCAGTGTCGCGGCGACACCGCCGAGGCCCCCTCCGACCACCAGCACCGGCGCGTGTGTCTCCTGCATGATCATCCCTTCACGCCGCCCTCGGACAGGCCGGCGACGAAACTGCGTTGGTTGAAGACGAAGACGGCCAGGATCGGCAGCAGCACCAGGACCGAGCCGGCCATGGCGGGCCCGTAGGCGACGTTTCCGCCGGTCAGGAACTTGCTCAGGGCCAGCTGGACGGTCTGCGTCTCGGGCGAGCTCGTCACGACGAGCGGCCAGAGGAAGTCGTCCCAGACGGCGGTGAAGGCGAACACCGCGACGGTCGCCACCAGCGGCCTCGCCAGCGGCAGATAGATCTTCCAGAAGAGCCTGAACTCGCTCGCGCCGTCGACCCGGGCGGCCTCGCCCAGCTCGTCGGGGAGCCCGAGGAAGTACTGCCGGGCGAGGAAGACGTTGAGCGGCCCGATCAGGTGCGGCAGGGTCAGCCCCGCCAGCGAGTCGAGCAACCCGGAACCGCCCTGCCCGGTGATGTCGTTCCCGCCCGCCAGCGGGATCCCCTTGGCGATCAGGAACAGCGGGATGAGGGTCACCGCCACCGGCACCATCGTGGTCGCGACGATCGTCATGAAGATCGCGTTGCTTCCCCGGTAGGGCAGTTTGGCGAAGGCGTATCCGGCCAGCAGCGCGAACACGCAGTTGGCGAGGACGACCAGCAGGGCGACGATCAGCGAGTTCGTCATCGCCGTACCGAGGTTGCCCGAGTCCAGGGCGGTCGAGAAGTTGTCGAGGATCGGGTTCTGCGGCAGCAGCCTCGGCTCGGGGGAGAACACCTCGGACTCGGGCTTGAAGGCGATCGAGACCATCCACCAGAACGGGACGAGCACCAGCAGCGTGGCTATGACCAGCGCGACGACGGACCCCGGCCTTCGCATCACTTCCGCCCGTTCCCGCGCATCGCGACGAGCGCGAAGGCGAAGATGGCCGCGAACAGTACGAATGCCATGGCGCTGGCGGAGCCGAACCGGTTGTTCTGGAAGGCCTCCTGGTAGATCAGGTAGTTGGTGGTCGTCGTCGAGGCGAGCGGCCCGCCGCCGGTGAGGATGAAGATCTCGGCGAACGACTGGGACAGGTAGACGATGTTGATCGTGATCACGTAGACCATGACCGGCCGCAGGCCGGGCAGCGTCACGTGCCGGAACTGGGCCCAGGCGTTCGCGCCGTCCATCTTCGCGGCCTCGTACAGGGTGATCGGGATCGCCTGGAGCCCGGCCAGGAACAGCACCATGTTGCCTCCGAGGGCCTTCCACACCCGCATGACCGCGACCGAGTGCAGGGCGCTGTCCTCGTCGAGGAGCCAGTCGCGCGGATCGAGGCCGAGGGAGCCCGCGAGGTCGTTGAACCAGCCGTCCGGGGAGTACATCCACAGCCACACCAGGCTGACGGCCGTCAGCGGGACGATACGGGGCAGGAACAGTCCAGCCCGGAACAGCCCGATGCCGGGCATCTTCCGGTTGGCCAGCAGCGCCAGCCCGAGCGCGATGCCGATCGCGAACGGCAGCACCTCCCCGACGAACTGGGCGGTCACCCGCAGGGACTTCAGGAAGTCCGCCGAGTCGAGCAGCGCCGTGTAGTTGTCGGTGCCGACCAGGCGGGGCGCGCCACGGTCGAGCGGGCTGTAGCTGGTGAAGCTCAGGTAGAACCCGTACAGCACAGGGAACAGCTGGAAGATCGCCAGATAGACCAGGACCGGGGCGGTGAAGGCGAGCCCGACGAGCTTGCGGCGGCCGGTCGGGCCCTTCCCCCGGGACCCGGCCCGCGGCGGTGGCGCCACGGGCCGGGTCCTGCCGTGCTTGGTGAGGAGCGCCATCACTGGACCGCCGTCACTGGGCCGCGAGGAGCGGTCCGGCCTCGGCCGCCGCGTTGTCCAGCGCCTCCTGCGCGGTCACCTTTCCGGCGAGCGCCTCCTCCAGGTGCTTGTCGAGCACGTCACGGACCTGCACCCAGGCCGGGACGTTCGGGCTTCCCACGTAGGCGGGGGTGGCGTCGATGAACGGCTTCAGCAGCGGCTGCCCGGTGACGTAGGCGCCCTGGGCGGCCGAGGCGCGTACCGGCAGCCCGCCGACGGTCTCGGCGTACCGCTCGTTCACTCCCTTGGAGACCATGAACTCGACGAACTTCCAGGCCAGGTCCTTCTTCGCCGAGTCGGCGTTGACGAACAGGCCGGTGGTCGCCCCGCCGAAGGTCTTGGCGTCGGCGGACTTCAGCGGGGGCAGCACCCCGATCTTCGAGGCGAGGTCGGGCACGGCCTTGACCATCTGGAGCACCTGCCCGGCGGTCGCGGTGACCATCGCCGCCTTGCCGGTGGCGAGCGGGTTCTGCGCGGCGGGCTGGTTGGCGAAGTCGAGGCCGAGCTTGTCGCTGACCTTGTCGTCGCCGTTGTGGAGCCCGGCGAAGTACTCCAGCGCCTTCACGCCCTCGGGCGAGTTCCAGGTGACCTTCTTGCCGTCCTCCGACAGCAGCGCGCCGCCTTCCGAGCCGATCAACCCCTGGAAGCTCTGCACCCGCTGGATCTTGGCGGACTGGAGCATCAGGCCGGCCTGTTGGATCGCTCCACCGTCGCGGACGGTCAGCTTCCTCGCCGCCTCCGCGGCCTCCGCCCAGGTGACCGGCTCGGTGACACCGGCCTTGGCCAGCAGGTCCTTGCGGTAGGCGACGAGGACCCCGTTGCCGCCCAGCGGGATCAGGTACTGCCCGCCGGCCACCTGCCCGCCGGCCAGGTAGGACTCCAGGTCGGTCCTGTCCGCGGCGGGCAGGGCGGCGATCCGGGCGTCGAGCGGCTCGATCCGCTTGGCCGCGGCGAAACCGGCGGCGGCGGCCGGACCGTGGCCGAACACGTCGGGGGCGCTGTTGCCGGCGAAGCCGGCGTTGAGCTTGGGCGACATCTGGGCCCAGTCGACGAAGGTCACCTGGACCTTCGCTCCGTTGGCGGACTCGAACTCCGGCACCAGCTTCTTGGTGACGAGCTCGATCTCCGGGGCGGAGTTGCCGGGGAACCAGACGGTCAGCGCTTCGGTCGTACCGCCGGCCGCGCCACCTCCGCCGCCCGTCCCGCAGGCCGTCGCGGCGAGAAGAACGCCCGCGCCGGCCGCGGCGGCGAGGAATCCGCGTCTGTTGACAGCCGTCCACCGGTTGGTGATCATGACTTGCTCCTGTTTCGGAGTATGGGGGGTTTCGGGGTGTGGGAGGTCGGCTCCCGGCGCTGGACCGCCGGGAGCTGGGGATATTCGGTTGTGGTCAGGCTCTGGGCGGGCCGATCATGTGGTCGTCGGGGAGGCCGCAGGGCAGCAGCAGCTGGTGGTCGCCGGGGGAGCCGTCGGAACCGGCCAGGATCCGGGTGAGCGTCTTCACCGCGCCCCGGCCCATCTCGTTGCGAGGGATCCGCAGGCTACTCCAGCCGCTCTCGGTCATCGTCACCAGGACGACCACCGACATGTCCGCGGGAACGGTCAGGTCGCGCTCGCCCAGCGCGGCGACGAGCTGCCTGGCCAGGGCCTCGTTCTCGGCCAGGACGGCGGTGACGCCACCGGCGTGCGCGGCGTCGACCCAGGCCGGGTCGAGCTGCGACATGACGTACATCAGCTCGGGCAGCCCCGCGTCGGCGCAGCCGGCCCGGTAGCCGGCCTCCTTGTCGAGGAAGACCTCCATCCGGTCCGGCCCGGTGACGTAGGCGACGCGCCGGTGACCCAGCGCGGCGAGCCTGCCGACGGTGTCCCTGGTGGCGCTGGCGTAGTCGGCGCCGACCCAGGCGATCTCGGTGCCGGGGACGGTCCTGCGCCCTATGTGGACGAAGGGATATCCCTCGGTGGCGAGCTTGGCCAACTCGGTGGAACCGGGCTCGACGCCGAGCAGCACGCTGCCGTCGGCGAGCGCGAGCCGGTTCATCCCGTCGCTGTAGATCCGGCGGCGGCCGTCGAGATCCTCGGTGGAGGCGAACAGCACCAGGTCGTAGCCGTCGGCGACGGCCTGCTGCTCGATGCCGACCAGGAACTCGTGGTAGAAGTCGAGCTGGTCGAGCGGGAAAATCGATTCGAAGGTGTAGACGCCGAGCAGCCGGTTGCGCTTCCCGCGCAGGCTGCGTGCCGCGGGGTTGGCGACGTAGCCGAGCTGGCGCACCGCCTCCAGGACGCGCTCGACGGTCTGCTCCGGGATCCCGGTCTCCGGGCCCCGGCCGTTGATGACCGCGGAGACCGTCGCCTGGGAGACACCCGCGAGCTTGGCCACGTCGGCCTGACGGGCCCGGCGCCGAACTCCGTCCATCGCGATCTCCTGATTCGTATCAGTTGAGGGGGAACAGCCACGGGAGGGTGCTGGCTGATTCGTATTGGCGAAACCGTTGCAAGTCGAGCAGGGCGCTGTCAACACTCTCGGCGAAAGAATCTTGAAACATGCCGGAAATCTGCTCTTGACGGCTGCGAAGATCGCGGATTATCTTCCCGGTACGAATCGGGGGAGCGGATATTTCCGCAGGTCAGATATTACTAATACGAATCAGAGGTATCAGCGTGGGGCTTCCCAACGCCTCGGCCGTCCTGGCGATCGCCGCCGTCCTGCTCCTGCCCCAGCCCGCCCTCGCGGCCGGGACCACCCACTCCGCTCACACAGCCGGGGTCACCTCCTCCGCCGACATGACCGGGACCGCCTCCTCCGCTCGCATGGCCGGGACCACCTACTACGTCGACGCGGCCGGTGGCTCCGACGGCGCGGCCGGGACCTCGTCCTCGGCCGCCTGGAAGACGCTCGGCAAGGTCAACGCCCAGACATTCGGTCCGGGCGACAGCGTCCTGCTCAAGGCCGGCGGTGTCTGGACCGGCCAGTACCTCGACCTGCACGGCTCGGGTGCGGCCGGGGCGCCGATCGTCCTCGGCCAGTACGGCACCGGGGCGAAGCCCCGCATCGACTTCGCCGACACGGCCGTCGACGGCGAGGGCTTCGGGGTGCGGCTGAAGAACGTCTCGCACTGGGAGATCGGCGGGCTTGAGATCACCAGCGGGCAGCAGCCCACCGACCGGCGGCGCAGCGGGGTCCTCGTCGTCGGCGAGGGCACCGGCGCGGGGAACTTCACCCACATCCACGTCAAGAACATCCATGTCCACGACGTGTTCGGCACCGACCGGCGGACCGGCGGGATCAATTTCCACGCCCGCGGGACCTCCACCGGGCCCGAGAGCACCTGGACGGACGTGCTCATCGAAGGCAACACCGTCGACAACGTCGCCGACACCGGCATCCAGACCATGACCGACGCGCTGCTCAACACCACGTGGGCGCACAACCTCGACGCGTTCAAGAACCTGGTGATCCGTGGCAACACCGTCACCCGGATCCACCGCGACGGGATCCTCGTCCGGTCCGGGCTGGCCCCGCTCGTCGAGCGCAACACCACCGACCGGATCGGTGAGTCCACCACCTCGACCCTGCTCTACCTCGACGACATCGCGGTCGTCGCCGCGCAGTGGATGTACGCCACGACCGACGCGGTCTTCCAGTTCAACCAGGCCTTCCGCACCCGCAAGCTCGACGGCGACGGCCAGCCCTGGGACTTCGACCAGCGGGTCTACCGCAGCGTCTACCAGTACAACTACAGCCAGGACAACGAGGGCGGCACGCTGCTCGTCATGGACCAGACCGACGACAACGTGTTCCGCTACAACATCTCCCAGAACGACCTGGACCGCAGCGTCGGGGTGTTTCACCTGGTCAGCGGGTCGGGCGACCTGAAGGTCCACAACAACGTCTTCTACCGCTCGGCCGGGCAGACCGGCCAGATGACCGGGACGTCGACCGGTCAGGTGGCCTACACGAACAACATCTTCGTGAACCAGGGGAGCGGCGCCTACAGCATCAGCGGCAACGTCACCTACGGCCACAACCTCTACTCGGGCGCCAACGCCTCCCAGCCGAACGACCCAAACAAGATCATCGCTAGTCCGCAGTTCGTCGCGCCGGGCGGCGCGTCGGGGCTGGCCTCCGCGGGCGCCTACAAGCTCCAGCCGGGCTCGCCCGGGATCGACAGCGGCGTCGCGGTCCCCTCACCCGGCACCCAGGACTTCTTCGGGACCGCGCTCTACCAGGGCACTCCCGACCGGGGCGCGCACGAGTCGGCCGCGGCCCCCGTCACCACCCTGCTGTCGGACGACTTCGGCGACGGCGACGCGGCGGGCTGGACGAGCGCCGGCGGCTCGTGGTCGGTCACGAACGGCGCGTACTCCCAGACCTCCACCGCCGCCGCGGAGAGCCTCGCCACCACGGGCTCCGCCACCTGGACCGACTACACCGTCCAGGGACGGGTCCGGCTGGACAACGCGAGCGCCAACGCGGGCCTGCTCCTCCGGTACGCCGACACCGCCAACTTCTACCTGTTCCGGCTCAACGACGGCACCGACACCGCCGACCTGTACAAGAAGGCCGGCGGTACGCTGACCCTGGTCGCCGGAACCTCCGTCCCGATCGCCCCCGGCGCGTTCCGCACGCTCAAGGCGACCGTGTCCGGCTCGACCATCACCGGCTTCGTCGACGGCAACCAGGTGCTCACCTGGACCGACCCCGCCACCGCGCCGGCGGCGGGCAAGGTCGGTCTCCGCATGCACTCGAGCACCGCGACCCTCGACGACCTGCGGGTCACGGCGCCCTAGAACTCCCGGCGCCCCGCTCCGGGGCGCCGGGAGGCGAGGCCGCGGCGGTGCCCGCACGGTGCGGCTCCGCGGCGGTCCTCGCGCGGTGCGCCCGCGGCGGTCGACGGGGGATGTCCTCGGAGCTCCGCGCCTTCGAGCGGCCAGGCCGCCACCGCGCCACCGCACCGACGCGGCCGCGGGCGGCGCCCGGCGCTGTGGGATGCTGGTCGGGTGACGTTGGAGGACCTCGTCCGGCTGCGCCGGGCCCGTGACCTGATGGACCGCGAGTACTCGGAGCCGCTCGACGTCCCGGCGCTGGCGCGCGTCGCCCTCATGTCACCGGGCCATTTCTCCCGCAGCTTCCGCGCCGCCTTCGGGGAGACGCCGTACAGCTACCTGATGACGCGCCGGATCGAGCGGGCCAAGGCGCTGCTGCGGCGAGGTGACCTGACGGTGACGGAGGTCTGCTTCGCGGTCGGATGTACGTCGCTGGGATCGTTCAGCTCACGGTTCACCGAGCTGATCGGCGAGAGCCCGAGCTCCTACCGGGCCCGCCGCCATGACGAGGGCGCCGCCATCCCGGCATGCGTCGCCAAGATCCACACGCGACCGGTCAGGAATGGAGAAGTGAAACCCGTTCCCCGGCCCCTATCGTGAAACGCATGGACATCAAGCTTTCACAGTGCTTCATCGCCGTCGACGACCATGACAAGGCGCTCGCCTTCTACCGGGACGTTCTCGGCTTCGAGGTGCGCAACGACGTCGCGTTCGAGGGGATGCGCTGGGTGACCGTCGGGTCGCCGTCGCAGCCCGACGTGGACATCGTCCTCGAACCGCCCCTCGCGAACCCGAACTCCTCGTCCGCCGACAAGGAGGCCATGGCGGAGCTGCTGGCGAAGGGCCTGCTGCGCGGTGTGATCTTCAGGACCGACGACTGCGACGCCACCTTCGAACGCATCCGCGCGGCGGGTGGCGAGGTGCTGCAGGAGCCGATCGACCAGCCGTACGGGGTCCGTGACTGCGCCTTCCGCGACCCCTCCGGCAACATGCTGCGCTTCAACCAGCCTCGCGGGTAGTGAGCTCCGGTCCCGCCCGCGAACCGGGCGCGGCCCGCCACGAGCCGAAGCGCCCGGACCGGCCGGCCGAAGCACCCGGTCACGGCCGCGCGGACGCCTGTCGCCGGTAGCGCGGCCCCGGCTGCCGGCACTCCTGCCGCGTTCCTGGCAGGCTCAGGGCGTCCGTAAGGAGTGATCGAGGGGGATCTGCACCCTATCCTCACATCCTCTGCGCTCAACAATCACAAGCCCCTGTTTTGATTGCGCTGTGAGCGAGCGAAACGCGCCGGGAGCGAGTGACGCGCGCTGGACCCTGGGTTTCGGATCGCTGGTGATCGTCGCATTGACATGTGCGATGTTCGGCACCTTCATAGATATTATTCCGGTGGCCAGAGCGCAACATTACTGCCTCGGTGATCCAAGCGCGGGAGAGGGTTTCGCCGGTTTCGTCTGGGCGACAAGCCGACTCGCCGTCTTCCCGATTGTTTCAGGCGTCTCGGCGATCGCCACCCTGATGATCAACCTGCTCATCCGCCTGCCCTGCTTTGTGGGGCACGGTTGGCTGAAGGTAATTCTGCTGGTTCTCGTCATTCTTATCTCGATTGTCGGACCAATGGCGATGATCCTTTATGACTTCGCCACCGGAGGGACTCCCGGGGGCTGCGTCCCGCCCTGGTGGCTGTCCTGGCTCCCCGCGTGACGCCTCCGGCTCGTGCTCCCGGAAGGCGCGGAGCACGAGCCGGCCGGTCTCCAGGTCACCGCGTGGCCTCCGGTCGCTCTCGCGAACACCGGACGACCACACGGTGGCCGTTCACCCGTGACCTCGGTCATCGAGATCGCGAAGTCCGGCCGGAACGCCGGGAATTCGATTCGTTCACCTTCCGGCGCGGACCGGATACCGTCCGGGTCAAGCGTAGGGATCGAACGGGATTCCGGCCGGCTTGGCCTTCGAGAGTTCCCACTCGAACGAACCGTCCTTGAGCCCGAAGCTGGCACTGCCGAAGTCATGGTTGACCAGCCGGTCGCGGAATCCGGGCGGGTAGTTGTCCCAGCCGATCAATGGCGGCCACTGCCACCAGCCCTTGTGGTTCTCCGGCCGCTCGCCGAAACCCGCGTGACGGAAACAGTGCGTGCTGATGCCGTCCTTGTGGTAAACGACCAGCGGGTGCTTCCCGGTCTCGTCCCAGGGCACGTCGTTCCTGTGGCGGGTGGTGTACTTGCCGTGCGCGGACGTCGAAACGTACATGCCCCACTCGCCCTGCACCCAGACCACGACGTGCTCCCAGTCGTGCCTGTGCCCGGCGCTGCCGGGCCCCAGGGCCGCCTGGTCCTTCTCGAAGTAGAGCGCGTAGACGTACGCGCACCACCCGTTGTTGCACTTGACGCGCGAGTAGGCGTTGGTGTTGTCCAGATCCCACGAGTCGCGGCAGTGGCCGTTCTCGGCGCCGCCCAGAGGCAGGCCCGGGGCGATCGTTCCGTCACGCCCGATAGCCGGAGTGGGGTAGCAGCCGTCGCCGTCGTAGTCGAAACCCGGCTCGTAGATGCGGTCGGGCCACGGAGCCGCCCAGTCGAGGGCGGAGGGCGGGTCCGCGAAGGCGGCACTGGGAAAGGCGAAGAGCATCACGACGGCGGCCGTGAATGCGCGGACGGCGAACGACAGCCTTCTGAACCGGCGTCGGCCCCGGCTCCCGGCCGGAGGCGCACTGTCCCGCGACGCCCCGGACAACGTTTTTCGCATTGAACCTTCCCATCGACTTCTCGGCAGGTCGAAACGGTCGAGGTCCCCGAGGGGTGCGGCGCTCCACACCTTGATCGAGGATCAAGGTAAGATGTTTGCAGCCTTAAGTCAAGATCGAAAAAAATGAAAGTTAAGGGCTCGTGAACCCTCGACGTCGGGAAGATCCATCCTCGGAATTCCGGATGACATGGGTCGGCCGATGCTGCATTTGAAAATGTCGAATGTCGCATTCGGAAATATCGAGCAGGAGAATCGCCTCACGGGTGACGGCGTCCGGCCATTGTGGCCGATGCCGGAATTCGCCGCCCGGGGCGAGCACCGGTTCCCGCCCGGCGTCGAACTCATTTCCGGTGCCCCGGGAAAAGCCGGTGACTGAAATGATGTGCATGACGTGGCCGTCGAAACGGCGAAGGCGCGCACCGTCAGGCGGGAAAGTCCCAGATCAGAGGTCGCCGAGCTCGCCGAGCGGTTTCGTCCAGTGGTCCCGGTCACGGGATTCGTCCTGGAGAAGGGCGAGCGTGTCGGAGACGGAGAGGCCGGGGCCGATGACGATGTGCATGATCTCGTTGAAGGTCCTGAAGGCGGCGTCGTCACCGACGCGCATCTCCATGCGGTTCATGAGCCGGTACCAGTACTTCTGCTCGTCCTCGATCCGGGGCAGGAGCTGTTCGCGGCTGAGGGTGCGGGCTTCCTCGACGGTGAGCCGTTTGAAGCGTGCCATGCGCTGATTGTTCCATCCGGAAATCCGGCATTCACGGTCTCGCCCGTCTCCGTCCGCTCCGCGTCCCGTGTTCCGTCGGCTCCGCGTCTCATGCGGCCTTCCGGCCGAACGTGCTCCTGCGAGGCCGCGCGAGACGGAGTCGAACGTGCTCCTGCGAGGGCGCACGAGACGGGACCGCATGAGACGGAGTCGAACGCGACCCCGCGAGGCCGCACGAGACGGACCGGTCCGGTGACGCCGCCGTGAGCGGCCCGCTACGCCGGTGTCCGGACACGCAGGGCCTGGACGAACCAGTCGAGCACCGGAGTCAGGCTTTCCGGGGCCGACCAGCCGTTGATCACCGCGAGCAGCCGGAGATAAGACTCCCTGCGGGGGTCGTTCGCGCTCTCCAGCCGGATCAGCAACCGGTGCCGGAGGTCGGCGTCGTCGGGGCGGCCGACGGCGTGCGCGTACTGGGCCGCGACCGCCGCGACGACCGGATCGGCCTGGGGCGAGGCCGGGTCGACGCCGGCGACCAGGGCCGGACCGGCCTGGTCTCGGACCATCGCGACGGGATCGCGGCGTGGGCCCGTGATGTCGCCCTGGGCGCGCTCGGCCGCGTGCTGCCCGGCCAGACGGCGCATGATGGCGCGAAAATCCGGGTCCTGCGACAGTTCGGCCAGTTCCACCCATGCCTCGACCTGCTCGGGCTCGGGGTCGTCGGGCAGTTCGGGGGTCATCGAGCGCCTGATCCCCGCGAACTCGGGGTTGGCGTCCAGGCCGCCGAAGGCGGTGTCGAGGAAGTCGCCGATCAGGCGTCGGCGCTCGTCCTCGGAGAGCTTGGCCAGTTTGTGCATGAGATCCATCTCCTCGGGGGTGGACCCGCGCCTGGTCACCGCCGTCAGCACCGCGCGCCGCAGGCGCAGCGTCCGGATCTGCACTGCCAGTGCCTCGGCGTGCGCCGCGGCGACCTCGGGAAGCGAGATCTCCCGGTCCACGACCCTGCGGATCGTGGGAAGGTCCACTCCCAGGTCGCGCAGCGTCCGTACGAGGTCAAGGCGGGCGACGGCGTCGACGCCGTAGAGGCGGTGGCCGGCCGGGCTGCGGCCGGTCGGCGGCACGATCTCGCGGTCGGAGTAGAACCGGACGGTCTTGACCGTCAGCCCGGTCCGCCGGGCCAGATCACCGATCGAGTAGAGCGTGTCGCCGTTCATGCCCCTACCCTGGCGCCTCCCCCTACAGGAGGTGCAAGCAGGAGGCGCGAGCCCGCTCGCCCGCGCGACGTCAGCGGGTCGCGGCGGCCATGCGCAGGCCCAGGACGATGAGAACGGTACCGCTGACGGCCTCCAGGCGGCGACGGATCATGGGCCTGCGGAACCACGCGCCGGCGCGCCCCACCACCGCCGCCAGGGCGAGGTACAGGGCGATCTCGACGGCCACCTGCAGGAGCGCGAGGAGCGCGGTGGTGGAGAACAGCGGCCGGTCGGCCGGTACGAACTGGGGATAGAAAGCGATCATGAAGGCCGCGGCCTTCGGGTTGGCGAGCATCACGAGAACGCCCTCGCCGAAGGCCCTCCACCAGCCCCGCTTCGGGTCGGGCGGTGTGTCTTCGGTGAACTCCCACGCCGGCCCGGCCTTTCGGATCCGCCACGCGGTACGCCACGCCTTCAACCCGAGGTAGAGCAGGAAGCCCGCGCCGATCACGCGCAGGACGACGAAGGCCACTTCCGAGGCGGCCACCAGGGCGGCCAGGCCTGCGGCGGCGAACAGCGCCCAGGCGTACAGACCGGCCTCCAGGCCCAGCACCGTCGGCACAGCTCCCCTGAAACCGTGCAGCGCGGCACGGCGCAGGATCAACGCCATCGCGGGACCCGGTGACGCCGAGATCAGCACGACGGCGACGACGAAGGCCGGCAGGGACGCGACGAGATCCATGAGCCGATCATGCTCGCCTCCGTCGCTCCGGCTCAATCCTTTTTCCGGCGCGGGCCCCCTCACCTCCGTCCGGATCGGTTTCTGGCCACCGGGACCCGCCGGCTCGGGTGGCCCGATCCCGATGAACGCGCCGCGGATCGCCCTACGGCGCGGCGAGAGGTTCTGAGCCCACCCGAAGGCCGGTACGGCCACCGCCCCGCGTGCGATTCGCCGGGAACAGGGAACGCCCCCGTCCGGCCGCGGCCGGACGGGGGCGTTCCCTGTTCCCGATCAGCGGTCCGCCACCACGAACCGGCCGGTGAGCGGGCCCAGTTCCACGGTGTAGGTGCCCGCGTCGCTCCGGCGCGCGTCGAACGAGAGCCGCACCGCCTCGTCGGCGCGGACCTGGACGGTCTGCCGCCGCTCGACCTCGCCGTTGACGCGCAGGACGGCGTCGTACCCGCCCGCCCTCTCTCCCACGTTCTTGACCCACGCGGTGATCCGCACGGGGCGGCCGGGGCGGGTACGGGACGGGCTGACGTCGAGGTCGGCCAGGGCGAAACGGGGCTCGGGGCCCGGAGTGCGGTCGCGGACGAAGATGTCGGCCCGCCGGTTGGTGTCGTCACCGACGAGGTTGCCGGAGTTGCTCTCGAAGGCGACGTACCGCCCGTCCCCGCTGATCGACGGTATGCCGGCCGAGCCGTCACCCTCGACGTCCTTGGGACCGGCGGAGACCCGCGTGGTGGTGCCCGCCTTGAGGTCGCGCACGTACACGTCCGTCCGCCCGTTGGTGTCACCGCCGGCGAGGTTGGTGGCGTAGGTGTAGAACGCCACGGTCTGCCCGTCGGCGCTCGGCGACGGGGCGAAGGACCAGTCGTTGGCCATGCTCCCGTCGGACGCCGCCGACGCGAGCCTCCTCGTGCCGGTCTGCCGGTCGTGGACGTAGATCTGGTATCCCTCCGGCCCGCCACTCGCGGTGAAGATCACCATCCGCCCGTCGGCACTGATCAACGGGCTGCTCGCCTCCCTCGCGTCCGGCGCGGGGATCAGCTCGGTCTTACCGGTCTGCCTGTCACGGACGAAGACGTCGGCGTGCCCGTTGGCGTCTCCCGCCACGAGATTGGTAGCCCCGCTCTCGAAGGCGACGAAGCGGCCGTCGGCGCTGATCGACTGCTCGCGCGAGTTCCCGTCGCCCGGGAGGCCGTCGGTCCCGACCGAGACGGGCTCGGTCTTCCCCGCGGTCCGGTCGCGAACGAAGACGTCGGTCCGGCCGTTGACGTCCCCGGGTACGAGGTTGGTGGCGTCACTGTTGAAGACGGCGAAGCGGCCGTCGGCGCTGAACGAGGGGGACGAGGAGAGCCCGTCGCTCCGGGTGCCGCCGGAGGCCACCGAGACCAGCTCGGTCCTCCCCGTCTGCCGGTCGTGCGCGAAGGCGTCGGTCTGACCGTTGGTGTCCCCGGGCACGAGGTTGGTGGCCCCGCTGCCGAACCCGACGAGGCGCCCGTCCGCGCTGAGGGTCGGGCTCAGCGAGAAGCCGTCGCTCTGGGTGCCGTCCGAGGCCACCGAGACCCGCTCGACCGCCCGGGTACGCAGATCGGTCACGAAGACGTCGAGGTCGTTGTTGGTGTCGTCGGCGACGAAACCGGACGCCGGGCTGGCGAACGTCACCACCTTGCCGTCGGCGCTCATCTTGGGCCACCACGCGTCGCCGCTGCCCTGGCGGCCGTCCGAGGTCACCGAGACCCGTTCGGTGGCCGGGGGCCGCGGGAGGGCGAAGTCCGCCCGCTCGGGTGCCTTCGTCCCGCGTACGGTGACCTTCCTGGGCTCCGACCTCGACACGTCGGGGGCCGTCGCGACGACCTGGTGGTCACCCTCTGGCACGTCGCCGATGGTGTACCGGCCGCCGAGGTCCGTCGTCGCCATGAGCGGGTCGGGTACGCCGAGCACCGTGACCGTCGCGCCCGGCACCGTCGAGCCGGTCGGGCCGTAAATCACCTGCCCAGAAATCTTCCCCCTGCGGGTCTGGTCCAGCGCGATGCGGACGTCGGAGAAGCGGTCCGCCACGACGCGGACCCTGGCCGGCTCCTGCCGGTAGCCGAACCTGGACAGCGTGAGGTCGTACGTGCCGGCGCCGAGTCGCATCTCGAACCGCCCGTGCTCGTCGGTCTCGACGCTCCGGCCGGTGTCCGCCCGGGTGACCGTCACACCGGCGAGCGGCTTGCGGGTCTTCTCGTCGGTGACGGTGCCCCGGACGCCGCTGCTGAGAGCCGCCTCCGCGACGGCGGCGTACGCGTCGATCCGTCCCGCGCCGAAGCGCGGGTTCGGGCGTTGGCCGTAGCGCGTGTCGAAGAAGGACGTACCGGCCAGGAT
The DNA here is from genome assembly GCF_051192615.1 of Streptosporangium sp. G11. NCBI lineage: Bacteria > Bacillati > Actinomycetota > Actinomycetes > Streptosporangiales > Streptosporangiaceae > Streptosporangium > Streptosporangium sp. G11. The sequence goes on from NZ_JBPJUQ010000089.1 coordinate 21,008, forward strand.
GCCCAGCGCCTCGTCGACGCCGAGGTCGCGGCGGGCCTCGATCATCAGCGCGACCGTGCCGGAGACGTGCGGGGTCGCCATCGAGGTGCCGCTCAGCGATCCGTATTCGCCGCCCGGCAGGGCCGAGAGCACGTCCACTCCGGGCGCCGAGATGTCGGGGACGACGTACGACTCGGGCCACTCGGCGGGCGCGTCGATCCAGTCGGTCCTGCGGACCACCCCGCCGCAGGAGAAGTCCGGTACGTCGTCGCCGGCGTCGGTGGCGCCGACGGACACGGCCTCGTAGACGTTGCCGGGGCTGCCCGATCCTCCCTCCAGGCATTCGTTGCCGATGGCGAAGGACGGGAAGGCGCCGGCCAGGTGGATGTTCCGGGCCGGTTCGATCATCTCGTCGGCGTAGCCCTCCGCGCCCAGCGACATGCTGACGACATCGGCGGGCTTCCCCGCGGGGGTGCCGTCGGCGGCGTACGGCGCGATGGCCCACTGCATGCCGGCGATCACCTGGGCGAGCGTTCCGTTGCCGCCCGGGATGACCAGGCCCGCCATCAGCTCGGCGCCGGGCGCGACACCGATCCGCGTGCCCGACGCGTTCCCGCCGGCGATCGTGCCCGCCACGTGCGTGCCGTGGTAGCTGCTGTCGTGGGGCGAGGAGGGCACCGGCTTGCCGTCCGGGCCGAACTCGATCCAGCCACCCGGGTAGGACGGGTTCGAGGCGTCGTCGGTGACGAGCTTCCCGGTGAGGTCGGGGTGGCCGATGTCGACACCGGTGTCGAGGACGGCCACGCGCACGCCGTCACCGGTGAGCCCGCGCTCCTCACGCACCCTGTCGGCACCGATCTTCTCGATGCCCCAGGCCGACTCCCCGGCCTTCGCGGCCCGGCTCGGCGCGGTGCTCGGCGTGGGCGGGGCCTTGAACTCGAAGTTGGGGATGATCCGGTCGACCAGGGCGAGCGCGGCCAGCGCCTCCAGGGTGGCGGGCGTGGCCCGGACCAGGACCATGTTCTTGATCCAGAACGTGTTGAGCACCTGGTCCCCGTGGGACTCGACCAGCTGGACGACGGGGGCCTGCACGGCCTTGGCCGTCTCGGCCAGGGCCTTTCGCGCCTCGCCGGGTGAGAGGGTCGCCGACCGCAGACCGGCGCCCGCGCGGAGCACGACGGCCGCCTCGACGCGCTCGCCGGCACGTGCGCCGGAGTTCCTCATCCGATCGATCAGCTCAGGGGCGATCTTTCCTCGCCGGGCCGGCTCCGCCGGGGGCTTCTCCGTCGAGGGTTTCTCCGCCATGGCCGGGGTCGCCGGCAGGACCGTGGCGAGTGATCCCAGGGTCAGCAGCATGGCGAGTGACAGGCGTTGCCCGCGAGATCGCAGGGCGGACAGCGACATGGAGGGGCTCCTTCGTTCAGGTGCGCGCTGTGGTGCTCCTGAACGCTGGCATCAGCTGTCACCGCCTGACAAGCTGGGTCAGAGGCGAGTTCCTGTCATGTGGCGTAAACACGACAGGCGAAGCGGCCGGGTCTTCCCGCTGCCGGATGCTCACCGTACAGGCAAGGAGAGTGTGATGCTTGAGGCGATCGGGCTGAGCCAGCAGGACGAGGCGGTGTACGACGCGCTCGTCCGCAGGACGCAGGCGACGGTCTCCGAACTCGTCCATGACTGTCATCTCCCGGAGGCCGCCACGAGACGGACGCTGCGCTCGCTCGTCGACCTCGGCCTGGCCACCCGTTCGACGGGGCGCCCCGTCCGCTACGTCGCCGTCTCACCGGACAGCGGGCTGGAGGCCGTGCTGCGCGAGCGCGAGGCCGGGCTGCGCGACGTCCGCCTGCACATCCGGACGCTGGTCAAGATGTACCGCGCGGGCACCCGGTTCGCCCATCCGGGTGAACTGATCGAGGTGGTCTCGGGACGCGACGAGGTCAACCACCACTGGGTGCAGATGCAGCAGAACACCCGGACCCAGATGCGCGGGTTCGACCGCCCGCCCTACGCCGCCCCGCAGGCGCACACCGAACCGAACCACGTGGAACTCGCCCTGCTGAAGCGGGGGGTGAAGTACCGGGTCATCTACGACAGGAGCGCGCTCGCGCTTCCCGGCTGGCTGGACGACGTCACGGCCGGGATGCGGCACGGGGAGCAGGCCAGGATCGCCGCGGACCTGCCGATGAAACTGGCCATCTCCGACGACCGGCTGGCCATCATCCCGCTGCTCCGCCCCATGGACGACATGGTCGCCGCGTCCTACGTGATCCACCCCTCCCCGCTCCTGGACGCGCTGGTGGCCCTCTTCGAGGCGACGTGGGCACGCAGCGTCCCGGTCCAGCTGAACTCACCCGACGCGGAAGTATTGTCCGAGGAGGAGGCGCGACTGCTGACACTGCTGGCGTCGGGAGCGACCGACAAGGCCGCCAGCCGGGCCCTGGGATGGAGCGAGCGGACCGTGCAGCGGCACGTCACCAAGCTGATGCAGCGCGTCGGGGCGCAGACCCGGTTTCAGGTCGCGATGGAGGCCACCCGGCGCGGCTGGATCTAGGTGTTCTGTCTTCACGGACCTTCGACGGTGCTCCGGCAACCACGAAGCGAGGGCGGGAAACGCGTGATCGCTTCCCTTATCCACCAAGTCCGCCGAGAAAAGGGCTCGACCGGCCGTTGTGTGAGACGTACAGGGCGTCACGGGCGCGGGTACAGGCCACGAAGAGCAGGCACCGCTCCCGCTGGAGGTCCTGGCGATGGGTCACCGCGTCCTCGTCCGCCGGGGTGACCGCGGACGGGCCGGGGACGACGCCCTCGTTCACGTTCACGACGGCGACGCAGCGGAACTCCAGGCCCTTCATCCGGTGCATCGTTCCCACCCGGACCGACCCGGGCGAGACCTCCGTCGCGGCGAGCGGAATGCTCCCGATCCCCGCCGCGCGCAGGGCGTCGCCCGCCGCGGTCGCCAGCTGGACGGTCCGGGTGGCGACACCGATGGCGTGCGGCTCCACCCCGGAGTCGATCCAGCTCCGCACCTGGTCGCAGAGGGCGTCGAGCTCGGCGGCCCTGTCGGCGAACTCCTTCACGGCGGGCCGCCGTCCGTGCAGGGTCGAACGGTAGCCCGAGAGGGTGTCGGGCTCGTCGATCAGCGAGTCCACCGGATCCGGCCCGAGGAGCCGGATCGCCCAGTCGAGGATCTCCTGCGTGGTGCGGTAGCTGACCTTCAACCGGTGGCTGCGGCCCCGGACGTTGATGCCGAGGCCGCCGAGTGACACCCGGCTGTCGTAGATCCGCTGATGCGGGTCGCCGACCAGGAAGAGGTCGTCCGGGCCGGGCTCGACCAGGGAGCACAGCATCCGCCACTGCGCGGGATGCAGGTCCTGCGCCTCGTCGACGATCACGTGCCGGTAGGGCTTCCGCGGCTTCTCGCCTGGAAGCGGCTTCTCGCCCGGGAGCAGCCGCTCGCCAGGGAGTGGCTGCTTGCCCGAGAGCGGCTCCTCACCCAGGATCCGGGCGGCCTCGTCGGCGATCTGACGGTGCGTCCGGTAACCCGCCCGCCGCAGTCGCGAGGTGAAGGCGGTGATCGCCTGCCAGATCAGACGCCGGTCGCCCGCCGAAAGGCGGCTTCCCCGTCCGTGGCGCCTGCAGGTCAGGTAGCGCTGCTCGTCGCGGATGTCCTGGGCCAGCACGACCTGCTCCCACTCGCGCTGCAGGAACGCCGCCCTCCGGTCCAGCCCCGCCTGCCTGGCGGCCGTGTTCCAGAAACTCTCCGCCTCACCCTCTCCGATGATCTTGGGGTGTCGTCCGAGGTGCTCGGAGACGATCTCGTTGGCGAGCTTGTCCACGTGCGTCACGATGATCCGCTCGCGCAGCTCGGGCGCCTCGACGAGCAGGTCGAGCTGCTGCGCGAGCGCGTCGGCCAGCGTCCTGGTGAACGTGGTGACCAGGACCGGCCCCTTTCCCCTGGCCGCCAGGTGTTTGGCGCGGTGCAGTGCGGTGACGGTCTTCCCCGTTCCGGCACCCCCGGTGACCTGGACCGGCCCGGAGAAGGACTCCCGATATGCGATCTTCCGCTGGGCCGGGTGGAGGAAGACGCGCCACGCGGCGAACGGATGTTCCAGGATCCAGTCCAGGTCCTCCGAGCCGGAGACGAACGCGATCTGGCCGGGCGTCCGCTCCATGGCCGCCACCAGGTCGTCGGGATCGACCCGGCGGGGAGCCTCCTCGGTGACCAGCGACACGCTGATCTCCGCCAGGGCCTCCTCGACGGTCATCCCGCTGACCAGTGCGATCAGGGCGTCGTGCTGGGCGGCGGGGAGCACCTTCTCCAGGGCCTGCAGGTGTGCCTCGTCGGTGAGCAGCCGGACGAGGGGCAGGAGGTCGCCGTCGACGCCGAGCCGTACGAGATCGGCGTCGGTGACACGCTCGAAGAGCCGGTCCGGCACGCTCCGCGCGGTCGCCTCCAGCGCCGGGCGCAACCGGTCGAGCGCGACCTCGTTGCGCACCTCCAGGATTCCCAGGGTCTGGTTGACGGTGAATCTCCGGCTCGTGGCGTACTTGATCGCCTCGTCGTGCGGGAGGACCGCGAGCATGCAATAGACGTCGCCCCGTTCGGGCTTGAGCACGACGGCGCGCCAGAAACGGTCGATCCGAATGATCCGCACGCGCGGATCGGCGGCGCTTTCCAGTTTCTCCAGGTGAAGCCCGGCGAACGTGTGCTCACGGAACTTGGAGATCGCCGCTTTAACCAATTTTCGGACGCCCTTTTGTAGCTTGTCGTATTCGTCCAAAAAGTCCTTGGAAAGGGCGAGTTTCGGCACGCCTTCACCTTTCGACGCTGAATTTTTCCTGATATCAGCTGGAATATCGGAAGATCATGATAAGACGTAATCTCCGGCCCACAACATGGGCACGATAACGGAAAGTGACAACTCACGTGGGGAGCGTCGATGACGCGGGCGGCGTTTGAGACCTCGACGCTACCGGCCATCGGCCAGGTGGTGACCGTCCGGAACCGGCCATGGGTCGTGGCCGACGTCCGCCAGGGCAGCGTGGCCGCCCCCGACGACACGACCCTCACCTCTCGTGCCCCCCACGTGGTGAACCTCGTGAGCATCGAGGACGACGCCCGCGACGAGCGCCTGCGGGTGGTCTGGGAGCTGGAGCCGGGCGCCGCCGCGTACGAGCAGCACGCGCTGCCGAACCCCGCGCGCGGGTTCGACCCGCCCGGCCACCTGGACGCGTTCCTCGACGCGGTCCGCTGGGGCGCGATCGCCTCGGCGGACACGACCGTGCTGCAGGCGCCGTTCCGCTCGGGCATCCAGATCGAGGAGTACCAGCTCGACCCGGTCGTGCGGGCGTTGTCGATGCCGCGCACCAACCTCCTCATCGCCGACGACGTCGGCCTGGGCAAGACGATCGAGGCCGGGCTCGTCATGCAGGAGCTCATGCTCAGGCACCGGGCCCGCACCATGCTGATCGTCTGCCCGGCGGGGCTCACGCTGCAGTGGCGCGACGAGATGCGCGACAAGTTCGGGCTGGACTTCCGGATCGTCGACAGCGCCCTGCTCAAGGACCTGCGCCGGACCCGCGGCCTGTACGCGAACCCGTGGACGCACTTCCCGCGGCTGATCGTGAGCGTCGACTGGCTCAAGCGCGACCGCCCCCGGCGGCTGCTGCGCGACGTGCTCCCCGCCGTCCCGAGATATCCGCGCGCCTTCGACCTGCTGGTCGTGGACGAGGTGCACACCTGCGCCCCGGCCACCCGGGGGAAGTACGCCGTCGACTCGCGGCGCACCGAGGTCGTCCGCGAGCTGGCCCCGCACTGCGAGCACCGGCTGTTTTTGTCCGCCACCCCGCACAACGGCTACCAGAACTCCTGGACGGCCCTGCTGGAGCTGCTGGACGACCAGCGGTTCGCCCGCGGGGTCCCGCCCCGCGAGGAGCAGCTCGCCCAGGTGATGGTCCGCAGGCTCAAGAGCGAGCTGCCCAAGAAGTGGGACGGCTCCCCGAGGTTCGCGACCCGTGTCATCCACGACCTGGACGTCCGCTACGCCGAGCCCGAACGCCGGGCGCACCTGAACCTGGCCGAGTACGCCGCGTCGCGGCGGCGGGTCTCCGGCGGCGGCGCCCAGCGCGGCGCGGCCGACTTCGTCACGATGCTGCTGAAGAAACGGCTCTTCTCCTCCCCGCAGGCGTTCTCCGAGACGATCGACAAGCACCTGCAGACGATGCTGCGCAGGGAGAGCGGCGAGCCCCCGCTGGCGCCGGCCGTCGCGACCCGAGTGCTCCGGCCCCTGGTGGAACGGCTGGAGGAGACCGCCGAGGACGACGCCGCCTACGGCGAGGCGGAGACGACCGCGCTCACCGCCGCCCGCCGCCTGCTGCCGCCGCTCACCGAGGCTGAGAAGCGGCTCCTGGAGGACCTGCGCGACTGGGCGCGCGAGGCCAGGAGACGGCCCGACGCGAAGTTCGACGCGCTGCGCGCCTGGCTCGACCCGATCGTCCGCCCCGGCGGGGAGTGGAACGACGAGCGGGTCATCGTCTTCACCGAGTACCGCGACACCCAGAACTGGCTGCGCGACCGGCTCCTGCACGCCGGCTACCCCGCCGACCGGATCGCCTGCCTGTACGGCGGGATGGACGACGCCGACAGGGACCGCGTCCGCAAGGTCTTCCGCGACTCCCCGGACCTCGACCCGATGCGGATCCTGCTCGCCACCGACGCCGCCAGCGAGGGCATCAACCTGCAGGACCACTGCCACCGGCTGCTGCACTGGGAGATCCCGTGGAACCCCAACCGGCTGGAGCAGCGCAACGGCCGGATCGACCGGCACGGCCAGCCGGCGCCGCAGGTGGACGTCTTCCACTTCGTCCCCCACGACTGGCGTGACGCCGGGGAGGGCTCGCTGGAGGACGAGCTGCAGTTCCTCACCGTGGCCGCGAGGAAGGTCGACCGGATCCGGGAGGACCTCGGCAGCGCGGGCGACGTGATCGCCGCCAGCGTCGAGCGGAAGATGCTGGGACGGCCCGCCGACTGGCAGGCCGCCGAGACCGAGATCGCCAGGCGCAGCGGCAGGGCCCAGTTGAAGATCCGCCGCGATCTCGCCGCCGACCTGGAGAGGCTCACCGAGACGCTGCGCGGCAGCCGCGCGAGACTGAACCTGACCCCGCGGACCGTGGAGAGGGTGGTCCGCACCGCGCTCCGGCTCGCCCACGGCAGGGACCTCGTCGACGCCGACCCGCCCGCGGGGCTGAACGCCCGCTGCTTCCGGCTGCCCCCCATGTCCGGTGCGTGGGCGGAGGCCCGCAACGACGGGCTGCTGCACCCGGTCACACACGCCGAACGCGTGGTCACCTTCGACCAGGACGCCGCGGCCGACCGGACCGACGTGGTCCTGCTCCACCTCGGCAGCCGCCTGACGCAGATGTGCCTGCACCTGCTCCGCGCCGAGCTGTGGACCTCCGGAACCGGCGGGCAGGCGCGGCTCAACCGGGTCACCGCCCGGGTCGTCCCGAAAGACCCGCTGCCCTCTCCCGCCGTGGTGGCGCACATGCGCGTCGTCGTCACCGGCGACGAGGGCACCCGGCTGCACGAGGAGGTCATCCTCGGCGGCGGCACCCTGGAGGAGGGCCGCCTCACCCGGGTGAGCGCCGAGACCCTGGAGGGCTGGCTGGCCGCCTCTGTCGACGAGGCACCGCCCCCGCACGTGCTCGACCGGCTCACCGCCGCCTGGGAGACGCTGGAACTGGAGCCGAAGATCGCGGGCATCCTCGCCGACCGGGCCAGACGGCGCACCAAACGGCACGCCACCGACCTCGCGGCCCGCCGCGACGAGGACATCGCCGCGATGACGGCCGTCCTCGACGAGCTCAGCCGTACGATCACCGCCGCCCTCGACGACGACGTCTACTGGCAGCCCAGCCTGTTCGAGGCCGACGAGGAGCGGACGCAGCTCGCCAAGGACCGCCAGGCCCTGATCGAGCGGTGCGAGTCGATCCCCCGGCAGCTCGCCGACGAGATCGAGGCGATCACCCGCCGCTACGCCAACCCGGTCGTCCGCTGGTTCCCGGCCGCGATCACCTTCCTCGTACCCGCCTCGATCGCCCACCGGGGGGCCTGATGCCGCCGCGCCGCAGAACCGCCGCTCCCTCCGCGGCCCGCCAGCACGCCGAGTGGATCGGCCTGCTCCGGCCGGACGGCCCGTTCGTCTCGGTCGGCGTGCTCACCGAGGCGTTCCCCCAGGGCATGGAGACCCTCCCCGAGGGGATGCCGGAACGCCTCGCCCAGGCCTGGGACGAGGTCCAGGCCGCCCCCGAGGAGCTGAACCGCGTCTGGCAGGACTTCGTCATCGGCGAGGTGCTCGGCCTGACCGGCCCGCTGCTCGCCGAGGGGTCCAGGCTGCCCGAGGAGGTACGCGCGTACGGGCCCGCCGACACGCGGGTGCGGCCCGACGGGGTCGTCTTCGGCCCGGACGGCGCAGGCGGCCGGTCCGAGCGGCTGCACCTCTACCGGCGCGGCTGGGGCGAGTCGCTCACCAGGGCCACCAGGGAGCGCCGCTCCGCGGTCGAGGAGGCCGCCGACCTCTGCCGCCGGCGCGGCGTGCCGCTGGCACTGCTCGGCAACGGGCGGCTGTGGATCCTGGTGCACGCCAGGGCGCAGGAGCCCTCCACCGTCGCGACCTTCGACGCGGACCTGTGGCTGGAGGAGCGCGACCTGCTGCGCGCCTTCACCACGCTGCTCGGCGCCAGGCGCGTGGTCAAACCCGCCGCCGGCGCGGCGGGCGAGCCCACCGACAGCCTGGCCGCGCTCTTCTCCCGCAGCGCCGACGCCCAGGCCGAGATCGTCGACACCCTCGGCAGGCAGGTGCTGCGCGCCGTCGAGCTGCTCGTCGGCGAGATCGCCAGGCTCGACCGGGAGTCCGGCGGCGAACTCCTCGCCTACGTGCCCGAACGCCAGGTCTACCGGGGCACGCTGAGCGTGATGATGCGCCTGGTCTTCCTGCTGTACGCCGAGGACCAGCGCCTGCTGCCCGTCGACTCCGAGCTGTACGCCCGCTCCTACTCGGTCGGCGGCCTCTTCGACGAGCTGGAGGAGGCGCGAAGCAGGCACGGCGAGGCCGTGGGCGACCGCAGGAAGGCCGCCTGGCCCCGGCTGATCGCGCTCTTCGGCGCCGTGTACGGCGGCTGCGAGCACGACGACATGCGCATCCCCCCGTACGGCGGCACGCTCTTCGACCCCGGGCGCTTCGCCTGGCAGGCCGGGATGCAGGTCACCGACCGGGTCGTCCACGAGATCCTGCGGGCGCTGCTGATCCTGGTCGGCGAGAGCGGCGCCCCGGAACGGCTCAGCTACAAGGGTCTCGACGTGGAGCAGATCGGCCACGTCTACGAGGGCCTGCTGGAGTTCTCCTGCCTCCGGGTGCGTGAGCCGTACGTCGGGCTGTTCGGCAAGGGGGAGCCCGAGCTGCCGCTGGCCGAGCTGGAACGTGCCCGCGACGGGGCCGACTTCGCCGCCTGGGTGGTCCGGGCCTGCGACGCGACGCCGAACCGGGTCGCCAAGGCGCTGGCCGCCGCACCGGGGCCGGTCGACCTGGAGCGGCTCCGCACGGCCTGCGACAACGACGACGCGCTCGCCGCGCGGACGGCGCCGCTCCTCGGCCTGCTCCGCCGCGACCTGCGCGGCTGGCCCACGGTCTTCCCCACCGACTCGCTGATCATCACCCAGGTGGGCGACTGGCGCTCCACCGGCACCCACTACACGCCGCGCGGGCTCGCCGAGGAGGTCGTCGAGCACACGCTGGCCCCGCTCTGCTTCGCTCCCGGCCCCGCCGAGGGCGTCGCCGAGCCGGGGCAGTGGCGGGCCAAGCGGTGGGACGAGCTGCTGAAGCTGAAGGTCCTCGACCCGGCGATGGGCTCCGGCGCGTTCCTCGTCTCCGCCTGCCGCTACATCGCCGACCGGATCGTCGAGGACTGGGAGCGCAACGGCGTGCCGGGGGAGATCCTGGACGCCGTCGGCCCCGACTACGACCGCGACGGGCTGCTGCTGGAGGCCCGCCGCCGGGTCGCCGCGAGCTGCGTCTACGGCGTGGACCGCGACGAGGCTGCCGTCGAGCTGGCGAAACTGTCGCTCTGGCTGGTCACCCTGGCCAAGGGCAAGCCGTTCTCCTTCCTCGACCACACGCTGCGCCACGGCGACTCCCTCATCGGCGTCGTCGACGACCGGCAGCTCGTCGCCTTCCACCTCGACGCCCAAGAGGGCGAGCGCCAGAACTCCCGGCTCACCAATGCCCTGGGCGACACGACCAAGACGATCCTCGACGAGGCCGAGCGGCTCCGCGTGGAGATCGAGAGCGAGCCGGTCCGCGACACCGCCCACGGCCGCGAGCTGACGGCGAAGCTCACCACCGTCGAGGCGCTCACCGAACGGCTGCGCTTCGCGGCCGACGCCGTCGTCGCCACCGCGCTCGCCGCCGCCGACGACAAGAAGCAGAACCGCCGCCCGCACTGGGAGGAACAGGAGGAAGGCGACGAGTACGGCACCCGCCTGGCCTACCTGGTCGAGGACGTCGAGAAGGTCCTCGCCCCGCTCGTCGGGGCCATCGCCCGCGCGGGCGACTCCGGCGAGGAGGGGTACGGCTCCCGCCTCGCCTCCCTGGTGGAGGACCTCGACCTGACCGGCGACGACGAGCTGAGCCGGGCCGTCGCCGAGAGCGAGATCGCCGAGAAGCGGGTCCGCGACCTGATCGTGCCCATGCTCACCGGGGGAGGGCGCAGGCCAGAGCCGATCCGGCCGTTCCACTGGCCGCTGGAGTTCCCCGAGGTGACGCGGCACGGCGGCTTCACCGCCGTGGTCAGCAACCCGCCGTTCATCGGCGGGCAGCGGCTCACCGGCTCCATCGGCGAGGACGTCCGCGAGTTCCTCGTCACCCACGTCGCCGGAGGCAGACGCGGCAGCGCCGACCTGTGCTCCTACTTCCTCCTGCGGGAGCTGGCGGTCGCCCCGGTCGGTCGGGTGGGGATCATCGCCACCAACACGATCTCCCAGGGCGACACCCGCGAGGTCGGCCTCGACCAGGCGTACGCACGAGACTGGCAGGTCTACCGCACCGTCAAGTCCCAGCCCTGGCCGGGGACGGCGTCGTTGGAGGTGTCACTGGTGTGGGCCGGACACCCGGGCCAGGAAGAACGACGCCTCCGCGACGGCTTGGAGGTGCCCTCGATCACTTCCGCGTTGGACCCGGAGGGGCGGGTGGAGGGTTTGCCCTTCCGGCTGGCCGTCAATGCCGGGCAGTCGTTTCAGGGCTCGAATGTCCTCGGCCTCGGGTTCACGATGTCGCCGGAGGAGGCGGCGGCCCTGATCGAGACCGGCCCGCGCAACCGGTACTACATTCGTAGATTCACTGGGAGTGGATCACCGCGCCTCCGATAATGGCTGATCAGGGCACGTGTCTGGTGAC
>NZ_JBPJUQ010000090.1:0-29885 GCF_051192615.1 Streptosporangium sp. G11
TGTAAGGTGCAAATCAACCCGAAGGCCGTCGGACGCAAGAGCGACTTATGGCCACAATCCATACCTAAACGCCCTCTCAGAGATCAGGTGTCCACCAAACCGGGGCAACTCCAGCACTTCAACGCCAGCACCAGCGCGAAGCACGACTCCGGGCTGCCGGTGCGCTTTTCGGCCCAGGCCACCTCTTCCGACGACGGCGTAAAGAACACATGCAGCACCCGTGCCGATGTCGGGGACGAACGGCTGGCCGAGCCGTAGCCAGGGATTATTGTCGCTGGTCAGGGCGAAGGCTCTGACCAAACCCACCCCTTAGCGCTAATGACTGTTCCATTGTTCCAACTGCCGCCAATTGCGTCTGATGCGAATTCGCGACTCTTTGCAGATCGTCGCTGAAGGATAGGTGGCCAACTGGGCCGACCAGCGACGGTAGAGCACAGGCGACAGCGATGACGATAGCGACTGGAGGGATGTGGTCGTCCACTGATTCGAGTTTCTACTTGAATGACCTGCGGGTCGCCATGCGACTCGCATACGATGCGACTTTCTCGCATCTGATGCGAGTGGCGGAGGGTGGTGAGCGCATGGGGACGGACGGGTCGATACCGGGAGCAGCCAGGCTGCATCTCATCGACGGGATCACACTGCTCAGGCCCGAGGAGCAGGTCTTCACCGCGATGCTGACGGGGTTCGCCAACCAGCAGTTGGCGCGGAACCTGGCCCGCTCCACCGTGGAGGGACGGGAGAACACCGTGAAGGCGTTCGCCGCCTACGTCAACGCCTACCCGTGGCAGTGGAGGCCCGCCATGGTGGACGAATGGCTCGGTGACCTGCGCTCCCTGCGCGAGCTGAAGCGCTCGACCATCCGCTCCTACTCCGAGGCGGTCCGCGCGTTTTGCCACTTCGTCACCGATCCCCTCTACGAGTGGGCCGCGACGTGTGAAGAGCGGTTCGGAACCCATCCCATCCAGATCGTGCACGAGTGGAACACCGCGGTCCACGTTCAAGAACACGAAGCCGACGCGGCCAAGCGGGCGTTCACCAAGGCCGAGTTGCACGCCTTCTTCGCCCACTGCGATGACGAGGTCGCCCGCATCCGGGCTTTCGGCCGTAAGGGCTGGTTACCGGCCTTCCGGGATGCCACCTTGTTCAAGACCGCCTACTCCTATGGGCTGCGCCGTAACGAGGCACGGATGCTGGACGCGGCCGACTTCGGCCGCAACCCGCACGGCACGGAGTTCGGCGAGTACGGACGCTGTCACGTCCGGTACGGCAAGGCCAAGAAGGGCTCACCACCCAAACGCCGCACCGCCTTAACGGTATGGGAGTGGACCCCCGACATTCTGGAAGAGTGGTTCACCGAGGTCCGCCCGCTGTTCGGCACCGACAACAACCCTGCGGCCTGGCCGTCGGAGCGCGGGCTGCGGATCGGCTGCCAGCGGCTCAACTCCCGCTTCATCGCCTACCGCCAGGCCCTGGGTCTGGATGAGGGCTTGGACTTCCACTCCTTTCGCCGCTCCTACGTCACCCACCTGATCGAGGACGGCTGGGACCCGCGCTTCGTCCAGGAGCAGGTCGGGCACGAGCACGCCAGCACCACCGCGATCTACACCTGCGTCAGCTCCGACTTCCGCACCCGCACCCTGCGCCGGCACCTGGACGCCACCATCGCCGCCGCACTCCAGGCCCAGACGGGAGGAGAATCATGAAACGCAAGGTCGGCTACACCTGGAAGCTGCGCGAGATCATGGCCGATCGGCGCGTCTTCACAGCCACCGAGCTGGTGCCACTCCTGCGCGAGCGCGGCATCGACCTGTCGGCCTCCCAAGTTCACCGTCTGGTCTCCGGAACTCCTGAGCGCTTGTCGCTGCAGGTGATGTCCGCGCTCTGCGACATCCTCTCCTGCACCCCGGCCGACCTGGTCGCCACCACGGCCGAGAATGCCGGCGTCCGCAAGACCGCCACTGGCGACCTGCCCACTTTGCCTGTCGGAGTTGAGAAGCTCCGGCCGCGCCCGGCTCGCATCCTCCCTGACGCATGACCCGCACCTACGCTAACGACGAGCAATATGAGCGGTGGTATGCCGAGTGCTGCCGCTGCGGTCGCTGCGGACCCAAATCCGGACGTTGGCCGGACGGCTACATCTGCCGGAACTGCGCCGATCGAGCGCTTCGCACCCGGGGCACCTGTCCCGAATGCAGCCAGGACCGCACTCTTCCCGGACGTCGATGCGGCGACGGCGTCGCAGTCTGCACCACCTGCGCGGGCTTCTCTCAGACCTTTGATTGCTCGCGCTGCGGGTTCGAGGGCAAACTTCTGGGCGGGCGACTCTGCGAACGCTGCACCCTCAGCGACCGGCTCACTGTTGTCCTCGACGATAGCACCGGCCGCATCCGCCCGGAGCTGACCCCCTTGTTCGACCTGCTCGTGGCGATGGAACGGCCCGCTAGCGGGCTGGCCTGGTTGGCGATGCGGCCCGGCCATCTAGGAAACGCATCGGCTCTTCTGCAACGGCTCGCTCGCGGGCAGATCCCCCTCACCCACGACGCCTTCCACGAGCTCCAGCCCTGGCGGACCATCGCTCACCTGGAAGAACTCCTCGTGACCAGCAACGTCCTGCCCGCCGCCGACAAGTACATCTGCTCCTTCCAACGCTGGCTCCCCGGCCACCTGGCCAGCATCGCCAACCCTGAGCACGTCAAGACGATCCGGCTGTTCGCGACCTGGCGCGTTCTTCCCGCCCTCCGGAAACGCGCCGAACGAAGCAACATCACGCCCAGTGTTCGCCGCAACGCCGCCGATCAGATCAAATACGCGACGGCGTTCCTCATCTGGCTCGACAAGTGCGACCGCACCCTCGCCTCTTGCCGCCAGAGCGACATCGACGCCTGGTATGCCGAGAACACCGAATACACTCGCGCCCAGGTACGAACTTTCCTCACCTGGGCCATGCAGAGCCGTCAGTGCTCACGATCACTGTCACTGCCTGCGGGAAAGATCTCGCGCCAGGCTCCTATGACCGAGGACGAGCGTTTGGCTGCCCTCCGCCACCTGCTGCTCGATGCCGATGTTCCCCCGCTTCTGCGTGTCGCCGGCATTATCGTGCTCCTCTACGCACAGCCCCTCACCCGGGTCGTCCAGCTCACCGTCGACGACCTGCTCCGCGACGGAGAAGCCGTGTTCCTGCGTCTTGGGGATCCGCCCTCACCCGTCCCCGAGCCGATCGCGTCCCTGCTGCTGAACTACATCGCGACTCGCGACAACATGAACACCGCCACCAACCGCGCCTCTCGCTGGCTGTTCCCTGGCCGCCGATCGGGCCAGCCCTGCCGGCCCGACCATCTGTCCGCGCTCCTCAGAGAGATCGGTATCCCAGTGGCCGCCGCCTGCGGCGCCGCCATCCGGCAGCAGCTCCTTGAGATGCCCGCCCCCGTCGTCGCCGATGCCCTTGGCTACCACGACAAGACCACCGCCCGACTCCTTCGAGAAGGTGGCGGAGGCTGGAACCGCTACGCCGCCGGGGAACACGGAACGTCACCATAAAGCCTCTTAGGAAGACCACTTACGACAGCTGAATAGACGAGCCCGCCAGTCAGTACCGCAGGCCCATGGGGATTACTCGGCGCCATGATCAGACTCAGAGCCGCCTGCCGCTTTCAGTTGCTCGAGTAAAACGCCGAGGCTCTTCCCGGGCTGAGACTCTTGTGACGGTGACAGGTCGGCGATCGCGCCCACCAGGAGCGGCCCGTCCAGCAGGTCGGCGGTGAACGTCACGCCGGTGAGGCGGGCCGCCATCGCGAACATCCGCGCGAGGCCATGTCCGGGAAGGTCGTCGTAGCGTTGGTCCCAGTCCTCATCTGAGCCCTCCTCGATAGGCAGGCCGAATTCGCGCATAAGGTCGGCCAGCCGGTCGGTGTCGGCGCCGGAGCGACGCTCGGAAAAAGTCGGGTCAAAAGCCGTGAGCATCATGCCGTCCGCGGCGTAATGAAAGTAGTCGCAGGCATAGTCATGCCGCAGGACGGACACCACGTCGGTGCCGGCCGACAGCCGCTCCAGCGTCGGGTTGTCCGTCCCCGACCAGCCAAACGGCTCCACCGCCGCGCACCCATCGTCGGTCGCGACCACTCCGACATAACCACCTCCCTCACCACCCTCGGTCACCATCGTGAAGTCGGAGACCGCCAGCTCCAGATCGGCGAAGCTCATCTGCGTGCTCGTACGGGCGCCGAACCGGCGCAGCACCTCGGCCGGGTCGAGCCCACGCACCAGGGTCACGCAATAGATCTCGCCGAGCAGGTCGCCCCGATCACCGTACGGCGGTTGCAGCCAGCGGAACGGCGTCAGCGCATCGATGGTCATGTCGCGATCTTGGCAGGCCCTACCGACATAGTCAGGCCCACTTCGCCCTTCCGCGCGCACCTGCTGCCTGAGAGCTCGGCTTGTTACCGCCGACATCACCGAAAGTCACTACCACGGCCTTCGGCATCGAGAACTCGCGATAGTCGAATAGGTGACTCCACCAGTACCGAGGCCGGGACCCTCGCCCGTGGTGAACGCCCGCGCCGCGATCCACTGCGCCAGGTCCGCTTCAACTTCGGCGAAGTCGACCCACCCGCCCACCTCCTCGATCTCCCCGGCATGACTGCGCGCGGTTCCATCACGCTGCCCGTACAACTTGATACAGGACGCGTCGGCGATTCCCAGCTGCTGGGCGAGATACGCCCAGGAACCTGCCGTGGATCGGGTAGAAACCGCCGCAGGAACCGGGCGACACCCAGCTGGACGGCGAAGCCGAGCCTGTTGTGATCTCTGCGCTTGCCCTCGATCGCCTCTCGGTCAGCGTCATCCAGGAAGAAGTACTTCTCCAGTTCCGTGTGTGTGGGCGCCCCCTGAAACGAGGCGAATCCAGTCGCTTGCTCATCCGACAAGAACTCGACCGGCACCGCGAACCTCCACCAGGTCTGCGACAAGACCTCCGAAGGTTCTGGCAACGATCGCTGACCGGTCAAACCAGGGATCACCAGGGATCACCAGGACAAACGCTTAGCGCACGATCCGGTTCCGATGTTCCTCAGACCCCTAGATCACCCTGTCAGTGGCTGCTGAGAGGGCGTCAAGGTGGCCGCTTCTGGTCGCGTTATTGGCGGGAGAGTGCGCGAGTGAGGCCTGCCAGGATGGTCGTTGCGAGGGTCCACCCTGCAGTGATCATCGCCGCGGCGAGCCACTGTTGTGCGCCGCGCGGGCCGAAGGCGCTCTCCTGTCCGAAGCTGATGATCGGGAGGAGCAGGTCCAGGGTGTAGAGGAAGGCGTTGAAGGGGGGAGCCTCGCCTGGCTTGAAGGCCGGTGGCTGGTGAGCGGTGAAAACGACCGTGCCGATAAGGAGAAGGGCTGCGAGCCAGAGCGCAGCGCGGAAGGGTCGGTAGCCGTACCCGACGGTCCAGTCCTGCACATATCCCCACAGCCGCGCCCCGAGCCGCCGCCCCGACCGGCGGCGACGCTGCTTGGCCAGCAGCACGTCCCGAGCAGCCTCATCGTGACCCTGCCGGCGGTAGACGGCGGCCAACTGCTCATAGGGTTGAGGTTGGTAGGCCTCCTTTGCCAGCCAGTCAAGTCGCTCCTGGACAGGCAGGGGAGCCTCCAGGCCGTCATAGGTGAAGCCGTTCATCAGGACGTGAGCAGGCCACCGGCTGGGAGCGTCATCGAGCACGCCGACCCGACTGTGGCGAAGGTCGACGGCCCGCAGCAGTTCCGTCTGGGGCCCGATCTTCAGCGAAGCCGCTTCCACACCACGAAGGTGAAGGTCACCGTCGATGGTGGTCTCCGCAAGACACAGTGTGGCGGCGATCCGGGAGTTTCTGATCGAGAGGTCTCCCGTGGCCGTGAAGCCTTCGCAGCAGTCGATGCCCCCGCCCGCGATCACCTCCCACAGGGACAGAACCCGCCCGCCGGGATTACTGAGGGCGGCACCGTGAAACTCCAAGCTGCCCTCGATTCGGGCGTTGATGAGCACGATCTCCCCGTCGGCACGGAAGCCTTCGCTGCAGCTGAGCCTGCCGGTGACCCCCAGCCGACGCAGGGAAAGCGCCGTCGCACCCGGGTTGGACAACGTCCCGCCGTCGAGGTTGACCGATCCGCGGACCTGGGTGGAGTCCAGAAAGACCTCTCCGTTCGCCACAAAACCTGGTGTGAGCCGCAGTCCGCTGCCGATCTCCATCAGCGGCGCGTTCAGCGCGCGTCTTCCCGGATTGGCGAGGCTCGCCTGCGCGAAACGGAGCGAACCGGCCACGCGGGCTCCGCGCAGAAGGACTTCACCTTCGGCCGTGAAGCCGTCATCGATGCGCAGCCCGCCCTCGACACTGAGTCTCTCCGCGTTCAGGGCGATGCCGTCCGGGTTGGACAGCTGGGCTCCGCTGAAGACGCACCGGCGCCCTATCCGGGCGTCCTGCACGCTCAGCTCCCCCCAGGAGCGGAAACCGCGGGCACACGACAACCCGCCGTCGATGACGACCCCCTCGGCGGTGAGGCTGAAGCCGCCTGACCGCCCGACCCGTGCGCCATCGAGGGTCATCATCCCGCCGATCCTGGCGCCAACAACGCGTAACTCACCGTCGATGACGGCGTTCGCGCACAGAAGATCACGGTCGACGATCAGGCCGTCGGCCTGGACGGCCTGAAGTGCGTGGATCGCTGCGCCGCTGAGATTCAGTGTCCCGGACACGTGAGCCCCGGCGAGCTGGATCGGGCCGGCCATCTCGCAGCCTTCCAGGCGCAGTGCCCCGCCGATCACAGCGTCTACGGCCTGCAGTCCGGGTGCCCGGGAGGCCGCGAGGTCCACCAGGCCGGTGCGGGCTCCGGTGAAGACCGGCGCTTCCTCGAACTCGCACCTGGTCAAGATCAGAGGGTGTTGTACCTCGGCGTACGACAGGTCCAACCGGCCCGCGATCCGGGCTCCGGACAGGTGTATGCCGGGCGTCTGCCCTGCAAGGCGTTCCCGGGCGCCGAGCAGCATCCTTGCGATGATCGCAGCCCGAACGGGGGTGCCGGGAAGATCCACAGGACGCGCTGAGGGAAACGCCTCCCAGAGGGCGAGTTCCGGCTCGGACAGATCCTCGATGATCACAGGGCACTCCTGGAAGGTCGCACGCGTCGGTAAGGAGAGCCTCCAAGGTCACCACCTGTCTTAGCAACCTTCATGCCCGGCCCATCCCTTGGATCGCAAAGAAGCTGTACGACAAAATCGAGGGACCGCGGGGGCAGCTTGATGAGGACCTGATCGTTGATCTTCACGAAGCGCGCATGCTGGGCAACGACAGCGTGCACGACGGGCTGACCTACTCCCCGGAGGAAGTCGCCAACGTAGCCGAGCTGATCGTGGAGATGACACAGACGCTCTACATCGAACCGGCGAAGAAGGCGGCGATGCGTGAAGCTCGCAAGCAGCGCCGGGAGGCGCACAAGAACGGCGAGAGTCCTGCGGATTCCTGATCAGAAGTAACATCCACCGTTCTGATGCGGGTCAGCGAGGTTTGCGGCGTGCGGCGGGGTCGGCGTCGGCGGTGACTTGGGCGGAGGTCTGTTCGCCAAGTTGGACGTAGCGTCCGAGACTGGCGAGGTGCTGGTGGCGGGATTTGGCCTGGAGCTCGGGGGCGGTACGGCCGTCGGCAGCCAGGTGCTGAAGTGCGCTGTGCCGCAGTTGGTGGAGCGTCCATTGTTCCCCGAGGCCGTTGGACGGCGGCGATCACAGCCGCGGCTGCGCGGTCGCATCGGGGGCCGGGGCGGCCTCACCGGCCGCTTGCGTGGCCTCGATACCGGCTCCGACGCACTCCTGCCGCCGCACCGGTTGCGCTGTGACGGCCCGCACGGCCGGGCTGTACCGGCCGACGTCGGTGATCAGCACCCCAAGCGGGCATCCGATGATGCGCAGGCGGGGCGCGGCGCCTTTCCTCGCCCCGGTTCCGAGAACCGGGTGTTCGCTGATTCACGACGCGTCACCGTGCACTCGCCGCCGGGGTGGCCCGAATCGTCGTGGCCCGGCCGGGACGCATTCGTCTGGACGACTTGAGTGTGCCCCCAGGGCATGGTGTTCGCTCATGAGCGTGGCAACCGATTCAAACCCGAGAGGAACCTTCCCGATGGATGTGCCAGGATCCGACGATCTCCGAGACACGACGAGTCGCCCGAACCCTGTGGCCTCGAGCAACCCCGGCCACTTGACGCAGGAGCGCTCCCGGCCGGCCGTCGACGACTCCCGGCCGTTCGGCGCGCACCTCCGCATGAGCCGGTGGAAGCCGCTCGTGGTCATCATCGTGCCGTCGCTGGTGATGCTGATCCTGCAGATCCTGCTCTACCAGATCGTCGGCGTCGTCGAGGGCAGCGACGACCCGATGGCGGCCACCTTCACGCCGTTGAAGTTCCTGGCCGTCAACCTGAGCGTGGGCGCGGCGGGCGCGCTGGCGATCCTGCTCCTGGCGTGGACGGCGAAGGTGCCGTGGCGCAGCCTGATCAGCTCACCGCGGGCGTTCGACGCGCGCCGCTTGACGCGGTACCTTCTCGGCGCGGCGCCGCTGGTGGGCGCCGGGATCGGCGTCGTGGCGCTGGTCGCCCCCGACGCTCCGGGCTGGACCGCCTTCGGTGTGAGCGCCACGACGATCGCCATGCTGGTGATCACCCTCCTGACCACTCCGATACAGGCCGTCGGGGAGGAGCTGATGTTCCGAAGCGCCGCGCTGCCCGCCGCCGCATCCTGGGTGCGTGCGGTTCGCCCGGCTCTGGTCGTCGGGCTCGCGGTCTCCAGCCTGGCCTTCGCCGTGGTCCACGGGTCGACCGACCCCTGGCTGTTCGGCTACTACGTCGTGATCGGCGTCTGCACCGGGCTGATGGCGATCATCAGCAGGGGCGTCGAGGCACCGGTCGCGTTCCACGTCGCCAACAACGTCCTGGCGACGACCGTCAACACGCTGATGGCGGACGGCGAGGCATTCCCCCTCGACCGGTCCACCGACTCCGGCGACGCGTCCCTGCTGATCCTCGCCGCCGTCAACGTCGGCATGGTCGTCCTCGTCTGGCTGCGCGAGCGGCGAGTACGGGCCACGGGCTAGCCGTCGCGGACGGTCCCGATTTGACCCTGTGTCGATGCCGACGTCTACTGAGAGGCGTCGCCGGACGTGCGGTGCCGCATGAGGGGGCGAGCAACCCATGACCTGGAGCACTCGCGAGCTGGCCGAACTCGCGGAAACCACGGTGAAGACGGTGCGCTACTACCACGAAATCGGCCTGCTCGACGAGCCTGACCGCGAGCCCAACGGCTACAAGCGATACGAGGTCCACCACCTGACGCGGCTGCTGCAGATCAAGCGACTGACCGGGCTGGGCGTGCCGCTCGCACAGGTGGCCGCGATGGGAACGGACAGCGACAGTCAAGCCTCGATCTTCCGAACCATCGACGCCGAGCTCGAGGCGACAGTGGAGCGACTCCAGAAGATCCGGCAGGTGCTGGCCACCCTGTCCGAGCCGGGCGCGTCAGCGGACGTGCCGACCGGGTTCAGCGGTGTCGCGGAGCACCTGCGCGACAACGATCGCGCCCTTCTCACGATCTACGCCCACCTGTTCTCGGACGAGTCGATGGACGCCGTACGGCGGACCCTGGAGGCACGCCCCAACCTCGCGCTCGACGAGGAGTTCCGCGACCTCCCCGAGGACGCCGACGACACCACGAGGCAGGCCCTCGCCGAGCAGATCGCACCGTTCATCGACGGCGCGACCACCGATCACTCGGTCACGTTGGAGCCCAAGGCCTCCGCACCGCGGCAGGTCCGAGCGGCCAGAACCGCCCTCGGCCATGCCCTCGAAGCCCTCTACAACCGCGCTCAGATCGACGTGCTACGCCGGGCACAGATGATCAGCACAGCCGGCGGCGACGCGCGCTCAGTGTCGCGTGACGGGGTTGATGGAGGGGAGTAACACCCGGAAGGAATCTCCCTGAGATGCGGCACGGCGTAAGTACCCGGCCACTCGCCGCGAGCGGCGGTCGCAGGGCGGTCAGCAGTTCGACCGTGCCCGGCTGATTGATCCGTGCGATCTTCCTTAGGCGGCCGGGACCGGGTGAGGGGCCGATCCCGGCGGCGAGGACCGCGCCGTCGAGTACGCCACCGGACCGTTCGAGCACTCCGGTCGCCGCTGCCAGGCGGCCTTCCGGTGTCCCGAGGTCGGCGACGATGCCGGCGTCGTGCAGATCCACCTCGATCACGGAGTGTCCGGCGGCACGGAGTCGCCCGGTCACCGCGGCGCCGATCCCTGATGCCGAACCCGTCACCGCGTAGCTGCTCGTTCGGATCCCCGTTCCCGCCGAACTCGTCGATTCGCCGTGTCGAGGCTTCGGGGTGTTCTCGGCGGCGGGGGGAATCGGGCTGGAAGCCATCCTCGGACGATCGTCGGAGATCGGCGCGGGGCGTTCCTTAGTTCTGGGGGAGCACGGTCACCGCGACGATGACGTTGCCGACGATGGTTGCGGTGACGGTGCGCGCGACCGCTTCGGCGGCGGCTCCGGCTCCCCAGTTGCCCCGCTCGAACTCCTTGGCGCGGGTGATCACGGGGGAGATCCATGGGATCTCGGGGTGGAACCGGGGAAGCGTCCCGCTTCCCGAGAGCAGTGCCGCGAGCGCGGCGACACGAGGCTGAGGTTCCGCGTCCTCCCGATCGCCGCGAGCACCGTCTGCACGCCTCGGGGCTTCTCGGAGAGATAGTCCCAGGTGGAGCGGAGAATGTCATCCGACGGCGGGTGATCCTCGACGGCCCGCACCCGCGTCGTCCCGCCCCGGCCGGAACCGGTTCGCACGTGATCGCCGAGCCCGAAATCCGCGAGCACCGCTCCCGCGAGGGTGCAGAAGAGCGTGTTCTCACCTGCGATGGTCCCTGTGCCCGGCTGGAACAGGAGGAGCAGGAGATCCTCCGCCAGGGTCGGGGCCCCGAGCCGTTTCGCCTCGTCGGGCGTCTCGGCCTTGCCGCCGACGAAGGGTTGTTCAGGCTGCTGAGTCATCGGTCCTGTCTTTCGGTGGGAAGTGTGCCGGCTTCGTGACGTGGGTTCGCCGCAGGCGCGCGAAGGCCGGTACGGCCGTGAGCACGGTCCAGAGCGGTGTCGTGGTCATGGTCGCCCGGAGAACGATCGCCGCCACCTGCCGCAGCGGGACCCACTCTCGCGGCGTGCCGGAAGCGACGAGCATGGCGGACGTTGATCGAGGTGGAATCGCCAGGGGCCCGAGGGGGCTCGCGCCGGGCACGCCGGACCGGACCGGGTACCTCCGGAAGCGCTGACGTCCCTTCGACCAGGGCTTGGGCTCCGCAGGCGTCGGGGGTTGCGGAACATCGCAACGAAAAGTAGCGCTGAAGGCACGTGGTCATGCTCCTCGGCGTGACGATCAGCCGGGCCCGGTGTTTCCGGTGATCAGTACGAACAGCGGCAGGCCCGTGTTGTTGACGACGTGGACGGCCACCGCGGGCCAGATCGACCCGCTGCGGCGCATCGTCTCGGCGGCGATGACGCCCACCACGAGCGCAGTGGACATGGCGATGTTGATGCCGTGGAAGAGGGCGAAGACCATCGAGCTGGACAGGACGCCGACGACGGGCCCGTAGCGCAGCAGGGCGTTGGTGACGACACCGCGGAAGAGGAACTCTCCGCCGATGGGGGTGAGGACGGCCAGGAAGGCGCGACCAGCGCCAGTTGGAGTCACCCAAATAACGAAGGCCGCGAGCGAACTGCTATGCCGAGCAGTGAGGACGCAGGATCTCGAACTGGCGAGCGCCGGGGCCGGCGCTCGCGGGCGTCAGGCCGGCGTCAGGAAATCGGGCGGGGTGTGTCGTGCCGGTCAAGAAGGGCCAGACCAGTCTGAGTGGGGTGGTGCAGAACGCTGCTGTGATGCCTGCGCGTCGTGATCAGGCCCGCCTCACGCAGCACGGCGGTGTGCTGGCTGATCGCCGCCGATGAGATGTCCAGGCTACGGGCCAGGGCGCCGGTGGTGGTCAGGCCATCGGCGATGGCGGTGAGCACCGACGCGCGGGTACGCCCGAGGAGGTTGGCCAGCGCCCGCTGCGCCGGGCCGCCCATCCAGATGCCCGCTGCGTGGTCGACGCCGAGGGCGGCAGGGAAGATCAGGGTATAGTCGGCGGGATTGCCCGGCTCGTACATCACCCCTGGAAAGCGCAGGAAGAACGACGGCACCAGCAGCAGCCCCCGCCCATCGAGGACGAAGTCGTCGTCGAACTGGTCGCCGGCATCGATATGGAGGGTCGGCGGCGACCACCGGATGCGCGGATGCAGATTGGACAGCAGACCGTCGACACCGCGGTCGAGCAGGATCGTGCCGCGCTGGGCGCGCTCGGCGTCGAGGTGCGCGCGAATGCGCCGCCAATGCGGGCCGACAGCGGCATGGTGGTACGCCTCCACCGTGGACAGCACCTCCCGCCGGGCGGCGAGGGTGTCGACGAGCCCGGCCAGCGCGGCCGGCACCCGGCCGTGGTGGCCGGCGTAGAAGTCCAGTTCTGCCCGGACGGCCTGCCGGGGGCTGGCCAGGAAGGTCTCGGCGCTCTCGGCCAGGTCGCGACCTGGCCCTGCGAGCAGGGCCAGATCGAAGCTCGGCAGTCGCGCGGGGGTGATGGCGGCCAGGACGGCGAACCGCGAGTCAACGCCGCCGCGTACCCGGCGCCGCCACGCACCGAACTTTGTCTCCTCTGCCCGCCCGCGTAGTGCGTACAGGCTGAACAGGGTCTCGGCCATGGGACCCAACGTCGGTGCCACCCGCACCCGCGTCAGATCGTCGGCGGTGAAGTGAATCCTGTGCATCCGCTTCCCCACATTCGCGTCGGAATCGCCGTCACAGCATGCCGCCACACGGTCACACAAGGCCCTGAGCGGCACAGTTAAGCCAGGACTTACAAGCCTCGCGGCGCGTGGTTTCTTCCTGCGACAGTGAGCGGGCCGCCTTTCCGGAGAGAAAGGAAGAAACGAGCCAACATGACGGCCCGAAAACCCCGCCAAGTCCTCGCCGTACTGAGTGCGCCAAGCCGACGGCTCCCGCTCAGCGGGTGATCGGTGAAGGCAGTCCCGAAAGACTTGATCTACCGATACGGCCCCTGTGCGGAGTCGCCGTTGTGGGACAAGACGTCGACGCCCCGTATGGCAACGCCGGCGCATGATCAAACCGTTGGAGCAGGGAGAAACAATGAGTGCAACCCATCAAACATCGGACCGCGGACGCCCACCTGGTGGAGTTCCGCCAAGGTTTCGCCGTCTCGGTGGAACCGCCACCCATGCTGCAGCCCTAAGGCTCGAATCAGCCGCACCCGAGCATCAAAGGATGACGATGAATCTAAAGAAACTTCTCATTCTCATAGGCGTATTCCTCGCCCTGACCGCGTCCGTTTCGGCACCTGCCGCCGCTGACGCGGGAACGACCGCGTACAACTCCAAGACCCAGTACCTTTCCCAATGGCCGCTAGACAACTGGGACAACTCGTGCGTGGAGCGTCGGATCTACCTGGCCGCCGGCAACTATGACTGGGAGCAGTTCTGGCGCGACTCGGTGACGCCGCTGCGGACGAATCTCTACCTGGGCGCCGGCTGGTACACCTGGACCGACTGTTTGGATCCCAGGAACAACTACTACGACCACACCACTTCGCTGAACCCCGACAACCCCAACTGGGAGACGGTGGTCGGCGAGGTCGTGTGGCAGATCAACAGCTCTGGCGAATACACATGGGGCTCGTTCCTTGAGCCGAAGTCCTTCTAGTCAAGCCTGAAGGAGTCATCGGACGCGAGCCCGATTGTCGGTTTCCGAAGTCGAGTGCACGGATGAGCGAAGTGCTCTGCACGCCCCAGTGGGCGTGCAGAGCACTCGGTGGTGATGCACGGCCTAGCGGTGGACGTGCTCTGTGGTCGGGTTCGCCGTTCGGGCGAACGGCGTCGCGGACGTTCTGACGGGCGGATCCGATGGAGTGGCCGGCGTCGACGAGCTGACAGTGGTGGAGGGTCGCACCGGGCACGGCAGCGCGGCGGAGTTCGTGCGCCGGGCCAAGGCCCGCGGGGTGTGGGTGCGGCCCCGGTTCGCCACCGGCGGCAGCGACCAGGTCGTCGGCTACTCCGCCGCGCTGCGCCCCGCCGACGGGCAGGCGCCGGTGTGGTTCGGCGGCGGCAAGCTCGCCGCGGACCTGACCCTGCCGCGACTACGCCAGCAGTGGGACGTCGTCGACGAGAGCCAGGCGCTCGCCGAGTGGCGGCGCTCCTCCGAGGTCGCGGGCCCGCCCGGCCACCGTCGCCGAGGCCCGCCCCCAGCTGGCCGCCATCACCGAGGAGATCGGCCTGCGCGCCGCGATGCCCGCCGAGCGCGTCGCCCAGGAGCGCACCGAACGCGCCCAGGCCCAGCAGGCCGCCCGGCCATCTACTGCTCGAAGTCGTGCCGCAACCGCGCCTGGGAGGTGCGCTCGGCCGAGGCCCGGCTCAGCGTGACATCGCCGCCGGCACCGCGCGCAGCGAGCCGGTACGCGAGGTGATCCGCCAGACCGTCGTGCAGACCCGCCCCGCTCCCCCGCCGATCGCGCCGTCTCACACCGAGCAGAGCGCACCGGCCGCGTCGACAGCGGCGCCGCCGACGACCGCGTCCGGGTGGACGGCGCTGCTGCAGGAGCTCACCGAGCAGCTACGCGAGGGCGAGCTGAGCTGCCAGCACTGGCACCACGAGAAGCTGTATCGGCGCCTGGTCGACGTCCCGGCCGCGCTCGGCGAGGCCTACCCCGGCGGCATGGGAGCACCTGCAGCGCAACGCCGACCGCCGCTCGCGATGACCGCGCCGCGCCACCGTGTCCGGTGAACGACACCCACGCCACGGGAGAGTCGCCGAATTCTCCCCCGCATCGACGACGTCGACGCGCCCGAGGCAGCTGCAGCAGCACCGCCTCCGAAGGCAAGTCACTGACCTGCACCGCGTCAGCAAGATAGGCAACCAGGGGCCCTGATCACGGATCGCACCGGCAGGTCCGGGCAGGCCGCCGTCGCGCGCGTCTTTGCGTAAGCCGCTCAGAGCCAGCCCTGTCTGTAGCCGATGAGTCTTTAGTCCATTGTAAATGATCTTGAAATCGACCGAGCGCCTTTACAATGTAGATTTATTGCAGGATTTCGGTCCTCTGACATCCCTCCCGAGTGTTCGGTAACTCATCCGTGCCGACATGTCGCGCGAGACGTCCGAGCTGCGGCCGAGCACAGGCAGAACCACTGGGCCGAGAACGACGGACTCTGACCGGAAACGCCTCATGAATCCTCAGTCCTTGGCGGCTCCGGCCAGGTTCCCGCCCCGGTCAGCTGTCCGCCGTGGCCGGCCGTACCGGTGCGAAGGTCGCCTGACCGGCGCGGCGGAAGTACCAGAGGCGACGGCCGAGTGCGACCGCCCCGAGCACGCAGCAGGTGAGGCAGAAGAGCGCCAGCAGCGGCAGCAGCCAGGCGGTGACGATCCAGTACTGGAAGTTGAACGCCCCCCAGATCAGCGTCGGCAGCACCGCGCCCAGCACCGTCACCAAGGCAAGCGGCACGAGCCGCAGAACCAGCCTCGGCCGGCGTGCCGCGCGGCGTCGCGAGGCCCAGCGGCGCGCTCGGACGGACGCGGTGACCAGCAGTGCGGCCATCCCCACCGTGAGCCCGAGCAGGACCGCGTTCACGACGGTGAGCGGGTTGCTCATCGGCGTTGCCGGTGCCCCGATCCGTTCGGCGAGGAGGTTGGTCGAGAGCAGGCTGGGATCGCCGCCGCTGTTGGTGAGGACGAGGGCGGCCACACCGGTCTTGGGCGAGAAGACCATGTCCCCGGTCCACGTCGCCAGTGTTCCGCCGTGGCCGATCACCGACGGCGGGGCGTCTGCTGCGACGGGACGGGCCCGCCAGCCGAGGGCGTAGTCGCCGGCTTTCGGCTGGACGGTGTGCAACTCGGCCAGGGAGCCGGCACTCAGCAGGTCCGCACCGAGGCTTCCCTGGTTGAGCCTCAGCCACCGCACCATGTCGTCCAGAGTCGAGATCACCCCGCCGTTGCCGACGCAGATCCCCGGCATCTCCGGTGCCGCGACGGCGCCCCCGAGAACGACCTCGTACCCGGACGGCAGGCCCTCGGCACTATCGGAACACCCCAGCGTCGAGCTGGTGCCGGTCATGCCCAGCGGCGTGAACAGTTCGGTGTGGAGGAAGGCGTCGAAGGACTTCCCCGACACCACCTCGACGATCCTCGCCGCGATCGAGTAGTTGGTGTTGTGGTACTCCGAGCGGGTGCCCGGATCGGCGGCCATGGTCTTGTCGTCCAGCCTGGCCACGACTTCCTGCGCGCTGCGCGGAGGCGGGAACACGTACTCGTTGTTCGTGCTGTTCGACAGCCCCGAGGTGTGGCTGAGGATCTGGCGCACGGTGATCCCGGTGAAGCGGGGATCGGCCATCCTGAAGTCGGGCAGGACCTTGACGACCGGGTCGTCCAGGGAGATGCGGTCACGGTCGACCAGCAGCATGATCGCCGCAGCCGTCATCGACTTGCTCATCGACGCGATCCGGAACCGTGTCCGCGCCGTCACCGCGTTGCCGTCCCCGTCCCGGCCGCGGACGATCGTCTCGACCGACGCCCCGTCGATCACGGCCGCCGCGACACCCGGCGTGCCGTAGACGGAGCGGTAGTCGTCGACCAGTCGTTCGCCGCCGGCATGGGCCGGCGCTGTCCAGCCGAGCAGCAGGGCGACGAGCACACCGCCGAGGACGAGGAGGGAGGTCACGCGAGGAAAGCGGAGATGTAGGAAATGCACGACGTCGAACCTAGGCCGGGCGTCGCCAGCCGACATCACCCTAAGGGGTGAGACGGGACCACCCGGCAGGATGGAATCTCAGCCAGGCAGTTCGCCGCGACCGACGAGCCCGTTCTCGTACGCGTGGATCACCGCGTGCACGCGGTCGCGCAGGTCCAGTTTCTGCAGGACGGCCCGGACGTGCGACTTCACCGTGTTCTCGCTCAGCACCAGTTCCGCGCAGATCTCGCTGTTGGACCTGCCGCGGGCGAGCAGGCCGAAGATCTCGACCTCGCGTGGGGTAAGGCCGTCCAGGGCTGCCGTCCTCCGCATCGGCACCTGCCGTACGAGATCGAGGATCGTCGCGGCCACCCCCGGGGCCAGTGCCGACGTCCCGGAGGCGACGTCACACACGGCCTGGGCCAGGGCGGCGGGCCGGACGTCCTTGGTCAGGTAGCCGCTCGCGCCGGCCCGGATGGCAGCCACGACCAGTTCGTCATCATCGAACGTCGTCAGCATGAGCACCCGGGTCGCCGGCGCGATCCTGACGATCTCCGCCGTGGCGGCGACCCCGTCCATGCGCGGCATGCGGATGTCCATCAGTACCACGTCGAGGCGGTGCCGCCGGACGACCTCGATCGCGTCGCTGCCGTTCGCGACGTCGTGGGTGACCTCGATGCGTTCGTCGGCCGACAGCACCGTACGGAGCGAGGCCCGCAGCAACTCCTGATCGTCGACGAGCATGGCACGGATCCCGGTCATGCCCCCTCCTTCGTGGGGAGCCGCGCCCGCAGCACCCACCCGTCGTCCCCGTCGTCGATCGACAGGGTGCCGCCTGCGGTACGCACACGTTCCTCGATTCCTATCAGGCCGGTCCCCTGGCTGCCGACGTCGCGAAGCGTCTTGCCGCCGTCGTCGCGCACCTCCACCACCATCTCGGCCGGGGTCCAGCGCAGGCGAACGGTCACCTCGACCGGTGGTTCGAGGTGGCGCAGCGCGTTGGTGATGCCCTCCTGCACGGTACGGACGGCCGCGACCTCGGCACTCAGACTGAGTGGCCGTCGCTCACCCACCTCCGCGAATGTCACCGCATGGAGCGGGCTCGCCGCCGAGGCCACGAGGTCAGGGAGGGCATCGAGCGAGATCGGGACCTCTCTGGGCCGGGAATCGGCGCGCGGTGCCACGGTGGCCGGGCCCAAGGTGGCCAGCATCGCTCGCAGACCTTGGTGGGCGTCCCGGCCGGCCTCGGCGATGGCGCCGAGTTCGCGGCGGGTCGCCGGATCCGCCGTCGTCACCGCCGCGGCCTCGATCCGCGCGACCATGACGGTGACCGTGTGGGCGATCACGTCGTGCAGGTCGCGGCGGATGCTGGCCCGTTCGTCCGCGACCGCCGCGGCCAGTCGTTCGCTCTCGGCTCGTCGGCCGGCCTCGTGCCTGCGGCGTACCAGCAGGGCCGCAAGCCACACACCGCCGACCACGAGCATCAGCAGCCCGCCCTCGACCAGGCGGGTCCACCCAGGGATGTCAGGGGGCAGCCGGGCCCACACCACCAGCTCGGTGAGGACGATCCCGAGCGCGGCGACGGCCAACGCAACCACCGAGGACCTGACCGAGACCCGGGTGGTCAGCCGCCACAACGTGAGGGGGAAGCACACAGCCGAGGGCAGCATGCTCGGTGACCAACCCAGGGAGGGCATCGTCACCAGGACGAGCATTGCCAGCGCGCCGATCGCGTACCCCACCCACGGCCGTCGATGGGCCACCACCGCTCCCACATGGAGCAGGACGACAGCACCCGCCGCGGCGAAGATCTGCCACAGGTCCGCGCCGAGGTGCCGGACGCCCGCCAGGATGAGCACCGTCAGGAGAGCCAGGACCACGTGCGCCATCACCGTCGTCGCCGGCCATGTGCTCCGGCGCTGGGAGGTTGTCACGGTCGTCGCCTTCCGGTGGGCTCGTGGCGGGGAGCCGTGCCTGGCTCGACGTGCCACAGGATAGCCAGCAGCGGGCAGGCCGATCCTGGCGCCCCACCACGAACCCGCCGGCGAAGCCTGTCGATGAGCTGCCTCATCGAACGCCGAGCCGTCGAAGCGGCCGCCGTCGCCGGGACGCTCGGCGCGCTCCTGGGGAGCCTGCCCGCCGACCGGGGACTGCTCGGCGGCATCCTGACCGGCACAGCCGCCGGCGGAATGCTCCTCCCCCTCCGGCTGCCGGCACCGAGCGTCACGGTGAGCGTTTCCGACCGCAGCGCTGACCACCGACAGGGTGTCTACGATCATCTCCCCTGCGAGGGGCGCTATGGGTCGTGGCGCACCGGGGCTGGTGACACGCTCGTCAACGGCACCCCAGGCATGCGACGGCGGCCCTGTCCACCACCTGCTTTTGGCCCTGACCCGGGCACGATCCAGGACCACGCCCGCAGCTGAGCGTCGATGCGACCGGGCCCACAGTCAGCGGTGCTGGAAAGTGGTCCGCAGCCGATAACGCTCGCCGCTGTAGCGCACCGTGGACAGCAGGACCGGCCGCTGGTCGCGTCCGTAGATCGTCTGGTCCAAAACCAGCACAGAAGCCTGCGGCTCGATCTCGAGGTGGAGGGCAAGCCGCTCGTCGGCGTCCCTGGCCTCAATGATCGCTTCGGACCGGTCGAGGTACACCCCACGTTCCCTGAGCGCCTCGAACAGTGAAGACCGCGCGAAGTCGATGTCGTCCAGGCCCGGTAGCGCCGAGGTGACGACCAGAGTGTGATCCACGGCGATGCGCACATCGTTGAGGAGCCTGATGCGCTCCAGTTCCAACAGCAGGCTGCCGGCCGGGATGTCGAGGCGCTCGGCCTCGTCCAGGGTCGCCGGCCGCACCTCCCGAGTGAGTACGACGGAGCTGGGCCGCATGTTCTTGCGGCGCGCCGTCACCGTGAAGGACTCCAGGTCCTTGGGCCAGTCGCGGGCCACGACCGGCGCGGCGACAAACCAGCCGCGGCCGTGGGAGGCGGTCACGACCCCTTGCTCGACCAGGTGCGTGAGCGCTTTCCTGAGCGTGACCCGGGAGACGTCGAGCCGGACGCAGAGCTCGCGCTCGGGCGGCAGCTTCGCCCCCGCACGCAGACCGCGGTGCTCGATCTCGCCGACGATCAGGTCGGCGGTCTGCGACCACAACGGGTCCGGGCCGGTGTCTCGCACGAATCACCCTCCTTGATCATGTACGACCATACCATCGCTACGACATCAAGATACCAATGCGTACCACTATTGACCAATTACATACCACCGGTTACCTTTGCCCGAAAACCACAGGAGGACCCATGGGCAAGCTCAAGCTCGGTGTGGCAGGCGTCGCCGCTCTGGCGCTGGTGACCGCGTGCGGCGGCGGCCAGGTGCCGTCGCAGGAGCAGGCGACGACCGCGCTCACCCTGCAGACCAACTGGACCAGTGGCGGCGCCGAGAGCGTCCCGCTGAAGAAGGCGCTGGCCGACTTCACCGCCAAGACCGGGATCCAGGTCAAGGTGCTGGAGAACGGTGACGACCTCAACCAGGTCTACGAGACCTCCCTGCTGGCCGGCCAGGAGGCCGACGTGCTACTGGTGGGGCTGCTGGAAAAGCAGCTGGACTGGGTGAAGAACGGCGCGGTCGTGCCCGCCGAGGAGTACGTGCAGGCTTGGGGGCTGGGCGAGGCGATCCCCGCCGAGTCGCTGGCCGACTGGAAGGATCCCGAAGGGCACCTGCGCGGCCTGCCGTACGCGGGATTCACCTGGCCCTGGTGGTACAACAAGACCCTGTTCGACAAGCACGGCATCGCCCTGCCGCAGACCACCGAAGACCTCTTCGCCGCGGGGAAGAAGCTGCGCGCGCAGGGCGTGGGCGGCGTGGCCATCGGCGGCAACGACTGGTCCGGGCAGAAGGTCTTCATGCAGTACCTGGAGACCTACCTCGACGCGCCCTCGGCCAAGAAGATCTTCGCCGAGGGCGGCACCTGCGCCAGCCCGGACGCCATGAAGGGCATCGAGCTGTTCGTCCGGACGCGTGAGGCCGGGGTCTTCGTCGACGGCGTCGAGGGTTTGACCGCCGACCAGGCCACCGCCCTCTACCAGGAGGGCAAGGCGGCGATCGCGCCCATCGGCTCGTGGTCCTTCTCCAGCACGGACGAGGCGCTGGCCAAGGGCACCGTGCTGGGTGGCATGCCCGTCGCCGCGGGCGGCACCTACGCCAGGCCCAACGCCTTCCGCGGCTCCACCTCGGCCGGATGGTGGATCAGCCCCAACGGCAAGAAGAAGATCGACACCGTCAAGCAGCTGATCCAGTACATGTACTCGCCCGAGGTGCTGGACCACATGGC
Source organism: Streptosporangium sp. G11 (assembly GCF_051192615.1). Taxonomy (NCBI): domain Bacteria; kingdom Bacillati; phylum Actinomycetota; class Actinomycetes; order Streptosporangiales; family Streptosporangiaceae; genus Streptosporangium; species Streptosporangium sp. G11. The sequence continues at coordinate 21,127 of NZ_JBPJUQ010000090.1, forward strand.
CACCGACGGCGGCGTGGTGATGGCGACCAACACCACCGTGGACCCGGCCAAGCTCGGCTCCCCGCTCCTGCGGCAGTCCTACACGACCTTCTCCAAGAGCGTGGACTTCGCCGTCATGCCCGACCTCTACGTCCCGGCCAATGTCGGCAACCCGCTCTACCGGGCGACCTCGATCGCCTACAGCAAGGGCAACGACGCCAAGAAGATCTGCGCCGCGGTCGACGAGGTCTACCGGGCGGCGCAGTGAGGAAGCTCGGGTTCACGCTGCCCGCGCTGGCCTGGTTCCTGGTCTTCACGGTCGGCCCGCTGGCCAGCCTGTTCTACTTCTCGCTCACCGACTGGCGCGGGTTGATCGCGCCGCGCACCTTCGTCGGCGGGCGGAACTTCGAGCGGCTGGTCGGCGACCCGGTCGTCCACCAGGCCGTGATCAACACGCTGGTGCAACTGGTGGTCTCGCTGCCCATCGTGATCGGCGGGGCCTTCATGATCGCCTACTATCTGTCGCTGCGGCCGCGCGGGCACCGCTTCATCAGGGCGGTGATGTTCACCCCCGTCCTGCTGTCCGCGCCCGCGCTGGCGATGGTCTTCGTGGGCGTCTTCGCACCCTCCGGCCTGGTCAACGGCTTCCTCGGCATGCTCGGCCTGGACGGGGCGATCAAGCCGTGGCTGGCGGACAGCTCAACCGCTTCCGTCGCCATCATGGTGGTCATCGTCTGGTCGTCGATGTCGGTCTCGGCCGTCATGCTCGCCGCACGGCTCAACAACGTCCCGTCCGAGGTGTTCGAGGCCGCCTCGCTCGACGGCTGCGGCCACTGGCGGCGCATGTGGTCGATCGCCTGGCCGATGTGCCGCGACTTCGTCGGCGTGGTGACCATGCTCCAGTTCCTGTGGACGCTGTTCTCCTCCGCCGCGGTCGTGCTGCTGCTGACCCGCGGCGGGCCGGGCACCACCACGGTGAACCTGTCCTTCCTGGTCTACGACTACGCCTTCAACCAGTCGAAGGTCGGCTACAGCCAAGCCGTCGCGGTGATGCTGTTCGCGGTCGGTGTGCTTGGCCTCATCGGCATCCGCCGGCTGTTCCGGCAGAACTACTGAAAGTCCGGCAGGACTACGGAAAGGAGGACCGGATGCGACGTCTGCTGACAGCTCTGTCGCACGCGGGCGTGTGGCTCTACGTAGTGCTGCTCCTCGTGCCGGTGTACTACCTGGTCATCTCCGCCTTCAAGAACAACGTGGGCATCCTGTCCGCGCCGTTCTCCCCCTTCACCGGGCTGGAGCTGGACAATTTCGGCAAGGCGTTCGCCAACGCGACGCTCGGGCCCGCGCTGCTCAACCAGGCCTACGTCACGGCCGGAGCCAGCGTGCTGACCCTCGCGCTCGCCGTACCCGCCGCCTTCGCCCTGACCAGATCGCGCGGCCGGCTCGCCGTCCTGGTCGAGCGGGTCTTCGCGCTGGGCTTCCTGGTGCCGGGGTTCGCGTCGCTGGTACCGACCGTGATGTTGTCGATCATGCTGGGGCTCTTCCACACCCGCGAGTTCCTGATCTTCTTCCTTCCGGCCAGTGCCCTGCCGCTGTCGGTGATCCTGCTCACGCAGGCCATGCGCGCCATCCCGCACGACCTGGAGGAATCGGCGGTCCTCGACGGCGCGGGCAGCTGGCAGCTGCTGCGCTCGGTCTATCTGCCGCTGTCGACGCCGACCGTGGTCGTGGTGCTGATCCTCAACTTCTTGTCCTTCTGGAACGAGTACTTCTTCGCCCTGGTGATCGCCGGGCCGGACACCGCGGTGCGGACCGCCCAGGTCGCGCTACCGACGCTCTCGCTGGCCAACGCCTCACAGTACGGTGTGCTCGCGGCGGGCATCGTCATCACCCTGATCCCGGTCTACGTGCTGTATGCGTTCTTCGCCGACAAGATGGAAAGGGCGGTGCTCGCCGGTGCGCTCAAGGGTTGAGATCCGGGTGGCCCATCTGGGGTACGGCACGGCCGCGTCGAAGGCCGTGGTGCTGCGCGTCCCCGGTGGCGTCCTTCCGCAGCGCCTGCTGCTGGTGTCCGGTGAGGCCGCCACACCGCTGACCGCCGGGCCGGTGCAGGAGGTAGCCGGCTGGAGCGGCGGCTCCTGGGCACGCGTGGAGCTCCCGGACGAGCTCCCGGCGGGACGCTATGCCGTCCAGGCGGGTGACACGCTCAGCGAGAGCTTCACCGTCGGCGACGACCAGGTGCAAAGGCAGACCATGTCCGACGTCCTGGCCTACTTCAAGGCGATGCGCTCCAGCGGCGAGATCGACCGCAAGGACCGGCGGGCGGCCTTCTGGGGAGACGACGGCGGCGCCACGGTCGACGCGCGGGGCGGCTGGCTGGACGCCAGCGGCGACACCAGCAAGTTCCTCAGCCATCTCACCTACACGCGCACAATGAGCCCGCAGCAGATCCCGCTGTGCGCCTGGGCGATGATGGTCGCGCGGGACGCGGTCGAGTCCCGGCACCCGCGGATGGCGCGGTCGGTCGCGGCGCGGCTGCGCGACGAGGCGCTGTTCGGCGCCGACTTTCTCATGCGCTTCCGCTCCGAGAAGGGTTACTTCTACACGGGCATCTTCGACGCGCTGACCAAGCGGCTGGAGGAGCGGGTCGTCACAGCGCCGCTGCCCGAGTGCGTGCGCACCGACCGCTACCGGGCGGGTTACCGCCACGGCGGCGGCCTGGCCATCGCGGCCCTGGCCCGCGCCGCCGCGCTGGACGATGAGGGTGACTTCAGCCGCGAAGAGTACCTGTCGGCGGCGGTGGAGGGCTTCCACCATCTGGAGGCGCACAACCATCAGTACCTGCACGACGGCGCCGAGAACATCGTCGACGACTACTCGGCGCTGCTCGCCGCCGCGGAACTGGTGGCCGCCGGGGTGGAGGAGACCGCGCAGGCCGCCCACCGCCGGGCCCTGTCCTTGATCGGCCGCTACACCACCTCACGAAACGGCCCCGGCTGGTTCGTCGCCGACGCCGAAGGAAGGCCCTTCTTCCACGCCGTCGAGGCGGGCCTGCCGGTGCTGGCCCTGATCAGGTACGCCGAAGTGCTGCCCGGCGCCGCCGAAGACGCCTTGGCCGTGGCCCGCCGGGCAATGCTGGACACGCTGGAGCGCACCCACGCCGTCCCCAATCCCTTCGGCTACCCGCGCCAGCGCGTCCAGCCCGCGGGCGGCGAACCCGCCGACGCCTTCTTCTTCCCGCACGCCAACGAGACCGGCTACTGGTGGCAGGGCGAGAACGCCACGATCGCCTCCCTGTCGGCCGCCGCCTCCGCCTGCGCGCGTCTCGACGGCCTCACGCCGCCGCAGCGCTCCCGGCTGGAGGCGTTCGCCGACGACCAGCTTGCCTGGATCACCGGACGCAACCCCTTCGACGCCTCGATGATCCAGGGCAAAGGACGCAACAACGTCGACTACGCCTCCGACTTCCCGAATCTGCCCGGAGGCATCGTCAACGGCATCACCTCCGGCTGGAAGAACGAGGATGACATCGCCTTCCTGCCCGCCGACGCGCCCGAGGGTGAGTCCTGGCGCTGGGCCGAGCAGTGGATCCCGCACACCGGGTGGTTCCTGCTCGCCGTTGCCACCGCACGCTGAAAGGACCTTGATCAATGACCTCTCGCATCACCTTCCGTGACGGCCAGGAGCGGCAGCCGCAGGCGCTCCAGGAGATCGCCGCCCACGTGCGCGAGCAACTGGCCGGGCCGCACGCCACCCGCCTGAGCGGAGCCCGGCGGCCGCTCTTCCTCGGCATCGGCGCCTCGCACGCGGCGCTGGCGGTGCCGGTGGAGCTGCTGCGCGAGCAGGGCGTTGCCGCGCAGCGGGCGCTCGCCTCGGAGGTCGGGCCCGCCGGGCGCGGCTTCGACACCGACTTACTCATCGGCGTCTCCCAGAGCGGGCGCAGCTTGGAGACCATCGCGGCCTTCCGTGAGCTGGCCGCCGTGCCCCGCGTGGCGGTGCTGAATGTCATGCCCTCGCCGCTGGCCGATCTCGCCGATCTCAGCGTCGGCCTGGGCAACCAGCCCGACTCCTATGCCTCCACGATCGGCTTTACCGGGACGATCGTCGCGCTGGATCTGGTGGCAGAGCTGATCGCGGCCCGGCCCGCCATAGCGGACCCGTGGCGGGACATCGCCGCGCAGATGGCCGGCGTGCGTTCGACGGCGATGGACGTGCTCGCGTCCGTGCGCGAGCGGGCCGCCGGCTGCGTGGCGGCCGACGTCGTGGGGTCGGGAGCCTCCCGCGCCTCCGCCGAAGAGGGGGCCCTGCTACTGCGCGAGGTCACCCGCATGCCGGCAGCGGCGTCCGCGACCCGCAACTACCTGCACGGCGAGATGGAGTCCGCCGGCCGCACACTGCATGTGATCTTCGGAGACGGGCGCGAGGTCGAGCTCGCCCGCTCCCTGTCCGAAGCGGGGCATCTCACTCTGCTGGTCACCGGCACGGCGGTCGAGCCGACAGCCGATCTCGCCATCGTGTCGCTGCCCGGGGCCGCCACCGGCGCGCGGATCGTGCTGGAGACCGTCGTGGTGCAGGAGCTGGTGGCCACCCTCGCCGACGAGCGCGGGATCGCCATCGAGTCCTTCGTCTTTGCCAACGACGACACCAAAGAGGGTGGCGTGGACCCGGCCGACTTCGCCGTTGCCTCGCCGCGGGCGCAGAGCCGATGATCGCGGGGCTCGACGTCGGCGGCACCAAGACGCACGTACGGCTTGTTGAGGGCCAGAGCGTACGGCACGACCGCGTGGTCTCCTCCGAGGGCTGGTCGGCCCTGCCGGTCGAGCACGCCGCCTCCTGGTTGTGCGCGCTGCTGCCCGGCGAGCCTGTCCAAGCGCTGGTGGTCGGCGCGCAGGGGTGCGAAGACCGCGCCCACTGCGCCGCCCTGCGTGATGCCTTGATCACCCGCGTGCGGGCGCCGGTCGCCGTCGTCAACGACGCCGAGCTGCTCCTGCCGGCGGCCGGGCTCGAGCGTGGAGTCGCGTTGATCGCCGGAACCGGCGCCATCGCCGTCTACACCGACGGCGAGCACCTGATCCGCGCGGGCGGCTGGGGCTGGGTGCTCGACGACGGCGGCAGCGCCTCCGCGCTGGTCCGTGAGGCGGCCAGGGCGGTCTTGGCCCGGGCTGACCAGGGTGAGGAGCCCGACGAGCTCGGCCTGATGCTGCTGGAGTCGACGGGCGCACCCGATCCGGCCGCGCTCGCCCACTCGCTCAGCTGGGGCACCGGTCCCGAGCACTGGGGACTGCACTCGCCCGCGGTGGTCGCGGCGGCAGCCGCCGGTTCCGTGGCCGCACGCCAGATCCTCGATGAGGGGGCACGGTCGCTGGCCGGGCTCGTGGTGACGCTCGCCGGCCGGGGCGTGCCGGTCGAGGACGTGGTGGTCGCAGGTGGGCTGGTGACCAATGTGCCCGCGTACTGGGCGGCGGTGCGACAGTTGCTCAAGCAGTGGCTTCCGGCCGCGAGGACGACGTTGCTCGACCGCCCGCCGGTCGAGGGGGCGATCGCCCGGGCTCGGTGGCTGCTGGAGGGTGCCTGACGCGTCGCCGTCGAAGACCACGCCTCGGGCGGTGACGAAGACGCCGGGTCACAGCCGGATCAGGCTGATCATGAACACGTACACGCGTGTGCTCTTGGACATCGAAGGGGGGCCCGCCAAGACTTGAATCAGTCAATATCTTAAATTACTCGTGTTAACGAGGGTATGTTGGGGCCATGACCGCATCCCAGCCCCCGACCACCGCCGAGGAGCTGCGAGGTGCCGGCCTACGGGTGACGGCTGCCCGTGTCGCACTGCTCGAAACCGTCCGAGACGGTGACCATCTCGATGTCGAGGCGCTCACCTCGGGAGTACGGGACCGTATCGGCCAGATCTCCCTCCAAGCGGTGTACGAAGGCCTCCACGCGCTCACCACCGCGGGGCTCGTCCGCCGTATGGAACCGCCGGGCAGTCCGGCCCTGTTCGAGGGACGGGTCGGCGACAATCACCACCACATCGTGTGCCGATCGTGCGGTGTCGTCGCCGACGTCGACTGTGCGATCGGTGAGGCGCCGTGCCTGACCGCGTCCAACGATCACGGCTTCGCGATCGACGAGGCCGAGATCATTTACTGGGGCGTGTGCCTCAACTGTTCCACCGCCAGCTGATCCGGAAGGATTCCCATGACCGAGAACCACGACGCGATCGTCACCGACACCAAGGGCGGGGGTGAAGCGGGCGGCTGCCCGATCGCGCACGACTCCGTGACCGCGCACGGCAGCGAGAGCGAGAACCCGGCCATCGACTCGCCGACTCCGAAGACCGGCGGTCGTCCGCACACGAACCGGGACTGGTGGCCCAACCAGCTCGACCTCTCGATACTGCGCGCGCACTCCTCCAAGGGCAACCCGCTGGCAGGGGACTTCAGCTACGCCAAGGAGCTCGAGCAGCTCGACGTCGAAGCCCTCAAGCGGGACATCATCGAGGTGCTCACCACCTCGCAGGACTGGTGGCCGGCCGACTTCGGCCACTACGGCGGCCTGATGATCCGGATGAGCTGGCACGCTGCGGGCACCTACCGCATTCACGACGGTCGCGGCGGCGCCGGCGACGGCTCCCAGCGTTTCGCCCCGCTCAACAGCTGGCCCGACAACGCCAACCTCGACAAGGCCCGCCGGCTGCTGTGGCCGGTCAAGCAGAAGTACGGCCAGCAGATCTCGTGGGCCGACCTGCTCGTGCTCGCCGGCAACGTCGCCCTGGAGTCCATGGGGTTCAAGACCTTCGGCTTCGGTTTCGGCCGCGAGGACATCTGGGAGCCGGAGGAGATCTTCTGGGGTCCGGAGGACGCCTGGCTCGGCGACGCGCGCTACGTCACCGACAATTCGATGTCGCCGGACGTCGGCGCGACCGAGATGGGTCTCATCTACGTCAACCCGGAGGGGCCCCGCGGCAACGCGGACCCGGCCGCGGCGGCGTACTTCATCCGCGAGACCTTCGGACGGATGGCGATGAACGACGAGGAGACCGTCGCTCTCATCGCCGGCGGCCACACGTTCGGCAAGACCCACGGCGCCGGGATCGCGGACGACCACGTGGGGCCGGAGCCCGAGGGCGCGCCGCTGGAGTCGCAGGGGCTGGGCTGGCTGAGCACCTACGGCACCGGCAAGGCCGGAGACACGATCACCAGCGGTCTCGAGGTGACGTGGACCGACGTGCCGACACAGTGGAGCAACCGTTTCTTCGAGATCCTCTTCGGCTACGAGTGGGAGCTCACCACGAGCCCCGGCGGCGCGAAGCAGTGGGTCGCGAAGGACGCCGAGGCGATCATCCCCGACGCCCATGACCCGTCGAGGAAGCACAAGCCGACGATGCTCACGACAGACCTGTCGCTGCGCGTCGACCCGGCGTACGAGAAGATCTCCCGCCGCTTCCTGGAGCACCCCGACGAGTTCGCGCTGGCCTTCGCCAAGGCCTGGTACAAGCTGCTGCACCGCGACATGGGTCCGGTCAGCCGCTTCCTCGGACCGTGGGTCGCCGAACCCCAGCTGTGGCAGGACCCGGTGCCGGCCGTCGAGCACGAACTGGTGGGTGACGGCGACGTCGCCTCCCTGAAGGCCAAGGTCCTGGAGTCCGGCCTCACGACCGCCCAGCTGGTCTCCACCGCCTGGGCCTCCGCCGCGAGTTTCCGGTCCACCGACAAGCGCGGCGGCGCCAACGGCGCCAGGCTCCGTCTGGAGCCGCAGCGCAGCTGGGAGGTCAACCAGCCCGAGCAGCTCGCGACGGTCCTGGACACCCTCGAGGGCATCCAGCGTGAGTTCAACGAGGCCGGCGGCGCGAAGATCTCGCTTGCCGACCTGATCGTGCTGGCCGGCTCGGCCGCCGTCGAGAAGGCGGCACGCGAGGCCGGCGTGACGGTGACGGTATCGTTCCGCCCGGGCCGCACCGACGCCACCCAGGAGCAGACCGACGTCGAGTCCTTCCGGGTCCTCGAGCCCCGCGCCGACGGGTTCCGCAACTACCTGTCCTCCGGCGAGAAGACCCCGCCGGAGGTGCTGCTCGTCGACCGTGCCTACATGCTCGGCCTGACCCCGCCCCAGCTGACCGTCCTTGTCGGCGGCCTGCGCTCTCTCGGAGCCAACTTCGGCGGTACCCGGCACGGCGTCCTCACCGACCGGCCCGGCGTGCTCACCAACGACTTCTTCACCAACCTGCTCTCCCCGGGCACCCGGTGGAAGGCGTCGGAGTCCGAGGAGCACGTGTACGAAATCCGCGACGTGAACACCGATGAGGTGAAGTGGACCGCCACCGCGGTCGACCTCGTCTTCGGCTCCAACTCCCAGCTCCGAGCCCTCGCGGAGGTCTACGCCAGCCGGGACGCCTCCGGCAGGTTCGTGGCCGACTTCGTCGCGGCCTGGACCAAGGTCATGGAACTCGACCGGTTCGACCTCGCCTGATCCGTTTCCACCCGACGAGCCCGGTCGAGCCACCATGAACCGCGCCGGGGTTGACGGAGGCTTTGATGTACCCCGAGTTCGGTTCACCTGGCGCGAACCGCACCTACGCGGGCAAGCCCACCGCATCGGTGAGGTTCGCGCCGGTGAGGTCGGCGGCGATCTCGAACCGCTGGCGCTGTGTGTCGGCGGCGGCGATGACCTTGCCCCCGTACGGACGAGTGTGCGACGTGACTTGGCGGGCGGTCTCCTCGTTCAAGGGAGCGTCATCGTGACGCTGCCCGGGATCGCGGCGAACGCATCACGGAGGCGGG
>NZ_JBPJUQ010000091.1:0-28749 GCF_051192615.1 Streptosporangium sp. G11
ACCACCGAGCACACACCGCACTCGGCGGCCACCCACCCGCCAGCCGCGTACCTAACCTCTCAGGTCAGTACACCTAGCGCCGGAGCCTCAACGATCCCGCGACGAGCGGGAGCCGCTCCGGAAGTAGGCGTTCGCCGCGGGGCCGAACATCAGCGCCATGGCGGCCAGGACGGCCGCGAGATGCATGATCCGGCTGACGGCGAACACGAACGTCATCGCCTCGGCATCCGCGACGGCCTGGACGAGCGAGTTCCCGTCGAGCAGCCACTGGATCGGCTCCATCACCAGCGAGAGGGTGCCGAAGATGCCGAGAGTCAGGGCGAGGGCGATACGGGCCCAGCCGCGGCCCCGGCGCAGGTGCACCGCCATGAAGATCGCCACGGCGAAGACCGTCAGCCGGAAACCCATCTCCGGGGCGAGGTCGGTGAGCGACGCCGATCCGTCGGCCAGCATGCCGGCAACAGCCAGGGTCGCCTCGAAGGCACCGGCGCCGACGGCGGCGAACCAGAGCGCCGACGCGGTCCTGACGCTTCGGGGAACGGTCGGCGGGTCGGCCAGAAGCTGGGGTGCGAACTGCGTGGACATCGATGACACCTCTCGGGCGAGCGCTGAACGTTACCCCCAGAGTCTTCTCCGCCCACCAGGAGAGATCGTGCCTGCCCGCACGCCAACCGGAGGTAGGGAGTGCCCTACCTCCGGATACAACGCGTCCAGCACCCGGGCGACCGGCTGATACAGGCGAGGCCTCGAACACGACCGCGCCGTGCGACGGATCGCGTTCCGATATCCGTTGCGGGGCGCCCCCGGCAGAACGTCACCCGGGCGACGATCTCCGCGGTGCGGGGCGGTGGAGGGTCGAGAGCACGGTGTCCGCCGAAGCGAAACACGGCAGACCGTGACGCTGCCCCCTGGAGCCCCATTAAGGCCAGAAAAAAGTTATTCTGCAAACTTTTTATCCGATTTCACATTATCTTCAAGGAGTATTTTTAAGATTCCATAGCGATTTCATGACACTCCGAAACTCGAGCTATAGCCTTTGTCGACATGCGAGAACCCGATAGCACCTATGTGCGCAGGAAAGCATGCAGAGTAGCTAAAACGCCACAGTTGTGCATATCGGACGATATGGTACTTACTCATCATACGTTTGACGTGGATCACTTCTTCGATGAGCCGAGATATGAGATGGAGCGAGAGATATCCCTCCTGACCGGCCAACTCTCCGTGGAAGCCGCCAGCCGGTATCGACGAAAGATAATAAACGCTAGAGACCTTGAGTTGGCCGCAGTAAGGTACACCACAGCAGGCAGGCTCCGAGGCGAAGGATTCGCTGTGGTCCACACACCAGGGCGCGTACGCGCAGAGTGTGATGCCATCGGCCAACATGTCTCGGTAATCTGGCCGGCGGAAGATCCCCTCAACGTACAGAAGATCCCCTGGCCTCCCGCAGTGACGAAGAGCTTCGTCGAGTGCTTCAATGGATACAGGGAAGACGGGAGGTGAGGCGGATGAATCTGGACTTGATGATCAAGCGCGGGCAGTTTCCCTGGCGGCCCAGGCCAGAGGCAACGGAGCTCGATGTTTGGCACGAGTACGAGATCCCGCTGACAGGAACCTTCCGCCTGAGCGGACGCCTGGTGTTGTTCACCCAGGTTTTGGAGAGTTCACACGGTCTCTCCGCATGGGCATACATGTGCCTTGAGCCTGAGGAGAGCGACGAGGTGTCCCTGACCACCTTCGCGTCGATAGACGAGATGCGGGAGTTCGTGGAGACCAGGTTCCGAGGCAGGGAAGCGGTTCTCACACTGGCCAAGGCTGACCGAATCATCGACCGGTGGACACGCAGCAGGGTGAAAAAAGATCTTTCATCCACCGTTGAAGACTTCCTCAACGGCATCATACGAAGCGTCAACGAAGTCTCAGACCCCGAGCAGCGCATCCGCGCCAAGTTCGCAGGCCTGGAAGCCGCAGGGTCCGAACTCGCGCCGGCGTAGTCTTCCCGGAAACATAGGGCTCAGGGAATCAGGCCCTCGACGGCCAGGTCGGTCCACAGGGCTTCGGGGACGGGCTTGGCGGTCAGTTCCGCGTTGCGGACGACCTCGGCGGCGGAGCGGGCGCCGATGACCACGCTGGTGACGGCCGGGTGGCGCAGGGGGAAGGCCAGGGCCGCCTGGGGGAGGGTGACGTCGTGGCGTTCGCAGACGGCGGCGATGCGGCGGGCGCGCTCCAGGAGCGGGCCAGGGGCGGGGGCGTAGTCGTAGGTGCCCGACGGGTCGTGGGTGGCCAGCAGGCCGCTGTTGAACACCCCGGCGGCGAACACCGAGACGCCGCGCTCGGCGCACAGGGGCAGCAGTTCGTCCTCCCCTGACTGGTCGAGGAGGGTGTAGCGCCCGGCGAGCATGACCGTGTCGACGCCGGTCTCGCGGACGAACCGGGCGAGCATCGCCCCCTGGTTCATGCCGACCCCGACGGCCTTGACGACACCCTGGTCACGCAGCTCGGCCAGGGCCGGGTACGCCTCGGAGACGGCCTGCTCCCAGTGGTCGTCCGGATCGTGGATCAAGACGATGTCGACCGCGTCGAGGCCGAGCCGCTCCAGGCTCTCCTCCAGCGACCGCAGGACCCCGTCGCGCGAGAAGTCCCACACCCGGCGCAGGTCGGCGGGGACGTCGAAGCCCTGGTCGTCCCGGCCGAAGGGCCCCTCGCCGGTGGCGGGCACGAGCAGGCGGCCGACCTTGGTGGACAGGGCGTAGGAGTCACTGGGCCTTTCCGCCAGGGCGGCGCCGAGCCGTCGTTCCGACAGGCCGAGCCCGTAGTGGGGCGCGGTGTCGAACAGGCGGACCCCCGCCTCGTAGGCCGCGTCCACCGCCGCGCGCGCCACGTCCTCGCCGACCTCCGAGAACAGGTTCCCGATCGGGGCCGTACCGAAGCCGTACCTGCTGACCTGCACCGCTCGCTCCGTTCTGTACCGCTTCATGTTTCTCATGCCGCTTGATGCCTTTGTACCGCTTCACCGGCCTGCGGGTGGCTTCACTCCGTACGGGCTCCCGCCACCCGTACGGCTTCCCGGGTCCGCGCAGGCGTCGCGCCCGTACGGTCTCGTGTCCGTACGGGCTGCGCGTCCGCGCGGCTCACGCCCTCGTCAGGAAGGGCGGAGCCGCGTCAATCCTGGGCCTTACCGCCCGCCAGGCGGCTGATCATCAGGGCGACCAGGATGATCGAGCCGTAGACGAGCTGCTTCCACTCGCCGGGGACGCCCTTCAGGGTCAGGATGTTCTCGACGAGGCCGATCACCAGGACACCGGTGAGCGCGCCGAGGATCGTGCCCTTGCCGCCGTCCATGCTGACGCCGCCGATGACGGCCGCGGCGAAGGCCATGAAGATCCAGCCGACGCCCTGGTTGGCGCTGATGCCGCCCAGGCGTCCGGTCTCCAGTACGCCGGCGAGCGCGGCGACGATCCCGCCGATGACGAAGACGACCCAGACGACCCGCTCGACCCTGATGCCCGCCGCGCGGGCGGCGTCGGCGTTGCCGCCGATGGCGTAGAGCGAGCGGCCGCCCCGGAAGTAGCCGAGGGCGACGATGGCCACCGCGAAGAGGACGCCGGTGATCCAGATGGCCGCCGGCAGGCCGAGCCAGTTGGCACTGCCGAGGTAGAGGAACGACTCGGGCAGCTCGAACAGGCTCTTGCCCTGGGTGAGTCCCAGCTGCAGGCCGTGCACGACGATCATCATGGCCAGCGTGACGATGAAGGCCGACAGCTGGAACCGCAGGATCAAAAAGCCGTTGAAGGCGCCGACCAGGCCGCCGACCAGCAGGCACAGCGGGATCGCCAGAATGCCGGGCAGCTCCAGGCCGAACCCTCCGGCCGCCACCGGGATGACCAGCATCACGCCGACGGCGGGCGCCATGCCGACCGTGGACTCCAGCGACAGGTCGAACTTGCCCGCGATCAGGATCAGCGCCTCGGCGAGAACCACCAGCGCCAGGGCCGACTGCTGCTGCAGCACGTTGGTCAGGTTGCCCGGGGTGAGGAAGACCGGGTCGACGAAGGAGCCGGCGATCAGCAGAACGACGATCACCGGGACCAGGGTGAGGTCGCGGAACCGTCCGAGCTGGATGCGCCGGCCCTGGGGGGCCGCCAGCGCGGGCGGGGGGGTCTTTGTCGTGGTCATGAGTGGTCGATACCTTCCATCGCCGCCACCAGCTCGCTGTCGGTCCAGCCTCGCGGCACGTCCTTGACGATCCTGCCGTGGAACATGACGAGAACGCGATCGCAGATTCGCAGGTCGTCGAGTTCGTCGGAGACGAGCACGGCCCCCGCCCCGCGATCGGCCGCGTCCTCCACGGCGCCGAGCAGGGAGTGCTTGGCCTTGACGTCCACCCCGGCGGTCGGGTTGATGACCACGAGCGCGTTCGGGTCGTCCGCGAGCGCCCTGGCCAGCACCACCTTCTGGGCGTTGCCACCGGACAGGTCGGCCACCGGCTGGTCGGGGCCCGTCGTCTTGATGTCCAGCAGGTCGATCATCCTGGCGCCGCGCTCGCGGCGGCGGGCCGGGGAGACCACGCCGTAGCGGCCGAGCTTGTGGGCGATCGGGATGGTCGCGTTCTCGGCGATCGACAGCAGCGGGACGAAACCCTGGTGGTGCCTGTCCTGGGGGACGAACCCGAGCCCGGCGCGGAGCGCGGAGGGCACGTCGCCCTGCTTGATGTCGGTGCCGTTGACGGTCACCGTCCCGGTGTCGGCCCGGTGCAGGCCGACCAGGGTCTCGGCGAGACCGACCTTGCCGCTGCTGCCGGAACCGGCGAGACCGACGATCTCGCCCGCCCTGACGGACAGGTCCACGTTCTCGTAGCGTCCGGCGAGGGAGAGCGCCCGCGCGGACAGCACCACGGGGGCCGAGGGGGCGGCCGTCCGGGTGCGGTACTCGTAGGCGGCGGTGGCCTCGCCGGTCATCGCGTCCACGAGCTGGTCGTGGGGCAGCTCGCCGACCGTGGCGGTGGCGATGTGCCGGGCGTCGCGGAAGACCGAGACGCTCTGGCAGATCTCGTACACCTCCTCCAGGTGGTGGGAGATGAACATCATCGTGACGCCCTGCTCCCGCAGGGAGCGCATCCGGTCGAAGAGCCGCTGGATGGCCGGGCCGTCGAGCTGTGCGGTGGGCTCGTCCAGGATGATGAACCGCGCGCCGAACGACAGCGCCCTGGCGATCTCCAGCAGCTGGCGCTGCTCGACCCCCAGGTCTCCGGCCATGGTCTCCGCATCGACGTCCACGCCGTACTGCTCAAGCAGCTGGCGGGCCCGCGTGCGCAGGTTCCGCCAGCTGATCCTGCCCCGCTCTGTCTGGCGGTTCAGGAAGAGGTTCTCCGCGACGGACAGGGTGGGGATGATCGTCGACTTCTGGTAGACGCACGCGACCCTCTGCCGCCAGGCGTCCCGGTCGGCCGGCGACGGCGCGGGCTGCCCGGCGAAGCGGACCTCACCCTCGTCGGGACGCTGGAGCCCGGTCAGGATCGACACCAGCGTGGACTTGCCCGCGCCGTTCCTGCCGACGAGCGCGTGCGTCTCCCCCTCGGTGATGGCGATCCCGGCACCGTTGAGCGCGGTGGTCGGGCCGAAGCGCTTGGTGATCCCAAGCGCCTCGACTGCCTTGACGGAAGATGTCATCACTTGACCTGGTTGCCCCAGAGAGCCTGGTCGTCCACGTTCTCCTTGGTGACCAGCGGAGCGGGGAGCTGGTCCTCAAGGCCGTTCGGCAGCTGGATGATCGTGCTGTCGTGGTCGGTCGGGCCGGGCTGGAAGGTCTTGCCCTCGGACGCGGCCTTGGCGTAGAAGAGCGCGTACTTGGCGTAGAGGTCGGCCGGCTGGGAGACCGTGGCGTCGATCTCACCCTTGCGGATGGCGTCGAACTCCTGGGGGATGCCGTCGTTGGAGACCACGAAGACGTGCTTGGGGTCCTCCGGCGGCACGATCAGGCCCTTGGCCTTGAGCACCTGGAGGGTGGGGGCCAGGTGGACGCCTCCGGCGTGCATGTAGACGCCCTTGATGTCCGGGTGCTGCTCGAGGCGGGTCTGGAGCATGGAGGCGGCCTTCGTGCCCTCCCACTCGGTCGGCTCCTCGAAGACCGTGATGCCGGGGAACTTGTCCTTCATGCAGCCGCGGAACGCCTCGGCACGGTCACGGCCGTTGATCGAGGACAGCGCGCCCATGAGCTGGACGACCTTGCCCTTGCCACCGAGCTTCTCACCGAGGAACTCGCACGCCTTCGTGCCGTACGCCTTGTTGTCGGCCCGCACGACCATGTAGACCTTGCCCTTGTCGGGGCGGGTGTCCACGGTGACGACGGGGATGTTCTTGCCCTCCAGCGTCTGCAGCGTGGAGGCGATGGCACCGGTGTCCTGCGGGGACATGACGATCACCTTGGCGCCCTGGCCGGTCAGGGCCTGGGTGTTGGCGACCAGCTTGGCCACGTCGTTCTGCGAGTTGGTCGGCGGCATCAGGTCGACGCCCAGCTCGGTCGCCATCTGGGGGACGTACTTGTTGTACGAGTTCCAGAAGTCGGAGTCGGTGCGGGGGAAGTCGATTCCGACCTTGCCGCCCTGGGGGGCCGCGGCCGCGTCACCGGTGGGCTGGGCCGCGGTGGTGGCGGGCTCCGACGATCCGCAGGCGGAAAGGGTGAAGGAGATCGCGAGCAGTGCCGCACCTGTCGCCGCGGGTCCGATTTTCATACCGTTGCCTCGATTCAAAGCTATATGGGGGGTGAATTATTTGTAGACCGCTATCTCATCCGGCGGGACGGCCCCCGCCGTCGCGCCTTCGTGGCCTGACCTGCGCCTGGGCCCGGAGCTGAGCCTGGAACGGGGTTCACACCCGGCCCCCGGTCATGACTTCGGCCGGAGCCTGAGCCCCTGCATCCCGCCGTCCACGGCCAGGACCGTACCGGTGGTGGCCGCCGCGAGCGGGCTCGCGAGGTAGGCGATCGCCGCGGCGACCTCCGGGGCGCTCACCAGGCGGCCCATCGGCTGGCGCCCCTCCAGGGCCGCCCGCTCGGCCGCCGGGTCCTGCGCCGCGTCGAGCAGGCGCTGCACCCAGGGGGTGTCGGCGGTGCCCGGGTTGACGCAGTTGACCCGGATTCCCTCATGGACGTGGTCGGCCGCCATCGCCAGGGTCAGCGACTGGATGGCCCCCTTGGACGCGCTGTAGAGCGCCCGCTGGGGCAGTCCCGCCGTCGCCGCGATCGAGCAGGTGTTGACGATCGCGGCGTGCGCCGAGCGGCGCAGGTGCGGCAGGCTCGCCCGGGTGACCCGGACGATGCCCAGGACGTTGACGTCCAGGACCCTGGACCACTCCTCGTACGAGTTGTCCTCGATCGTGCCGGCGGCGCCGATCCCGGCGTTGTTGACCAGGATGTCCAGGCCGCCGAGCTGCTCCACGGCCAGGGCGACGGCCGTGCGGACCGCCTCCTCGTCGGTGACGTCCGCCTTGACCTCGACGAACGGGCCACCGGAGGCGTTGATGTCGAGGGAGGCCACTCTCGCGCCCCGCTCGGCCAGCAGGGTGGCGGTGGCCAGGCCGATGCCGGATCCGCCACCGGTGACCAGGGCGCGCAGACCGTCGAACTCATCCATTGAGGGACCTCCATACCGGGCCGTCGGGGTAGGTGTAGTCGATGATGGAGGCGGCGTGCATGGCCGCTCCGAAGCCGGGCGTGCTCGGCGCGGTGTAGGCGCCGTTCTCGATCACCACAGGGTCGACGAAGTGCTCGTGGAGGTGGTCCACGTACTCGATCACCCGCCCCTCCATCGAGCCGCTGACCGCGACGTAGTCGAACATCGACAGGTGCTGCACCAGCTCGCACAGGCCGACCCCGCCCGCGTGCGGGCAGACCGGGACGCCGAACTTGGCGGCGAGCAGCAGGATCGCGACGTTCTCGTTCACGCCCGCGACGCGGGCCGCGTCGATCTGCAGGTAGGAGATCGCGTTGGCCTGCAGGAGTTGCTTGAAGACCATGCGGTTCTGGACATGCTCGCCGGTGGCCACCGGGATGGGCGCGATGCCCCGGGCGATGGCGGCGTGGCCGAGCACGTCGTCGGGGCTGGTCGGCTCCTCCACCCAGTGCGGGCGGAACTCCGCGAGGGCGTTCACCCAGGCTATGGCGGAGTCGACGTCCCAGCGCTGGTTGGCGTCGATCGCGATGGGGAAGTCCTCGCCGCAGGTCTCGCGGGCGATGCGCATCCGCCGCCTGTCGTCCTCCAGATCGGCGCCGACCTTCAGCTTGATCTGGGTGAAGCCCTCGTCCATCGCCTCCTTGCACAGGCGGCGCAGCTTGTCGTCGCCGTAGCCGAGCCATCCCGGTGAGGTCGTGTAGGCCGGGTAGCCGTGCTCCCTCAGGCGGGCCACGCGCTCGCGCCTGCCGGGCTCGGCGGCGCGCAGGATCTCCAGCGCCTCCTGCGGGGTGAGCGCGTCGGTGAGGTAGCGGAAGTCGACCAGCTCGACGAGCTCCTCGGGGGACATCTCGGCCAGCAGCAGCCAGAGCGGCTTGCCCGCCCGCTTGGCCTTGAGGTCCCAGAGCGCGTTGACCACGGCGGAGATCGCCATGTGCATGACGCCCTTCTCCGGGCCGAGCCAGCGCAGCTGGGAGTCGTGGACCATGTCCTTCCAGAGCGCGCCCATGTCCTCGACGTCCCTGCCGAGCACGTACGGCTCCAGGGCCCTGATCGCAGCGGTCTGCACCTCGTTGCCGCGCCCGATGGTGAAGGCGAAGCCGTGGCCCTCGAACCCGTCGTCGGTCCGCAGGACGAGGTAGGCGGCCGAGTAGTCGGGGTCGGGGTTCATCGCGTCGGAGCCGTCGAGCTCCAGCGAGGTGGGGAAGCGGATGTCGTGGGTCTCCATCGCGGTGATGCGGTACCCGCCGACCCCGGCCAGGATCCCCTCCGCGGCCTCGCCCTCGGCTCCCTCGACCGTGGTCGCCTCGCGGATGTCGATTCTGTCGCTCATGCCTGCCCCATGGTCTGTCGCTGGCTCCCGAGGCCGTCGATCTCCAGCTCCACGACCTGCCCGGCGCGCAGGTACGGCGTGCCGGGCAGGCCGAGCGCGACGCCCGCGGGGGTGCCGGTGTTGATGAGGTCACCGGGTTCGAGGACCATGAACCGGCTGAGGTAGCGGACGACCTCCGCCACGGTGAAGATCATGTTCTTGGTGTCGCCGTTCTGGAACTGCGCACCGTCGACCCACAGGCGCAGGCCCAGGGCCTGCGGGTCGGGGATCTCGTCGGGGGTGACCAGCCAGGGGCCGAGCGGGTTGAAGGTCTCGCAGGACTTGCCCTTGTCCCACTGGCCGCCGCGCTCCAGCTGGAACTCGCGCTCGGAGACGTCGTTGGAGATGGCGTAGCCCGCGATCTTGGACAGTGCCTCCTCGTGCGTCTCGACGTAGCGGGCCGTCTCGCCGATGACGATCGCCAGCTCGACCTCCCAGTCGGTCTTCACGCTGTCCCTGGGGATGAGCACCTCGTCGTTGGGCCCGACGATCGTGTTGGGAGCCTTCATGAAGATGATCGGCTCGGCCGGGATCGCGGCGTTCGTCTCCGCCGCGTGGTCGCGGTAGTTGAGCCCCACGCACACGATCTTCCCGGGCCGCGCGATCGGGGCGCCGATCCGCAGTCCCTCGGCGTCCAGCACGGGAAGCTCGTCCCGCTCCAGCGCCTCGCGGACACGAGCCACTCCCCCGGAAGCGAAGAAAGCCCCGTCGATCTCGGCTTCCGAGATTTCGCGGAGATTACCGGCCCCGTCCAGGACGGCCGGTCGCTCCTGGCCGACGGGTCCCACTCGCAGCAGCTTCACACCGCACCCTTCGTTGATACATCGGATGTCTTGTCTCGTGATGCTGAACGACGCCGAACCCCGGTGTCAACCCCTCACGGGCCGATACGTCCGATCCGTTATCGAGGAGAAATCGCAGCTGGCAGGGGTTATGCCGGATCGTTCCCTACCTTTGACCTTCAGTCATCGGATTTTCCCGCGCAGAAGGAAACGGAGATCATCTGGGACGTTCGCGGTGGTGAGAGGCACAAAAGTGATCAACCGGCGATAAACATCGGAGGATGAGGCTTGTTACGGCGGAATTTCGGTGCTATCTCCTTGAAACAGTCCCGCCCTGTGATCGGAGGAATCCGTTGCACCGCCCCCCTCGACGACGTCTCGGCGTCGCCCTCCTCGCCGCCCTCACCCTCGCTACCGGGTTATACGGTCAGAACTCGGCCAACGCGGAGCTGTCAGCAAACATGACAAGGCTAGATACACCCGATGACTTGACGCTCTGGTATGACAAGCCGGCCACCGACTGGGAGACCCAGGCGCTGCCGATCGGCAACGGCGCGCTGGGCGCCATGGTGTTCGGCGGTGTCAACAGCGAGCAGATCCAGTTCAACGAGAAATCCCTGTGGACCGGCGGTCCCGGCGCGAACGGCTACGACTTCGGCAACTGGACCTCCCCCAGGCCGAACGCGATCGCCGAGGTCAGGGCACAGATCGACCGCGACGGCAAGATCTCCCCCGAGGCGGTGGCGGCAAAGCTCGGCCAGCCCAAGAGCGGCTTCGGCGCCTACCAGACCTTCGGCGACCTCTGGCTGGACATGCCCGAGATTCCCGAGGGCACCGCCACCGGCTACCGCCGGGAGCTGAACCTGCGCGACGCGGTCGCCAAGGTCGGCTACACCGCGGACGGGGTGACCTACTCCCGCGAGTACTTCGCCAGCTACCCCGGCAACGTCGTCGTCGGCCGGGTCTCCGCCGACAAGGGCGGCAAGGTCTCCTTCACGCTGCGCACCTCCTCGCCGCGTGACGACAAGCAGGTCTCGGTCTCCAAGGGCCGCCTGACCGTCAGGGGCACGCTGGCCGACAACGGCATGAAGTTCGAGTCGCAGGTCCAGGTGCTCACCCAGGGCGGCACCCGCACCGACGGCACCGACAAGATCACCGTCACGGGCGCCGACAGCGCGACGTTCGTCCTGTCGGCGGGCACCGACTACTCCGACGTCTACCCGGCCTACCGGACCGTGGACCCGCACGCCAAGGTGACCAAGGCGGTCGACAGGGCCTCCCGCAAGTCGTACGAGGAGCTCAGGTCCGAGCACCGGGCCGACTACCGGAAGCTGTTCGACCGGGTCAAGCTGGACCTCGGGCAGAAGACCCCGGCCATCCCGACCGACAAGCTGCGCGCGGCGTACACCGGCGGCGCCTCGACCGACGACCGGGCGCTGGAGGCGATGTTCTTCGCCTACGGCCGCTATCTGCTGATCGCCTCCTCCAGGGAGGGGTCGCTCCCGGCCAACCTGCAGGGGGTGTGGAACAACTCCACCAATCCTCCCTGGTCGGCCGACTACCACGTCAACATCAACCTGCAGATGAACTACTGGCTCGCCGAGCAGACCAACCTCGCCGAGACGACCGAGCCGTACGACAGCTACATCCAGTCGATGGTCGCCCCCGGGCAGAAGACCGCGCAGGAGATGTTCGGGGCGCGCGGCTGGGTGGTGCACAACGAGACCAACCCGTTCGGCTTCACCGGCGTGCACAACTGGGCCAGCTCGTTCTGGTTCCCCGACGCCGCGGCGTGGGTGACCCAGCAGATGTACGACCACTACCGCTTCAGCGGCGACACCAAGTACCTGCGCAAGACCGCGTACCCGGTGATGAAGGGCGCGGCCGAGTTCTGGCTGGACACCCTCTACACCGACCCGCGTGACGGCAAGCTCGTGGTCTCCCCCAGCTACTCCCCCGAGCAGGGCGACTTCACGGCCGGCGCCTCGATGTCCCAGCAGATCGTCTTCGACCTGCTGACCAACACCCTGGAGGCGGCGAAGAAGCTGAAGACCGACAAGGCCTTCCAGGCCGAGGTGACGGCCGCGCTGGCCAAGCTCGACCCGGGCATCCGGATCGGTTCCTGGGGACAGCTCCAGGAGTGGAAGGAGGACCTGGACGACCGGGGCAACACCCACCGGCACGTCTCCCACCTGTTCGCCCTGCACCCCGGACGGCAGATCACGACCGGCACCCCGGAGGCCGAGGCGGCCAAGATCTCGCTCACCGCGCGGGGCGACGGCGGCACCGGCTGGAGCAAGGCGTGGAAGATCAACTTCTGGGCCCGCCTGCTGGACGGCGACCACTCGCACAAGATGCTCAGCGAGCAGCTCAAGAGCTCCACGCTGGACAACCTGTGGGACACCCACCCGCCGTTCCAGATCGACGGCAACTTCGGCGCCACCTCCGGCATGGCCGAGATGCTGCTGCAGAGCCAGCACGACACGGTCCACGTGCTGCCCGCGCTGCCGTCGGCCTGGTCCACCGGATCGGTCACCGGCCTGCGCGCCCGGGGCGACGTGACCGTGGACGCCTCGTGGAAGGACGGCAACGCCGACAGGGTCACCGTGCACGCCGGAACCTCCGGCCCCCTCAAGGTCCGCGCCGCCATGATCGGTGGCCGCTACCACGTCGAGGACGAGCGCGGCAGGACGATCGACCCGCGCCGCGACGGTGACGTCATCACCATCGACGCCAAGGCCGGAAGGTCCTACACGCTCGTCAACGAGGTGACCGTCAAGATCACCGCTCCCGTGATCGCGGGCGCCGGCGAGTCGATCCCGGTCACCGTCACCGTCACCGCGACCGGCAGGGAGAACGTGCCCGCCGGCACGCTGACCCTCGCCCTGCCGCAGGGCTGGACCGCCACCCCCGCCTCGATCCAGGTGCCCGCCGTCTCGCCCGGCAGCCCCAAGACCTTCTCGTTCTCCGTGGCCGTCGGCCCCGCGAACGGGACCAGGTCCGCGCGGGTCGCGGCCGAGCTCTCGGGAAGCGGCTGGAAGGCGGGCAGCTCGGCCGCCATCGGCCTCAACCCGTGCGTCACCCCGCCGGCGGACAGGGCGGTCGTCGCCTGGGACCCGACGTCGGGCACGACCGTCACCGACGGCTCCGGCAGCGGCAGGAACGCCAACATCGTCGGCAGCGCGACCTACGACACCGAGGCCCCGAGCGGCAGCGGGCTGGTCCTGAGCGGCTCGACCTACCTCACGACGGAGAGCACCCTGCTGGGCTACATGCCCGAGGCGACCTTCGCGGCCGAGGTCAAGATCGGGGGGACCGGCTACCGGAGGCTCTTCGACTCCCAGCCTGGCGGCAACCCCGGCACCGACGGGATCATCGTCGACCTGACCCCCTCCAACACCCTGCGCTTCATCGGCGCCGGGCAGAACGTGGGGCTCAGCGGGACGATCCCGACCGGCCGCTACATCGACCTCGTCGTCACCATGGACCGCAACGGCGTGATCAACACCTACGTCGACGGCACCCGGGTCGGCGGCGGCACGGCCACCAACGACGGCATCACCGGCTGCACCTCCCGGCCGCTGCGCTTCGGCGCCGACCAGGACGGCGGCCAGCGCCTGAGCGGCGCGGTCGACCGGATGGCCATCCTGCCGAAGGCCCTGACCGCCGCGGAGGTGGGCACCTGGCGCGACATCGCGTTCTGATCCCGTACGCGATCCGCCCCTGATTCCAGTACGGGTTCCATTTCCGGTTCCCGTACCGGAACCGCCCCTGGGGCATCCTGATTCACTCCGCTTCATTCCCGCTTCACCCCGCGAGGCCCGGCAGGCACACGCCTCCCGGGCCTCGCGGCCGTGCGCGGCGCCGTGCGGGGCGCTCGCGGCTGTTGCCCGGGACGCCAACTTGACGAGGTTCCCTTCCCGTAATAGAACACGTTTCAGAAAGAAGAGTCACCAAACGCCTGATCAAGCGCTTGGTGACTCGGCGTGCCCCCGGGCGGGAGGCGGGAAAACCGGAAAGCCCGCTATCGCCACGTCCGCGACGAACGCCCCGCGAACGGGTAGGGTACGCGGCTGACCACTCCCCAGGCCGCACCGACAATGAACCGCGTCACGAGAACGCCGACCCGGTTCGCAGGAGGACCAATGGATATCGATCTGGTCGACCAGGACTTCTATTGGCGAAACGGCGCGCCTTACGATCAGCTGGCCTGGCTACGGGCGAACGCGCCCGTCTACGCGCACCCGGGCGACGCCGAGCGGGACTGGCCGGGCTTCTGGGCGGTCACCAAGCACGCCGACGTGGTGCAGGTCTCCCGCCGCTCCGACCTGTTCTCGTCGAGCAGGAAGCTCGCGCTCTTCAACGAGATGCCCGAGGACCAGATGGCCCTCCAGCGGATGATGATGCTCAACCAGGACCCGCCGGACCACACCCGGCGGCGCTCCCTGGTCAACCGGGGCTTCACCCCGCGCATGATGGGCACCCTGGAACAGCACATCCGCGACATCTGCCACGAGCTGGTGGACGAGGCCAAGGGACGCGGGTCGGTCGACTTCGTCAGGGACATCGCCGCCCCGCTGCCGCTGTACGTGATCTGCGAGCTGCTCGGCGCCCCCGTCGAGGACCGTGACAAGATCTTCAACTGGTCCAACCAGATGATCGGGGCCGAGGACCCGGACTACGCGGCCGACCCCGACGAGGGCACGAACGCGGCCGCCGAGGTCTACGCCTACGCCAACACCCTGGCCGCCGAGCGGCGCGCACAGCCCCGCCAGGACATCGTCACCAAGCTGATCATGCCCGACGCCGCAGGGGAGACCCTCACCGAGGAGGAGTTCGACCTGTTCGTGCTGCTGCTGGTGGTCGCCGGCAACGAGACCACCCGCAACGCGGCCTCGGGCGGCATGCTCGCCTTCTTCGAGAACCCCGAGCAGTGGCGGCGTCTGGTCGCCGACCGCACGCTGGCCCGCACCGCCGCCGACGAGATCGTCCGCTGGGTCGCCCCGGTGAACCTCTTCCGCCGTACGGCCACCACCGACACGACGATCGGCGAGCAGGAGATCAAGGCCGACGACAAGGTCGTGATCTTCTACAGCTCCGCCAACCGGGACGAGGACGTGTTCGCCGACCCCGGCACCTTCGACATCGGCCGCGACCCCAACCCGCACATCGGCTTCGGCGGCGGCGGGGCCCACTTCTGCCTGGGCAACCACCTCGCCAAGCTGGAGCTGCGAGTCCTCTTCGAGGTGCTGGCCGAGCGGCTGCCCGGCCTGGAGCAGACCGGCCCCGCCCGCCGCCTCCGCTCCAACTTCATCAACGGCATCAAGGACCTGCCGGTCTCCGTCGCCTGAGGTACAGCAGGGCGTGGAGAGGCCGCGCGGCCTCTCCACGCCGTCGTGGCGGGAACCGGGCGAATCCCCCGATCCCCGGCCGACACGTTTCGCGAGGGGCGTCGTCACGCCCACTTTTAAACACTTTGTTGAACTCATTACATTGACAACAGAGTGTTCATCGGATCATCCTGGTCGCATGCCCACGAACCACGACGGATCATCCGACCCCTTCACGCCTCCCGACCCGGGCACGACCCGGGCGCACCGCGAGTACGCCTCCCTCTCGCGCATCGCCGAGCGCCACGCGACCGACGAGGCCCGGCGCCTCCGGCAGGTCCACCCCACGGTCCTCGGGCCCCACGAGGCCGTCAGGCTCGTGACGTTCCTGCTGAGCGGCAGCGCCCATCGCGAGGAGGGCGAGCCGGAGGTGGACCACGCCGACATCACCGCCGCCCTGACCCTGCTGCCCAGGGCCCGCGCGGAGATGGACGAGCTTGAGGCGTCGCTTCTCCTCATGGCGCGGGGCCGCGACCTCACCTGGCAGGAGATCGCGTTCGGCCTCGGCCTCGCCACCCCCCAGGCGGCCAAGCAACGCTACGAACGCCTGGCAGGCCGCACCACCGCCCGCTGACCCGGGACACGAGCGAGCCGGTCTAGGAGACGGCGCGCGGCGTGGCACCGGTTTCCAGCAGTTCCTCGATCAGGTCGGCCGCGCGGACGGTGCCGCCCTCGCCTCGGACCTCGTCCCGGAGCTTCGCCAGCCGGGCCGCCACCTCCGGGTCGGAGGTGAGGTCGAGCAGGGCGGCGCGCAGCGCCTCGGGGGTGGCCTCCTCGGTGTCGATCCGGCGGCCGACCCCGAGCTCCACGATCCTGTCGGCGTTGCCGAACTGGTCGGTGGCCTGCGGGACGGCGATCATCGGGACGCCGCAGTACAGGCCCTCCTGGGTGCCGCCCATGCCCGCGTGGGTGACGAACGCGTCGGCCTGCTCCAGGATCGAGAGCTGCGACACCCAGGAGCGCACCTCCACGTTGGCGGGGATCACGCCGAGTTCCGCCTGGTCCACGAACCTTCCGACCTGGAGGACGACGTGCCAGCCGAGCAGGTCGCCGAAGGCGGCCAGGCAGGAGCGGTAGAAGTCCGGCAGGTTGGTGAAGGCCGAGCCCAGGGAGACGAGCAGCACCTTCTCCGCGCCCTCCGGGCGGATCCAGGGCTCCTGGTGGGGGCGGGTGGCGAAGCAGGGTCCGGTGAAGGTGATCCGGGCGGGATCGACCCGGTCGGCGTTGGGCTGCATGACCTTCGGGATGAGCGCCAGCGCCCGTGGCGGGCGGCCCCCGAAGTCGTGGGAGTCGGTGCCGCGGATGCCGTTGTCGTGCAGCCACTCCTCGAACCGCCGGTAGTGCTCGGCCCCGCCCGGAGCCTTCCTCAGCTCCTCGATCATCGGCGCCACGTCCTCCCGGTAGCCCTCCCAGGCCACGTAGGTCGGCGAGAGCTGCATCAGGGGGAGGCCCCAGTTCTCCGCGAGCACCCGGGCGGCGTAACCGCCGATGTCGTAGAGGAACAGGTCGGGCCGGTCGTTCTCGTACGCGGCGCGGAGCCGCGGCAGCATCGAGATCGCGTCGCCGAGGAAGACGTCGAGCTGGCCGACCGTGTCCTTGGGCCATTTGCCGGTGTCGCCCATGGGCAGGGTCGAGGCGTACGGGACGAGCTCGGCCCCCGCGCCGGTGATCACCTCGGCGAAGGACGGGTCGTTGGCGTAGGTCACCCGGTGCCCCCGCGCCACCAGCTCCCTGATCACCTCGATGCTCGGGTTCACGTGACCCGGCGCGGGGATGCTGACCATCGCGATATGCGCGCGTCGGGACATGGTTTCTCCTCTGTCGAAGCCGTCTGTCGAAGCTCTGCTAGAAACGATACGTATCGTCTCGCTCATGGGTTCAGCATTCCCTATGTCGCACGCGCCGTCAAGACGAGACGTTCCGGCTCGCCTGATGGGCGGGCACCGGCCGACCGGGGCGGGCGGAGTCCTCGGGCCGCTCCAGGACCATGTCACGGCCCCTGGCGCCACTTCGGCGCCGCCTCGTGCCGCGCCCGGCGCCGTTCGGAACCGGCTCAGGGCGGCCGGTGCCGCCTCAGGCGCCCCGGCTTCGGGGGCGGTTCAGGGCCGGCGTCTCCTTGGAGCCCCGGCTTCACCCGTCGGCAGGACCGGCTCGGTGTCGCCCGGGGCCGCTCGGTGTCGCCCGATGTCGCCCGGTGTCGCCCGGGGCCGCTCGGGGCCGGGCCGGTGTCACTCAGGGACCGGTTCGGCGCCGGGCCGGTGTCAGCGGCCCGCCTCGTCAGGGCCAGGAGGAGTCCTGGTCGGGGTCGCCGCCCTCGGAGAGCAGCTTGACGTCCGACTCGACCATCATCGCCACGAGCTCCTCGAAGGCGACCGTGGGCTCCCAGCCGAGCTGGACGCGGGCCTTCTTCGGGTCGGCGCAGAGCAGGTCGACCTCGGCCGGGCGGTGCAGGGTCTGGTCGGTGACGACGTACCGCTCCCAGTCGAGCCCGGCGGCGGCGAAGGCGGCCTCCACGAGGTCGCGGACCGTGTGGGTGCGGCCGGTGCCGATCACGTAGTCCTCCGGCGTGTCCGCCTGGAGCATCAGGTGCATCGCGCGGACGTAGTCTCCGGCGAACCCCCAGTCGCGGCGCGCCTCCATGTTGCCCAGGCGCAGCTCCGAGGCGAGGCCGAGCTTGATCCTGGCCACGCCGAGCGTCACCTTCCGGGTGACGAACTCGGCGCCCCGGCGCGGGGACTCGTGGTTGAACAGGATCCCCGACACCGCGTACATGCCGTACGACTCGCGATAGTTCTGCGTCAGGAAGTGCCCGTACGCCTTGGCCACGCCGTACGGCGAGCGGGGGTGAAAGGGGGTGATCTCGGTCTGCGGGGTCTCCCGGACCTGGCCGAACATCTCCGAGGACGAGGCCTGATAGAACCGGATCTGGTCCGATCCGGCCACCGTGCGCGAGGAGGAGATGCCGGAGCAGACCCGGATGGCCTCCAGCATGCGCAGCACGCCCATGCCGGTCACCTCGGCGGTGAGCTCGGCCTGCTCCCACGACATGGGGACGAACGAGATGGCGCCCAGGTTGTAGACCTCGTCCGGCTGGACCTTCTCGACGGCGGAGATCAGCGAGCCCTGGTCGAGCAGATCACCCCGGACGAGCTGGACGTCCTGGAGAAGCTTGCGGAGCCGCGATACGCGGGGGTTGGCCTGCCCTCGGGCGAGGCCGGAGACCTCGTAGCCCTGACTGAGCAGGCACTCGGCCAGATAGGAACCGTCCTGCCCGGTGATACCGGTGATCAGCGCGCGCCTGGCCAACGCGTCCTCCTCGCTTGCGGGGGCGGCGACCTATGCCTGGTCTTGTGCCGTTTGATGGCGAATGTACCCGCACACCCCCAGGCGGGCATCATCACCCCACAGCAGACCTAGAACGCGTTACACCGAATCACGCTCGGTAAGGCTAACTTCCCAGTTCGCACGCCGTGAAGCACGATCTAGGGACAATTCCACATCAGGTGCAACAGAGCTACCGAATGGTAAGGTCCGAGGACTAAGGTCATCTTTCACGGTACCTGTCCCCTTTTCGGACAGGTTGAGAAGGGGGTTGCCGTGCCGGGTGCTGAATCACTGCGGGTCGCGCTGCTGTCGTATCGCAGTAAACCGACCTGCGGTGGGCAGGGCGTCTACCTGCGTCACCTCAGTCGCGAGCTGGTCGCCCTCGGGCACAGCGTGGAAGTCTTCTCCGGCCAGCCCTACCCGGAGCTCGACGAGGGCGTCATCCTCACCAAGATCCCCAGCCTGGACCTGTACCGCGACGAAGACCCCTTTCGCACCCCCAAGCTGCACGAATACCGCGACTGGATCGACTGGCTCGAGGTCGGCACCATGTGGACCGCCGGATTCCCCGAGCCGCTGACCTTCAGCCTGCGGGCGTACCGCGAGCTGAAGAAGCGCGTCGGCGACTTCGACGTCGTGCAGGACAACCAGACCCTCGGCTACGGCGTGCTCGGCATCCAGAAGCTGTTCCCCGTGGTCGGGACCATCCACCACCCGATCAGCGTGGACCGGCGCATCGAGCTGAAAGCGGCGACGCTGCGCAAGAAGCTCCCGATGCGGCGCTGGTACGGCTTCGTGCGCATGCAGGCCAAGGTCGCGCCGCGGCTCAACCCGATCCTGACCGTCAGCGAGTCGTCTCTCGCCGACATCCACCGCGACTTCAACGTGCCCCAGAAGAACATGCGGCTCATCCCGCTGGGCGTCGACACCCGCTACTTCCACCCGCGCCCGGATATGCCCAAGCGGCCCGGTTCCATCGTCGCGGTGGCCAGCGCCGACTCCCCGATGAAGGGCGTCGCGACGCTGCTGCGGGCCGTGGCGAAGCTCGCCACCGAGCGCGACGTCAACCTGACCGTGGTCAGCAAGCCCACCCCCGGCGGCCCGACCGAGAAGCTCGTCGCCGAGCTGGCGCTGCAGGACCGGGTCAGGTTCGTCCACGGCATCTCCGACACCGAGCTGGGCGAGCTGATCGCCACCTCGGAGATCTCCGTCGTCCCCTCCCTGTACGAGGGCTTCTCGCTCCCGGCCGTCGAGCACATGGCCTGCGGTACCCCGCTGGTCGCCAGCCGCACCGGGGCACTGCCCGAGGTCGTCGGCGACGCCGCCGTACAGGTGGCCCCGGGCGACCCCGAGGAGCTGGCCGCGGTGCTGCGCCGCCTGCACGACTCCCCCGAGGAGCGGGCGACGGTGGGCAAGAAGGGCTACGACCGGGCGATGGAGCGTTTCACCTGGAACGTCGTCGCCAAGCGGACCGTGGAGGCCTACCACGAGGCCATCCAGGCCCGCCGCGCGAAGTGAGCGACACCCCGAACGACCACCTGTGAAGAGGAGCGGCGAGTGCTGACTGTCGACTTCGACCGGCTGCCCGTGGGACCAGGGACCCGAGTCCTGGACCTGGGCTGTGGCGGCGGACGGCATGCTTTCGAGGTGCTGCGGCGCGGCGCCGACGTGGTGGCCTTCGACATGGACGCCAGGGAGCTCGAAGGCGTGGCGGACATGTTCGCCGCGATGGACAAGGCCGGGGAGGTGCCGCCCGAGGCGACGGCGGACACCGTGACGGGCGACGCGCTCGACATGCCGTTCGAGGACGGCAGCTTCGACCGGGTGATCGCGGCCGAGGTGCTGGAGCACATCCCCGACGACATGGCCGCGATGCGCGAGATCTTCCGGGTGCTCAAGCCGGGCGGCCAGGCGGCCGTCACCGTGCCGAGCTTCCTGCCCGAACGGATCTGCTGGGCACTCGACGAGGCGTACCACACCGCTCCCGGCGGGCACGTCCGCATCTACACGCTGGCCGAGCTGAGCGCGAAGCTCAAGTCGACGGGCTTCACCATCGGCCCGCACCACCACGCCCACGGCCTGCACGCGCCGTACTGGTGGATCAAGTGCGCGGTCGGCGTGGGCAACGACGACCACCCGCTGGCCAAGGCGTACCACGAGCTGCTGGTCTGGGACATCATGAAGCGTCCCGCCGCCACCAGGATCGCCGAGGCGGTACTCAACCCGCTCATCGGCAAGAGCGTGGTGCTCTACGTCCGGAAGCCCGCGTGACCTCTGAAGGAGAGGCAGTGAGCGGCTCCATGGAGTGGGAACAGGTCGTCCGGACCGCGTGGAGCATCGCGGCGGTGCAGGAACCCGACGGCGGCGTCCCGTGGCCCGAGGGGCACGTGGACGCCTGGAACCACGTCGAGTGCCTGATGGCGATGAGCGTGGCGGGGCTCACCGACCAGGTCCGCCGGGGGTACGACTGGCTGGTCCGCACGCAGCGGGCCGACGGCTCCTGGCCGATGAAGCTGGTCGGGGGCGAGGCCGTCGAGCAGGGCGGGGAGTCCAACCACGCCGCGTACATCGCGGTCGGCGTCTGGCACGAACTGCTGGTGACCGGGGACGAGGACTTCGCCCGGCGGATGTGGCCGGTCGTCCGGGCCGCGCTGGACTTCGTGGTCGGCCTGCAGACCACCCGGGGTGAGATCGTCTGGGAGCGCGCGGCCGACGGCAGGCCCGCGGGGTACGCCCTGCTGACCGGCTGCGCCTCCGTCCACCAGGGCCTGCGCTGCGGTGTGCTGCTCGGCGAGCACCTGGGTGACCCGCAGCCCGACTGGGAGCTGGCCGCCGACCAGCTCGGCCACGTGCTGGCCGCCCACCCCGAGGCGTTCGCCGACAAGAGCCGCTTCTCGATGGACTGGTACTACCCGATCCTGGGCGGCGCGGTGCGCGGCCCGGCCGCGGAGGCGCGGCTGGCCGAGGAGTGGGACACGTTCGTGGAGCCGGACCTCGGCATCCGCTGCGTCTCCGACCAGCCGTGGGTGACCGGCGCCGAGACGTGCGAGCTGGTGCTGACCCTCGACGCCCTGGGCGACCGGGAGCGGGCGCGGAAGCTCTTCTCGGACATGCAGCACCTGCGGCACGAGGACGGCTCGTACTGGACCGGCTGGCAGTTCGTGAACGAGAAGCACTTCCCGCACGAGCGCTCGGCCTACACCGCGGCCGCGGTCGTGCTCGCCGCCGACGCGCTGGCCGGGTACACCCCCGCCTCGGGCGTCTTCCGCGACGCGGGCATGTACGTGACCGACCGCCCCACCGCCGCCTGCGGCTGCAGCCACGCCCGCTCCCGGAGCTGAGTTCCCGGCCCCGCTCCGGCGGTTTCTTTGCACGGAATCAGAAACGTGGTGCTTGAAGGGCTGAATGCGGCTCACTACGTTCGGGTCCGTGAGCAACGCGGAGGGCACTCGGACGGTGACTCAGGGCGATGACGCCGAGGCGGACCTCCCAGCCCCTCCCGCCCCGCCGGACTCTTCGGTCGTCCCGGACCTCCCAGCCCCTCCCGACCTACCGATGATCTCCCCCGGTGACCCGGACCCCGGCGACCTCTCCCTCCTTCCCTGCCCTCCCGGCCCGAGGCCGAAGGGAGTGGCCCGGCTGCTGTGGCAGGACCCGGCCCGGATGGGGTTCGGGGTGCGGCGGTTCCGGCTGGGGCCGGCACGCGAGCGGCTGGAGGGCGCGGGGGTGGCGTTCGTGGCCGGCTTCAACGCGGTGGCCGCCGGGGAGACCGGACGGATCGACGACCTCCGCGAGGACCTGCGCGGCTTCGCGTACGAGGGCGCCGGCATGGCCTGCGCCACCCTCGACATGCTCACCCTCACCGGCGGGCGGCGGCTCAGGGAGCTGCTGAGCGGGCAGGGTGTGCGCTACCCGCACCTCGTCCACATGGGCACCGGCTGGGCGTACGCCCGCATGCGGCTGCGGCCGATGTGGGGCATCCGCTCGGTGCATCCGCTGCTGCGCTGGCTGGCCCACGACGGTTTCGGCTTCCACCAGGGTTTCCTCTTCTCCGACCGTACGGTGGGGCGCCAGCGCACGGCCGGGCTCATGGACCGGACGCGGCGGGCGATCTTCGATCAGGGGCTGGGGCGGACGCTCTGGTTCCACGAGTGCGCGGGAGCGGCCGGCGTCGTGCCGCGCATCGCCGAGTTTCCCGCGGGACGCCGCGCCGACCTGTGGAGCGGGGTGGGCCTGGCCGCCACGTACGCCGGGGGCGCGAGCACCGCGGACCTGGGGCTGCTGGCCTCGGCCGCGGCCGAGGACGGCTTTCGCGCCCACCTCGCCCAGGGGTGCGCCTTCGCCTGCGCCTACCGGCTGATCTCGGAGGTCGTCCCTGAGCACACCGTCGCCGCCGCTCCCGTGCTGTGCGGGGCCGAGGTGGACGAGGCCGCGAGCTGGACCGACACCGCGCTCGTCGCGCTCGGGCACAACGCGCACAGCGGCGACCACTACCAGGCCTGGCGGGCGGGGATCCGGAAGGCCTGGGCACGACGCGACCGCGATTCATGACCACGATTCGGAGGGGCGGTGGGAACGGTGCCGGGGGTTCGCAGGTACGCGGCGGGAGTCCTGGCCCTGGTGGCCGTCACCGCCGGGTGGAGACTGACCGCCCTGCCCGACACCTCGGCCGTGGAGGCGTCCGCCGACTTCTCCTTCCACGCGAGGCCGCTGGGGCCTCCCGCGGAGTACGGTGACCGCGTCCTGCGGCCGGTCGCGCCGGGGTACGCGAACCTCCGGGGCCTGGTGTCGTCGCTGGGCGCCGGGGTGGCCCTGTTCGACGTGGACAACAAGGCCGTCGCCGACGACGTGTGCCTGGTCGACCCCCGCCGCGACACGGTGACCGTCAGGGCCGCGCCGGGGACCTCCCGCGGTTACCGGCCGTTCACGCTGGTCCCTCCCGAGCGCAGGCGGCACGAGGCTCCGACGGGATGCCTGCCCGCCGATCTCGACCAGGACGGCTGGGAGGACCTGGTCGTCTACTACTGGGGCCGCTCCCCCTCCCTGTTCCTGCGCGTCCCCGGGGCGCCCCCGTCCGGCGCGGCCTTCCGCCACCGCGCGCTGACCGCGAAACCGGAGATCTGGAACACCAGCGCCGCCACGACCGGTGACTTCGACGGCGACGGCCGCCTCGACCTGGTCTTCGGCAACTACTTCCCCGACGGCGTCAGGGTGCTGGGCGGCGACACCGGCGACACCGGCGACGCTGTGATGCCCGACTCGCTGTCCGCCGCCGCCAACGGGGGTGGCGACCGGCTCTTCCTGGCGACGGGGCCCGCGCTGTTCGCCGAGGCCGAGGGGGTGTTCGACGAGGTCGAAGGGGAGGGCGGGGGCTGGACGCTCGCGCTGGGCACCCAGGATTTGGACGGCGACGGACGGCCCGAGCTGTACGTGGCCAACGACTTCGGCCCCGACCACCTGCTGGTCAACGAGTCGGTGCCCGGCAGGATCCGGTTCACCGAGGCCAGGGGCACCCGGCACCTGACGACACCCCCCTCCAGGGTCGTCGGCCGCGACTCGTTCAAGGGGATGGGGGTGGCCTTCACCGACCTCAACACCGACGGCAGGCCCGACATCCTGGTGAGCAACCTCACCGAGGACCACGCGCTGCACCAGAGCAACTTCGCCTTCGTGTCACGGCCCGGCGGGCTCCACGAGGGTCACGCGCCGTACGACGACCTCGGCGAGGAGCTGGGGCTGAGCCGCAGCGGCTGGTCCTGGGACGTCAAGGCCGCCGACTTCGACAACGACGGCACCGACGAGATCATGCACGCGACCGGGTTCGTCAGGGGTGAGGTCGACCGGTGGGCGCAGTCGCAGGAGGCGGCGTCGGCCAACGACCTGTTCCTCTCCCGCCCCTCGCTGTGGCCCGGCCTGCGGGCCGGGGACGACCTGTCCGGCCGTGACACCAACACCTTCTTCACCAGGGGGCCGGACGGCCGCTACGTGGACGTGGCACGGCGAGCCGGGGTAGGCGGCGACGACGGTGACAGTGACGGCGGCGGCGGCGGCGGCACGGTGAGCCGGGCCTTCGCCGTGGGCGACGTCGACGACGACGGGCGGCTGGACTTCGCGGTCGCCAACCAGTGGTCCGCGTCGGTGCTCTACAGCAACCACGGCCCGACGGCCCCTTTCGTGGGCCTGCGCCTCCGCCTCCCGGCCGGCGCCTGCGGCACCACTCGCACGGGGCGGGCCGGGCCGGACCCGGCGTACGGACCGCTCGGCGAGACGCGGGGCCGGGCGTGGTCCCGGCGGGGACGTCCCGGGCTGACGCGGCCCGCCATCGGGGCCGTCGCCACGGTGCGCCCGCCCGGCGGGGTCACGCGCAGCAGGCAGCTCTACCCCGCCAACGGCCACAACGGCGTCTCCGCGCCCGAGCTGCTGTTCGGTCTGGGCGACGACCTGCCGGACTCCACCGTCCCCGTCGATATCTCCTGGAGGGACTCCTGCGGCGGCGCCCGTACCGCGTCGATCTCCCTGGAGCCCGGCTGGCACCGGATCCTGCTGGCCGGCGGCCGTGCCTCGGAGATCCGGCGGCCGTGAACGCCGACCGGAGGCGAGACGAGGCGCTCCGGCGGCTGGCGGGGTCCCTCACCCTGATCACCGTGCTCGGGCACACCGTGCTCGGGTTCGAGCAGTCCTGCCTGGCACCGGTGGTCGGCGTGCTCACCGGCGTGACCGCCGAGTTCGCGCTGGAGACCGTGGAGGCGTGGTCGCGAGGGCGCCGGGCCCGCTATCTCGGGGTGCCCCGCGACCGGGTCGCCGCCTTCCTCCTGCCGTCCTATGTCTGCGGCCTGCTCTGCGCGATGCTGCTGTACGGGAACGGGCACCTGACGCCGATCGCG
This sequence comes from Streptosporangium sp. G11, assembly GCF_051192615.1. NCBI lineage: Bacteria > Bacillati > Actinomycetota > Actinomycetes > Streptosporangiales > Streptosporangiaceae > Streptosporangium > Streptosporangium sp. G11. The sequence goes on from NZ_JBPJUQ010000091.1 coordinate 25,419, forward strand.
CTGGCCGTCCTGATCGGCGTCGGCGGCACGTACGTCTTCCGCGTGAGAGCGCCGGACGGCGCCGGAACGGCGGGGCGGGCCGCCGGGGACGCGCCGGGGACGCCGTTCCTGAATCCGGTGGCCTTCGGGGTCGCCGCCGTGCTGCTGCTGTTCCCGTGGGTCGGCCTCGCTCCGGCGTACCAGTTCACCGCGTGGGTCTCGGGGCCGTTCGACCTGCTCGTGCCGCTGGCCGTGCTGGTCTGGGGAACGGCGGTGAACGCCAGGCTCGCGGGGAGGCTGCCGCTGGTCCTGGGCTGGGCGGGCGGGTTCGCCTTGCAGGCGCTGGTCAGGGGAGGGCTGACCGACGCGTCGGCGGTCGGCGCCCTGCTGCCGATGACCGGGACGGCCTTCGCCCTCTACACCGGATACGTGATCGTCGACCCGGGCACGTCCCCGGTCAGGCCGCGTGACCAGGTCTTGTTCGGCCTGGCCACGGCGGCGGTCTACGGGCTGCTGGTCCAGTTCCACGTCGTCTTCGGGCTGTTCTTCGCCCTGGTGATCGTCTGTGCGGGCCGGGGTCTCCGCGTGGCCCTCCCGGCCCTCCTCCGCCTGCCCGGCGTCAGCGGGCCCAGGGCGGGCACGTCGTACGGGGAGATCAGCCGATGCCGGGACCGACCCGTTCGAGCACCCGCAGCGAGCCCTCCTGCCGGACCTCCTTGAACGCGCCGGAGGCGAGGACCCTCTGGTAGACGCGGTACGGAGCCTGCCCGCCCTTGGACGGGTCCGGGTAGATGTCGTGGAAGACCAGGGCGCCGCCCGGCATGACGTGCGGGGCCCATCCCTCGTAGTCCTTCGTCACCGGGTCCTCGGAGTGGCCTCCGTCGATGAAGAGCATCGCCAGCGGGGTGTTCCACAGCGCGGCGACACGCTCGGACCTGCCGACGATCGCGACGACCTCCTCCTCCAGACCGGCGGAGGCGATGGTGGCGCGGAAGGTGGGCAGCGAGTCCATCTTGCCGAAGCGGAGGTCCATCAGCGTGGGGTCGTGGTGGGCCCAGCCGGGCTGGATCTCCTCGGAACCCCGGTGGTGGTCCACGGTGAAGACGACGGACCCGGCCTGCCGGGCACCCGCCCCGAGGTAGACGGCGGACTTCCCGCAGTAGCTGCCGATCTCGCAGATCGGGCCGCGCGGGCCGTACCCGGCGGCGGTCTCGAACAGCGCGATTCCCTCCTGGTGTGGCATGAAACCCTTGGCGCGCTGGGCGACGTACAGCAGGTCGGCCGGCATGGTGGCGATGCTCATCGCAGCAGACTACCGAGACCGAACAACATTCCGAATGCCCTTGCCCGGCCTTATGGAACGTGTTCTACTTTGCACCGTGAACCAGCGCGCCCGCATCGTGATGTCCGACGACGAGGTGACGGCTTTCGTCGGCGAGTCACGGAAGCTGCAACTCGGCACGATCAACCCGGACGGGACACCCCACATGGTGACCATGTTCTACGGGCTGACCGAGGGCAAGATCTCGTTCTGGACCTACGGCAAGGCGCAGAAGACGCTCAACATCCAGCGCGACGCCCGGGTGAGCTGCCTGATCGAGGCCGGAGACGAATACTCCGACCTGCGCGGCGTCCTGGTGTACGGGGTGGCTCGGAGGATCGACGCCCCCGAGGGCATCCTCGGCGTCGGTATGAACGTGGCCAGGCGGATGGCCGGGATGCCCGACGCGGAGGAGCTGCTCACGGAGTACGTGGCCTACACCGGCCGCAAAAGGGTCGCCTTCGTGGTCGAGCCGAGTCGAGTGATCTCCTGGGATCACCGTAAGCTCGCCATTCCCGGTTAGGAGGCCCCTATGAAAATCAAAGTCGACTATCTGGTCTGCGAGGCCAATGCGATCTGCATGGGACTCGCCCCGGAGGTCTTCGAGCTCGACGACGACGACCAGCTGCACGTGCTGCTGCCTGAGCCGCCGCCGGAGATGATGGACCGCGTCCGGCACGCGGTCCGGTCCTGTCCCAAAGCCGCCCTCTCCCTTGAGGAGAACTAGGAGGACCCCCCATGCGTGGTGCGCTTCTGCATGCCGTCGGCGACGACAAGCTCGACATCCGCGATGACTTCACCCTCGCGCCGGTAGGCCCGACGGATGTCCGCGTCAAGATCAGGGCCACCGGCGTCTGCCATTCGGACCTGTCGGTGATCAGCGGCGTGCTGCCCATGCCGTTGCCGGTCATCCCCGGCCACGAGGGCGCGGGAGAGGTCGTCGAGGTCGGCGACCACGTGACCTCGGTACAACCCGGCGACCACGTCATCATCAACTGGACCCCGGCCTGCGGCAGCTGCGCGAACTGCCTGGTGAACCAGCCCTTCCTGTGCATGACGTACGTGATGGACAGCTTCGTCAACGCCCGCTTCCGCTACGGCGGCGACACCCCGGCGTTCGGCATGGCGGGGTGCGGCACCTGGTCCGAGGAGATCGTCGTGCCCTGGCAGGGCGCGATCAAGGTCGACTCCGACGTGCCGTTCGAGGCGGCGGCCCTGATCGGCTGCGGGATCACCACCGGCGTCGGCGCGGCGCTGAACACGGCCAAGGTGAGGGCGGGCTCGACCGTCGCCGTGGTCGGGGCGGGCGGCATCGGCCTGTCGGTGATCCAGGGGGCCCGCATCTCCGGCGCCACCACGATCCTGGCGATCGACCCCCTGGAGTCCAAGCACGCCCTCGCCAAGAAGGTCGGCGCGACCCACGCCATCACCCCGGACCAGCTCATGGACGCGGTCGGCACGCTCACCGGCGGCGCCGGGTTCGACTACGGTTTCGAGGCCGTCGGCAAGTCCGCCGCCATCATGACGGCCTGGCAGGCGACCCGCCGGGGTGGCGACACGATCGTGGTGGGCGCGGGCGCGATGGACGACAACGTTCCGCTGAGCGCCTTCAACCTGTTGTTCGAGGGCAAGAACATCCTCAGCTCGCTGTACGGCGGCTCGGACGTCCGGCGCGACTTCCCGTTCTTCGCCGGCCTCTACAAGGCGGGCAAGCTCGACCTGGAGAGCATGATCAGCTCTCGCATCAAGCTCGCCGACCTCAACGACGCCGTGGCGGCGCTCAGGGGCGGCGAGGTCCTGCGCCAGATCGTCGTCCTGGACTGAGACCGGCGGCATCCCAGACCCCCGGCACCGAGCACCGGCCGGGCCGCCCACCTGAGTGGGGCGGCCCGGCCTCCCGGTCACACCGTCGCGCGCCTCGATCAGAGGTTCACTCAGAACCTCGGCGAAAGGCTCACTCCGAGGAGAAGGCGGCGTCGAAGGCGGTGGAGGGCGGGGTGATGGCGTTGAGCTTGCGGATGACGGCCAGCG
>NZ_JBPJUQ010000092.1:0-27583 GCF_051192615.1 Streptosporangium sp. G11
ACCGGCGGGGAGGAGGATGCGCTTCAAGGGGAGCTCCTTGGTCTGATGTGGAACGCTTCTTGCGTCCCATGCGTCAGTAAAGGGAATGCCAGAAACATACAGCGAAGATCTTGAACACCGGAAGCCGGTTCAAGGGGAAAGAAGCGGACCCGATGGGGCGAGACCGTTTCGTGATGTTTGAAGACCCTTGGTACTGATGTTGTGGTTGAGGCTGGCTCTGGCTGTTTCCGCAGATGGGCGTAAGCCTGAGGTAAAAGGGGCTGATGTGACGTGATCGGTTGATTGCGGTGAGTTGCGACTCTTGTGTGATGCAGATCACAGCGGACTGGTGGCACCGATTCCGTGTCGGACACGTCTAAGCGCCCGTCCAGGGCCGGATGGACTTTCGCATCGCCCCATGACGCGCCTTCCCGTCCCCGGAAACCGGCCCCCCGCCCCTGGAAACGGGTGCGGGACCCGGCGCTACGCGCCGGGTCCCGCGGGTGGTCAAGGGGCGGAGAGGGTTCCTCGCCCCGGGATGTGTGAGTTACCTGTAGAGCTCGCCGTTCGGGCCGACGATCTTTCCGGACCACACGTTGGCGGCCTTGCGGTAGATGTCGGCGGTCTCGCCGTCGAAGTACGGCGAGGTGATCAGGTCGTAGCGGTCGTTCTGGTCCTGGTCGCCGAAGAGACTGGTGACACCGTTGACGAGGCCCAGGCGCCTGGAGCTGCTGTACTGCGAGATCCACGGGCCACCGTCGGCGCCCGGGGTGAAGGCGCCCTTGAGGCCGACGTGCTCCTCGACCTTCTCGGCCGAGGAGACGTACTCCTTGCCCGACGTCTTGCCGTACACGTACTTGGGCGTCACGCCGCTGTAGGGCCTGTCGCCGTCGGGGTGCGGCGCGGCGGGGTAGCCGAAGACGTAGACGGTCTTGCCGGTGCTCTGGTTCCAGGTGAAGCCCTGTCCGCCGACGTTGTCGCCGAGACGGCCGACGTCCTTGGAGAGCAGGATGTAGTAGTGCGAGCCGCGCGACCACTTGGGCCCGCTGAACCCGTTGTACTCACCCTTGGTGACCTGCTTGACCCCGTTGAAGGCGACGCCGTTGTAGACCGTGACGAAGGCGTAGTCCTTGTCGTAGTCCTCGTAGTTGGCGAAGTCGTAGTGCGTCCACGCCGACTTGCCGACGTAGATGCCCCACGGGGTCTTGCCCTGGTAGTAGCCGGGGACGAAGACCCACTTGTCGAGGGTGTCGCTGTTGCTGCCCGGGTCGTAGACGCAGTGTCCGGCCGTGGCGACCACGTTGCGGTACTTGCCCTGGATCGAGGTGGCCGAGCACCACCGGTACTGGCCGTTGACGACGAAGAACACCTTGCCGATGGTCTTGGGCAGGTTGACGTTCTTGGCGAGTGAAGGGGTGGGCTTCTCCGAGCCGGTCGGACCGACGCTGCCGGGCCTGCCGTCGGGGGAGAAACCGCCGCCGACCTTCATCTTCGGGCCCCCGGGATCGGGGTTGTAGACCGTCGCCCTCTTGAGGGCGGCGAAGTTCGACGCCGCCCAGAAGTCGATGACCGAGACCGCCGAGGCGTTGTTCCTGGCCATCGGGTCGGTCGTCCAGTCCGGGGCGGCCTGGGCGGTGCCGGCCAGGGTGGTGGCCAGCAGGGCGGTGGCGGCTGCGGCGCCACCGAGGGGAAGAAGAGAGTGCTTCAAAAGACGAGCTCCTTGCGCTGCAACGTTCCCGGACATCCGGGAACTGCGGGACGACAAGTTACGAACCTAGGCAGTGAGCGCCGGAGCAAACCCCGCATAAGGATCTCTTAAGGATCTCTTAAGGTGGCTTTATGATCGGGGCGCCTGCTGGGTCGCCGCCCAGTGATAGACGACGTAGGTCGACGCGATGAAGTACGGGGAGGAGATCCTGTCGTACTTGCGGTCGGTGTTGACGTCCCAGGCGAAGCTGTTGACGCCGTTGAGGTAACCGACGGCGCTTCTGCTGTCGTAGGAGATCAGCCAGGGGCCGCCACTCGCGCCGTTGGTGAATCCGCAGGTCAGGGCGATACCCTGCTCGACCAGGCGGGTGGGGGCCTTCACCCTGATGGTGCGCCCGTCACACGACTTCAGCTTCTGGCCGTCGTACGGTCTGTCGCCGTTGGGGTGCGGGGCGGCGGGGTAACCGAAGGCGAGGGCGAGCAGGCCGATGCCGCGGTTGGTCGCCAGGCCCTGCCCGCCGACGTTGTCCTCCAGGCTTCCGACGCTCTCCATCTCGTAGGTGCCGGACGTCTTGCCGGCCTTCCACTTGAAGCCGTCGTGCACGGTGACGAACGCGTAGTCGTAGTCGTAGTCGCCCTTGCCGACGAAGTCCTCGTGCAGGTTGAGCGAGTGGCCGACATAGATGCCGTACGGGGTCTCGCCCTTGTCGTAGCCGGGGATGAAGATCCAGTATTCGGCCGGGCTGCCCGTCTTGGCGTCGTAGGCGCAGTGCCCGGCCGTGGCGACCAGGTTGCGGTTGGCCGCCGCCACGGAGGAGGCGGAGCACCAGTAGTCCTTGGCGCCGATCCGGAAGAACACCTTGCCCACGGTCACCGGTGAGCTGCCGGAGGCCGGGGCCCGCTTCTTCGGCAGGGTGGGCTTGACGACCGGCGCGGAACTCCCCGAGCCGGTGGAGCTCTTCCCGCCGGTGGTCGCGCCGGTCTCCCCGGTCGTGGTGGCGGCCTCCCCGGTGCCGGTGGCCGCGGCGGCCGTGGCGCTCCCGGGCGTGGCGCTTCCCGCGCCGCCTCCGGAGGTGGGAGACGTGGAGGAGGGGGGGCTGCCGGGCGTGGCCGGCACGTTGTCCATGGCCTGCTTGAGCCTGGCCGGGCTCCAGTACTCCGCGATCCGCCTCATGTCGGCGCTGCTCTTGGTCAGGGTGATCGAGGTGATCCCGTTGGGGACCCCGTCCAGCGGGCTGGCCACGGCGCTCCCGGCGAACGCGGACGTCATGGTCACACAGGCGGCGATCAGCCCGCCGAGTGTGGCCGCGAGCCGCCGAGCGCGGGAGGACATGGGGGATTCCTTTCGGGGACCGAGGGTTCGGACGGTCAAGGGGCCGGGACGTTCGGATGGCTACTTGAGGCGCAAGGGGTGATTTTTCCAGATCAACTTGGTTTTGGGCAGTTCGTTGGACCGATCCGCTCATACTCTGTTATCTGATCAGTGTGCCTGAAGGTGTATAAGCACCCCGTGAAGGTGGAAAAGGGCCCGGTGCGCACCGGGCCCTTCCTCGTTCACGAAGCCGTGTCTAGACCGGGAGCTTCCCGGTCCAGAGGTTGGCGGCGTGCTTGTAGATGCCGTACGTGTCACCGTTGAAGTACGGGGTGGTGACGCGGTCGTAGCGCTTGTTGCCGTCGCTGTCGACCGTCAGGCTCACGACGCCGTTGAGGTAGCCGGTCCGCTTGCTGTTCTTGTACTGCAGCAGGAAGGGACCGCCACTGGCACCGGGGGTGAAGGCGCACTTGATGGCCTGGTGCTCCTCGGCCTTGTAGGCCGACACGACGGGCGCGGCGCCGGTCGTGCCGTAGCACCACTTCTGGGTGTGACCGGAGTACGGCTTGTCACCGTCCAGGTGGGCCGAGGTCGGGTAGCCGAACGTGAAGACCTTCTTGCCCAGCTTCTGGTTCCAGCTGAAGCCCTGGCCGCCGACGTTGTCGCCGAGACGGCCGGCCGCGGTCACGAAAGTGATGTAGTGGCGGAAGATGATGTACTTCGCGGACGAGGTCTTCGCGATGTACTTCACCACGAAGTAGTACGTGATCGTGTAGTTGCCCCGCGAGTCCACCTGCTTGTGGCCGGGTCCCTTGTACGCCTCGTACTCGGTCTTGGTGACGTGCTCGACGCGGGGCTGGAGCTTGGAGCCGCTCGCGGGCCAGTCGGCCTGGTCCAGCGTCCTACCGAGGGTGACCTTGTCGTCGTGCAGGCCATAGACCTGGCCGGAGACCTTGTCCCAGCTGGACTTGTCGGTTTCCACCGCGACGGCGATCGCGCCCTTGTACTGCGGGCCGACCTGGTCTTCCTTGTCCACGCCCTCGACCTTGCCGAGGCCGCCCTTCTTCGTCCACGCGTCGTAGGTGTTCCGGTCGACCGCGGTGGCGGCCTCGCGGCCCACCCCGCCCTTGTCCATGTGAGCCTTGAAGGTCTTGTAGTCGACCTCCTTCTCGGGCTGCTGCTTGATGCCGTCGTAGACGTTGACGAAGGCGTAGTCGTAGTCGTAGTCCTCGTAGACCGTGAAGTCGTCGTGGGTGTTGACCTTGGCGCCGACGTAGATGCCCCAGGGAGCCTTGCCCTGGTAGTAGCCGGGGATGAACACGAAGTTGCCGAACGGCTTGTTCGTGTCGGTGTCGTAGACACAGTGGCCGGCGGTGGCGACCAGGTTGTGGAACTTCGACTGCACGGAGCTGCCGGAGCACCAACGCTCCTTGCCCTTGTCGTCGACGAAGAAGACCTTGCCGACGGTGATCGGGAGGTTCACGTTCCGCGACTTGCCGGCGGTCTTGCCTTCTTCGCCGGTGGGGGCGACGACGCCGGGCTTGCCGTCGGCGGCGGCCCTGGCGGCACCGGTCTTGTTCAGCTTGGCGGAGACGGTGGAGTCGGCGAGATAGGTCGTCGCCGACTTGAGCTTCGAGGCGGTCCAGTAGCCCGCGATGGCCTTCGCGTTACCGGAGGGGGTGAGCGCCGAGGACTTGACGTCCGGGTCGGCCGTGCTCGCCTGGGCGGTGGCGGGGAGGGAGGCGCCGATCATCGCGGCGGCGGCGAGGGCGCCGCCGAGGGGGAGGGCGAGGCGCTTGGCTCGGGGGTTCAATGGAGCTCCTTCTTTGTCATGGGTCACTCGGGACGCAACCCACGCATGCGTAAAGAGACAAGAGGTGACCGTACTCGGCAAAGATGGGTTAAAAAGCTATAAAACGGGCATCCGATCGGACCGTTATATTTTTGTTATTTAATCGAGGGAACCGGGAGCCCTCGGACTCCGTCTGATCTACCTGAACTTGATCGGGGAGTTCCGCTCGGGTCATGTGACCGTATGAACTGCGGAAACACCGAGGCTGGTCGTTGTCCCGAAGCGACGGTGCGAGGCAGGCTGAGCCGGATCCGCGTCACACGTCATCGGGGGATCTCATGCGGCGTCTTCTCTGTCTGGTCGTTGCCGGCCTCTTCCAGCTCCCGGGTACGGCCGCGGCGTCCACGCCGACGCCCCGCGACCCCGTTCCCGACTCGCAGGAGGCGAGACCGTTTCCCCGCCCCGGTGACTGGGGGCCCCAGGTGACGAGGCCGCTCCCGCTCCATCCGGGCGAACCGTCCCACGTCATGCCCGGGCCGGTGGAACCATTCCCCAGGGCCAGGCCCTCGCGGGATGTCAGGGTGCTCGTGCTGACCCTCGCGCGGGGAGAGAAGCCCGTGCCCATGGCGGGCCACGCCCTGCTGCTGTGCGACCAGCCCGGCGGCACCCACCCCGACGCGGTCCGCGCGTGCGCGGCGCTGGCCGGGGTGCGGGGCGATCCCGCCAGGCTCAGGCCGAGGACGGGGGTGGCGTGCACGCTGCAGTACGACCCGATCACGGTGACCGCCAACGGGGTCTGGAACGACCGCTTCATCCAGTTCGAACACACCTATGGCAACGCGTGCTCGTTGCGGGCCGCCACCGGTCCGGTCTTCGCCCTGGGGGGCGTACTCCGGAAAACGAGCGGCGAGTGGAACATTCCTGACAAGGTGACCGCTCTTCCCGGGGCGTTCCCCCGGACGTTTCCCGGAACGATCCGGCGGCCGGGTCTCTAGCCGCCGTCACCCGTGAGAGAGGGCCCGGTCCTGGGACCGGGCCCTCCTCGTTCACTCCGGCCGGCCGAATGGCCTTACGGTCAGCCGGTCGCACGGGTCAGCTGGTCCAGCGGTTGGCCGCGGCCTTGTAGACCTTGTAGGTGTCGCTGTTGAAGTACGGCGAGGAGATCTTGTCGTACCGGTCGTTCTTGTCGGTGTCCCAGGCGATGCTGTTGACGCCGATCAGGTAGCCGGTCCGGCTGGAGCTCTTGTACTTGTAGATCCAGGGGCCGCCGCTCGCGCCCGCGGTGAAGGCGCACTTGAAGCCGACGTGCTCCTGGACGTTGTACTTCGGCGCGGCCGGCATGGCGCCGGTCTTGCCGTAGCACCACTTCATCGTGCGGCCGGAGTAGGGCTTGTCCCCGTCGGGGTGCAGGCCGGCGGGGTAGCCGAAGGAGAAGACCGAGTTCTTGATCTTCTGGTTCCAGGCGAAGCCCTGGCCACCGACGTTGTCGCCGAGACGGCCGACGGTCTTGATGATCGGCTTCCACTTGCCGTCCTTGTCCTTCTCCCAGTTCACCTTGAACCCGGAGTGGACGTTGACGAACGCGTAGTCGTAGTCGTAGTCCTCCTTCACGACGAAGTCGTCGTGCGCGTTGAACCACTTGGCCGCGTAGATGCCGTAGGGGTTCTTGCCGTCCCACGCCTGGTTGCCGTCCCAGTAGGACGGGATGAAGATCCAGTTGTCGTAGAACTGGTTGGTCTTCACGTCGTAGACGCAGTGCGCGGAGGTGGCGACCACGTTGCGGTACTTGCCCTGAACTGAGCTGCCGGAGCAGTACTTCCAGCTCTTCGGGTCCGCCGGGTTGGCGCCGGGCAGGGTGAAGAAGACGCGCCCGACGGTGTTGGGCAGGTTCACCTGCTTGCTCTTGGAGGACTTGGCGCCCTCCGCGCCGATCGGCGGGACGGACCCGCCGGGGCCGTCGGGGCCCGGCGCGCTGGAGGCCTTGCCGCCCTTGATGCTCAGGTCGAGGTCGCCGGTGGCGTCCGTGGCCTTGCGCATGCGCTCGGGCGACCAGAAGGAGGTGGCCTGGTTGGCCGTCTCCGAGGCCTGGGAACTGACCACGTCCTTGGGGGCCGTACCGGCGTTGGCACCGGTGGTGGCGCCGATCACTCCGGCGATCATGAGAACGCCGGTGAGGGGGATCGTGAGGCGCCGTGCTCGGGAATTCATGAAGCTCCTTTCGTTCTCAGCGAGGAGACGGGACTTCTCCTCGCCGGGAAAACGATCGGAACGTTACTGACTGGATCGAGCACTCGGCAGGAATTGACGTGAAAAAGTCTGACCTGGTTCCATCCGATGCGATCTCGTTATTTAAATAGCAATTTGTTATAACTTAACGAATAGGCATTTCCGCAGCTCAAGCCGGTTGCAGGGTGATCCCGCCGGCACCGGAGACCTCACCGGTAACAACGATTACCGAAGGTTTCTCAAGTAACTCCGACACCTCCAGAACATTGAGTGCGGGGGCGTTCTCGGCGCCGCGCGACGTGTCCCCGGACCATTTTCTGTGAGGTGGTCCCGGGCGATCATAAGGGGTGAGGTGAATTCCGGAACACAGGTCCCGGAACCCGGGTGCCGCCCCACGGACCCCGCGACGCGGCCCCTGGAACACCGACCTCGCGGCACACCACCGGAACGACACGAGACCCCGTGACGAAGACATCGGGACACGGCCCCGGTGACCTGGAGACCGGGACTCGCATCACGGGCGCGGTGACGCGATGACGCCGTGGCGTCTCCCCGGGGGCATCGATTCTGATTCGTGACGGTACTGAAGCGGGTGCCGAGACCGCGAAACCCCGAAGATGGGGCCGAGAACCGTACCTTCTGCAAGAGGCGGCCGAAGACGTGGCCGGTGGTCAGCACGACATCATCGAGGCGAGGTCCCCGAGGGGGCCCTGGCGCTGGATCGGCGCCGCCGCGCTGGTGGCGCTCGTGGCGTGGAACCTGCTGACGGGCCGGGAGCCGGACGAGGTTTCGCCGTCGTTCCCGCCGCCGGTGCCCACGCGGACGGGAATCGTCGCGGAGGACGTCCCGAACACGCTCTACCCCCGGCCTCGCCGTGAGGGTGGCAGGGAGATCCTCGACGTGATCTTCCCCGACGGCTCGGCGGCGGAGGTGAGCTACCCGGCGGAGCTGGGCCTGGCCAAGCTGGGGGTCCGGCCCGCGCTGTCGGGCCGGCTCGACGGCGACAGCGGTCCGTACCGGCAGTTGAACGTGCCGTCGGGAGGCCCGGCGGGGGTCGCCCAGGGACGGCCGATGATCCGGCGGCTGACCAAGGGGGTCACGCTCTGGCACCCCATGAGCCCCGCCGAGGGGGAGGTGCTGCTGTTCGCGTTCGACCCGTGGTTCGTGGCGCTGCGCGACCTCAAGGACGGCATGCCCTTCGAGCAGCGCATGCTCTGGGCGCGCAACCTGCGCGGCAAGGTGACCAAGGGCGGTTACCTCGTGCTCGACGCCACGTCCCCGGTGCGGCTGGCCACGCGGGGGGAGGCCCTCCGCGGCGAGCCGCTGGGGCCGCAGCTGTGGTTCGGCGGAGCCAGGGAGACGCTGCTGGTGCTGGCTCCCATCCCCGGCTGCGACGTCGCGTCGATCGAGCTCTCCGTCATCGAGCAGCGGCGCCGCTTCTCCGCCGAGACCTGCCAGGACGGCGTGTACGTCGCGGCCTCGGGGGAGCGGGGACACGTCGAGAGGACCATGGCGGGCATAACCGTCAAGCGGACGGCGTAGCGGCGGCGCGTGCGCCGTGATCACCGCCGCCGTAGCCGCCACGCGGGCGGTATGGGGCGCGGCCGTGTTCGCCATGCGGTCGTGATCGCCATGTTCGTCGTGCGGATGCGTGGGTTGTGCCGCAGTGTTCGTCGTGCGGACGTGTGGGGTTGTGCCGCCGTGTTCGTCGTGCGGATGTGCGGGGTGTGTCGTCGTGATCGTCACGCGGACGGCGTAGGGTGCGGCCATGTTCGCTGTAACCGCCACGCGGATCGATCCCGACAACCCCCTCGCCGGTCTCACGCTCGGTGAGCGTCCGGAACCCGAGGTTCCCGACGGGTGGACCACCGTCACGGTGAGGGCCGCCTCGCTCAACCACCACGACCTGTTCAGCCTGCAGGGGGTGGGCATCCGCCAGGAGCAACTCCCGATGGTGCTCGGCACCGACGCCGCCGGGCTCGACGAGGACGGCAACGAGGTCATCGTGCACGCGGTGATCGGCAGTGGTGCCGACGAGACGCTCGACCCGAAGCGCTCCCTGCTCTCGGAGAAACACGACGGCACCTTCGCCGAGCGGGTCACCGTGCCCCGGCGCAACCTCGTGCCCAAGCCCGCCGCGCTCAGCTTCGAGGAGGCCGCCTGCCTGCCGACGGCCTGGCTGACCGCCTACCGCATGCTGTTCGACAAGGCCGGGCTCGAACCGGGTTCGACCGTGCTGGTCCAGGGCGCGGGCGGCGGCGTGGCCACCGCGCTGATCCTGCTGGGCCGGGCCGGGGGATACCGGGTCTGGGTGACCAGCCGCTCGGAGAAGAAGCGGGCGCGGGCCCTGGAACTGGGCGCCGACCAGGCCTTCGAGAGCGGTGCCCGGCTGCCCGAGCGGGTCGACGCGGTGATGGAGACCGTCGGCCAGGCCACCTGGGGACACTCGCTGAAGGCGCTGCGCCCCGGCGGCCGGATCGTGATCTCCGGCGCGACCAGCGGCACGGTCCCGCCGGCCGACCTGAACCGCGTCTTCTTCCTGCAGCTGTCGGTGATCGGCTCCACCATGGGCACCCGCGACCAGCTGGGCAGGCTGGCCCGCTTCCTGGAGCAGACCGGCACCCGCCCGTTGATCGACCGCGCCCTCCCGCTGGCCGAGGCCCGTGAGGGCTTCGCGGCCATGCACGAGGGCGAGCTCTTCGGAAAGGTCGTCTTCACCCTGCCGGGGTGAGCCCCGCGGGCCCGGCGGGCGTGGCTCACCCGTGCCGTGCGCGCCGCCTCACGGAGGCCGCCGGCCCCGACGCGCCGCGCCCGGCGGGCACCGTACGGAGGATCGTCGGACCGGGGATCGTCGTGCGGAGGATCATCGGAGCGCTTCGCGGATGCGGCGAGCCGCGTCGTACAGGGCGTCCTGGGCGGTCGCCAGGGTCTCCTCGCTGACCTGGGCGGCCGCCGCGTCCCTGCGGACCTCCTCGACGAACTCGGCCAGCATCTGCCCAAGACGGGTGTCTCCGGCGCTTGACCCCTCGCCGATGAAGCCGTCGGCCCAGACACGCTTCCACTCGTCCTTCCACTCGCCGGTCTGGCGTTGCCACTCGCGCTTCTGGCGCTGCCACTCCGTCTTCTGCCCGCGCCAGGCCTTGCGCGAGTCCTGCTCGGGACCCTGGCGCACGTCGCGCGCCATCTGGGTAAGCTCCTCGCGCAGCGACTTGACCGTGTCGCGCACGTCCTCCTTGACCTCGCGGGCGATGTCGCGGACCGAGTCGGAGATCTCCTGCTCCAGGTCGGCGAGCTCGTCGAGCCGCTCGTTGAGCTCGTCGCGGCCCCGGTCGCTGATGGTGAAGACCTTCTTGCCGTCCACGACCTCGTGGGTGACCAGGCCCTCCTCCTCCAGACGGGCCAGGCGCGGGTAGATCGTGCCGGGGGAGGGAGAGTAGACGCCGAGGAAGCGATCCTGGAGCAGCCGGATCACCTCGTAGCCGTGGCGCGGGCTCTCCTCCAGCAGCTTCAGGAGATAGAGCCGGAGCCTTCCGTGGCCGAAGACCGGGCTCATGCCTGGGTTCCCTTCAGGAGGGTGACGTCGGCGGAGACGGTGTTGGCCGTCAGTGACGCCATGCCGCCGCCGATCCGGCCGCTCAGCGTCTTCGCGCCGGGCTGGACGGAGTAGTCGAGCTCGGGGAAGGCGGTGTCGAGCCTGCCCGAGGTGGAACGGATCTTGACGTCGGTCTCGACCGCGTACGGGAGCCGGAGCACGATGTCGCCGGAGACGCTGTTCATCGTGACGTGGCCGGTCGGCGGGAGTTCCAGATCGGCGGTGACCCGGCCGGAGACGGTGGTGACGCTCAGCCGCCGGGGGGTGCCCTGGGCCACGGTCAGCTCGCCGGAGATGCTCTTGAACGACAGGTCGCCGACCAGGCCGCGGCTCTCCACGGCACCGGAGACGGTGTCGGCGTTGATCTCGCCGCTCACCCCGTCGAGCACGATCCCACCCGAGACGCTCCTGACCGAGGTGCGGTCCTCGAACCCGGCGACGACGGCGGACGCGGAGACCACCCCTACGTTGACCGGGCAGTCCTTCGGCACGGTCAGTGTCAGCGTGGCGCTGCGGCGCCCGGGACGCAGCCAGCCCAGCAGGCCGTCCCAGGTGAGGTCCTTGTAGGTGACGGTGAGCGTACCGTCGTCGTCGTGGGTGACGAGCAACGGAGGGCTGTCGACCTCGGTGACCTCAAGCGTGGGAGGGCCGTCGCTGGCCAGCACCGCCAGCTTCCCCGCCACGATGCGTACGTTGAGCTTGCTGACGGAGTCAAAGGTGAGCTGCTCCGGCTTTTCGATGGTCCATTGCCGCATGTGCGTGACCTCCTTGTGTTTAACACGATATGTCGCGTCACTCGGAAGGTCAAGATATATCGCGTTTTTCTCAGTCGTCCTCGTCGTCCAGCCGGGCCAGCCAGGTGGCCAGCCGTTCCACCGGCGTCTCGAAGTCGGGGTTCAGGTCGACGAACTCGCGCAGGCGTTCGGCCAGCCACACGACGGTGACCTCCTCCTCGCCCCGGCGCGCGACGAGTTCCTCGATGCCCCGATCGGTAAAGTACATCGTTCTCCTTTGCTGACGCTGTGGTCATACTCGCGATCTGGTGGTGACGCTCGCGAAACGGGGAAGTCCCCCGCAGAGGCTCCTGCGGGGGACTTCCGTGGTGACGCCTGCGTCGGACCGGCCGGTGGCCGGTCGCCTAGTTGAAGATCTCGCCCAGCATCTGCTGCAGCTCGACCTCGTGGGTGGAGTGCGAACCGGTCGCCGGGGAGGAGTTGGCCTTGCGGGAGACCCGCTTGATCGAACGCCCGTTGAAGACACCGGGGTTCTCGGCCATCTTGAGCGCCAGGAACGGCCACGGACCCATGTTGAGCGGCTCGTCCTGTGCCCACACCAGCTCGATGTCGGGGGCGTAGCGGCTCAGCTCGGTCTCCAGCGGGTCGCCGGGGAACGGGTAGAGGCGCTCGAGACGGACGACCGCCACGTCGTTGCGGCCCTGCTTGTCACGGGCCGCCGCCAGGTCGTAGTAGAGCTTGCCGGAGACCAGCACGACCTTGCGGACACCGTTCGGGGGAGCCGTGGTGTCGCCCAGCACCGGCCGGAACGACCCCGAGGTGAAGTCGCTGACCGCCGAGATCGCCGCCTTGTGCCGCAGCAGCGACTTGGGCGTGAACACCACCAGCGGGCGGTGCCGGTTCGACAGCGTCTGCCAGCGCAGCAGGTGGAAGTAGTTGGCCGGAACCGTGGGCTGCGCCACGGTCATGTTGTCCTGGGCGCACATCTGCAGGAAGCGCTCGATGCGGGCCGAGGAGTGGTCGGGCCCCTGCCCCTCGTAGCCGTGCGGCAGCAGCAGGGTGACGCCGGAGCGCTGACCCCACTTCTGCTCACCCGAGGTGAGGTACTCGTCGATGATCGACTGGGCGCCGTTGACGAAGTCGCCGAACTGCGCCTCCCAGGCGACCAGCGCCTCGGGCCGCTCCACGCTGTAGCCGTACTCGAAGCCGAGCGCGGCGTACTCGCTCAGCAGGGAGTCGTAGATGTAGAACTTCGTGGTGCCCTGGTTGAACGTCTTGAGCGGGGTGTGCTCCTCGCCCGTGACGCGATCGACCAGCACGGCGTGCCGCTGGGTGAACGTGCCGCGCCGCGAGTCCTGGCCGACGAGGCGGACCGGGTGGCCGTCGATCAGCAGCGACCCGAAGGCCAGGGTCTCGCCCATGCCCCAGTCGATGTGATCCTCGGCGACCATCTGCCCGCGGCGCTGCAGCACCGGCAGCAGGCGCGGGTGGACGGTGAAGCCCTCCGGCATGTTGAGCTGGGTCTCCACGATCCGCTTGACGGTCTCCTCGGAGATGGCCGTCTCGACGTCCTCGTGCGACCAGGGGACGTTCTCCATGTCGGTCCGGCGGGAGAACTCGCCCGTCGGGTCCTTGACCGCCGCGCGGGTCGCGGCGAAGGCGTTCTCCAGCTTGGCCTGGTAGTCGCGGAGCGCGCCCTCGGCCTCCTCCACCGTGATGTCGCCCCGGCCGATCAGCGCCTCGGTGTAGAGCTTGCGGGTGGAGCGCTTGGCGTCGATCAGGTCGTACATCAGCGGCTGGGTGAAGCCCGGGTTGTCGGCCTCGTTGTGGCCGCGGCGCCGGTAGCAGATCAGGTCGATCACCACGTCCTTGCGGAACGCCTGGCGGTATTCGAACGCCAGCCTGCCGACCCTGACCACGGCCTCGGGGTCGTCGCCGTTGACGTGGAAGATCGGGGCCTGGATCATCCGGGCCACGTCGGTGGCGTACACGCTGGAGCGCGAGCTGGCCGGGCTGGTGGTGAAACCGACCTGGTTGTTGACCACGATGTGCACGGTGCCGCCGGTGCGGTAGCCCCGCAGCTGCGACAGGTTGAGCGTCTCGGCCACCACGCCCTGGCCCGCGAAGGCCGCGTCGCCGTGGACGAGCACCGGCAGGACGGTGAAGCCCTCCTCGCCGCGCTCCAGGAGGTCCTGCTTGGCGCGGACCACACCCTCCAGGACCGGGTCGACCGTCTCCAGGTGGGAGGGGTTGGCCACGACCGAGGTCTTGAGCTTGGAGCCGTCGGGCGAGACGAAGTCGCCGCTGGCGCCCAGGTGGTACTTCACGTCACCGGAACCGTGGGCGCTGCGCGGGTCGATGTTGCCCTCGAACTCGCCGAAGATCTGCCCGTACGACTTGCCGACGATGTTGGCCAGCACGTTGAGGCGCCCGCGGTGGGCCATGCCGACCACGGCCTCGTCGAGCCGCTCCTCGGCCGCGGAGCTCAGCACCGAGTCGAGCAGCGGGATCAGCGACTCGCCGCCCTCCAGCGAGAAGCGCTTCTGCCCGACGAACTTCGTCTGCAGGAACGTCTCGAACGCCTCGGCGGTGTTCAGCCGCTCCAGGACGCGCAGCTGCTCCTCGCGGTCGGGCTTGGCGTGCGGCCGCTCGATGCGGGCCTGGATCCAGGCCCGCTCCTCGGGGTTCTGCATGTGCATGTACTCCACGCCGATGGTGCGGCAGTAGGAGTCACGCAGCACGCCGAGGATCTCGCGCAGCTTCATCAGGGGCCGGCCGCCGAAACCGCCGGTGGCGAACTCGCGCTCCAGGTCCCACAGGGTCAGGCCGTGCGACTTGATGTCGAGGTCGGGGTGCTTGCGCTGCTTGTACTCCAGCGGGTCGGTGTCGGCCATGAGGTGGCCGCGGACCCGGAAGGCGTGGATCAGCTCGATGACCCGGGCCGACTTCGCCACGTCGTCGTCGTGCGTGGTCGAGATGTCCTGGACCCAGCGGATCGGCTCGTACGGGATCCGGAGGGCCTCGAAGATCTCGTCGTAGAAGCCGTCCTCGCCGAGCAGCAGCCGGTGGACCTGCCGCAGGAAGTCGCCCGACTGGGCGCCCTGGATGATGCGGTGGTCGTACGTGCTGGTGATCGTCATGACCTTGCTCACCGCGAGGCGGGAGAGCGTCTCGGGGGAGGCCCCCTGGTATTCGGCGGGGTACTCCATCGCGCCGACGCCGATGATCGTGCCCTGCCCCGGCATCAGGCGCGGCACCGAGTGCACGGTGCCGATGGTGCCCGGGTTGGTCAGCGAGATCGTCGTGCCGCTGAAGTCGTCGACACCCAGCTTGCCCGCCCTGGCCTTGCGCACGACCTCTTCGTACGCGACCCAGAACTGGCGGAAGTCCATCCCCTCGGTCGCCTTGATCGACGGGACCAGGAGCTGGCGGGTGCCGTCGCTCTTGGCGACGTCGATGGCCAGGCCCAGGTTGACGTGCTCGGGCTTGACCAGCACCGGCTTGCCGTCGACCTCGGTGTAGGAGTGGTTCATCTCCGGCAGGACCTTGAGGGCCTTGATCACCGCGTAGCCGATGATGTGCGTGAACGACACCTTGCCGCCGCGACCGCGCGACAGGTGATTGTTGATCACGATCCGGTTGTCGATGAGCAGCTTCGCCGGGACCGCGCGCACACTGGTCGCCGTCGGGACAACGAGGCTGGCCTCCATGTTGGCCGCAGTCCTCGCGGCGGCGCCGCGCAGTCGGACTTCCTCGGCACCGGCGGCGGCGGGCAACTGCGTCTCCTGCTTGGGTTGGTCCGCCGGGGCGGGCTTGGCCGCCGCCGGCGCTGGGGTCTTCGCCGCGGGGGCCGGGGTGGCCTGAGCCGCGGCCGGGGTGGCCGAGGGCGCAGCGGGTGTCGGTGGAGGCGCGGCGGCAGCCGCGCCCTGGGGCGCGGCACGGCCGGACCCCGAATCAGGGCTGTAGTCGGCAAAGAAGTTCCACCAGGCCCGGTCGACCGACTCGGGGTCCTGGAGGTACTTCTGGTACAGCTCGTCGACAAGCCATTCGTTCTGACCAAAGGCTGCCAGCGGGTTTGTCCGCGACGACTCAGACGACACGGCGGAAATCGCCCTCTTCCGCAGATCGGCGTTGATGATAGAGAACCTGTCCAAGGCTACTCGCCTCGGCTCGGACCTGCGCCAGTCTGACGACAGCTTCCTTGCCGATCCTCTCAGTACGGGCTAAAACGGTCAGTCACCGGGTAACTGTTTACTCGCTCAGGCGCTGGTCAGCCCGATTCGGCGGGCGTGGTCAGCCCGGCCAGACCAGTCGAGACTCCACCCGTATCCCCGGGGTGACATCTTCGAGCAGCCCCGCGAGCTCGTCCCCGGCCGCCCGCAGTTCCTCCTGGGACAGGGGCGCGAGCCGCTCCAGAAGGAACAGCGCGTCGGTCGTCTCCTCGGTGATTCGGGTGCGGACACACTGCCGCCAGTTCCAGCGGCGGCAGGTGACGCCCCTGTCGTCGCGCCAGACGACCTCGCCGGCCTCCGGGTGGTCGATCGCGGGCTCGCCCTTCTCGACGACCTCGAACGGCTCGTCGCCGCTCGCGCGCACCAGCCTGGCCGTCCCCTCGTAGCGGGTCAGATCCTCGCCGCCGATCGGCAGGCCGTGCCTGATGCTGATCGCGTTGTAGGCGTCGACCACCCGGTTGATCTCCGGCGGCGGCATCCGCCTGACCAGGGCGTCCACCGACGGCCTGGTCCGCTGCGGCTTCGCGCCGAACCCCCGGTAGGCCTCCCGCCACGCCTCGACCCTCGGGTCGTCGACCGCCACGGCCTTCTCCGCCGCCTCCGCCAGCCAGGCCCGGGACCTGTCGTCCGTGGGCCCGTTGCGCAGCCCGTACACCCCCATCACCAGCACCCCGAAGTCGGGCCTGAGCGTACTGACGGCGGGATCCACCCGGATGTCCTCGATCACGGCCCCAGTTTAGGGTGCCCGAGGCCCCTGCCCCCGGGAACGGCGTCAGGCGGCCGCGTGGGGTGTGAAGGTGACGTTCAACTCGGAGTCCAGCGCTTTCGCCAGGCGCCGAAGCAGTGTCAGCGTCGGGGTCACCCCCCCTGTTTCCAGGCGGGACACCTGCGGCTGGGTCATTCCGGCCCGCTCGGACAGTTCGGCCTGCGAAAGACCGAGCTCCACCCGGCGGTTGTAGACCTGCTGTCCCAGAAGCAGTGCTTCGCGGGCCTCCTGGTAGGCGTCGGCCCGGCGCTCGGCGCCTGTCCGCTCCCACGTGCTGTGAGCCATGCCCCACTCAGTCCTTCCAGACACGGTCGTAGACCTCAGAGGCGACCACATGAAGATTCTCACATTCGACCTGTGCTCGACGAGCGCGTTCAACCTGCCCGGTCTCCCTGCGGCGTGTCTTGGTGAATACGGTGAGAAGGACGATCCGTCGACCGGGGGCGAGCCAGTAGGTGATCCTTGCCTCACGGCGCGTGAGCGAGAGGCGCAGCTCGCGCACTTTGCCTCCAAGGTGCCTGGAGTACGGCTCGTCGAGCGTCTCGGCCTGCTCGGAGAGAAGGTCTGCCAGAGCTTCGACCTTCACGTAGTCGCGCTCGGACAGCGACTCAAGCCAAGATCGGATCTCGGGCTCGATGACATATAGCCTCACGGAGCGTGAGGCTATATGTCATCGATTATATAATCCGCGATACGTCAACATCGGTAACCGCAGGTCACCGGCTTGGGCGTCTGATTGTGGACGTACAGGGTCAGGTCGCGCCGGTCACCCGCAGAGGGTGCCGTTGAGGAGGAAGCGTTCCGGTTTGGGGTTGGGGCCGGGGGCGTCGGCGCCGATGAAGCCGAAGGTGATCGAGCCGCCGGGCTTGATGGTCTTGTTCCAGGCGAGATTCCTGGCGGTCACGGTCGCGCCGTCCTGGGCGAGGGCGGCGCTCCAGTGCCGCCGTACGGCCTGGCCGCCGAGGAAGGACCAGGTGAGGGTCCAGCCGTCGATGGCCTTGGTCCCGGTGTTGGTGATGGTGACCTGGGTGTTGAACCCCTCCGGCCACTGGTCGTGGTTGGTGTAGGTGATCTTGCAGGGGCCGGGTACGGCGGGGGCGGCGAGATAGGAGGCGATCCAGGCGAGCGGGGAGTTCCAGTTGATCGTCAGCTCGTTGGTGGCCCACGACTCGATGTCGTCGATGTAGCAGAACTGGGGCTTGCAGCCTCGCAGCTTGGCCTGGGCCACCGGGTCCTGGATGGCGGAGTTCGGGCCTCCGGCCAGGGTTCCGCGCGGCGGGTTGGGCAGGGACGGGTCGAGCTGGTGGGCGTACCAGCGGCTGTGCTGGTTCTTGGAGGCGACCTCGCCGTAGCCGGTCACGTACGACTGGTTGAGGGCGTTGCGCCCGAAGAGGTAGTCCAGCCCCTCCAGCACCCCGTCGCGGTATTTCGCCTTGCCGCTCAGGTCGTGGGCGACGGCCATCACGATCATGTTGTTGAGCACCAGGTTGTTGGAACCCCAGTCGTAGTCCGGCGGGTTGTAGGGAACGCCGTAGGGGTGGGCCTTCTGGACGGCGAGATACCTGTCGGCGCCCTCCAGGACCGACCGGCGCACCCGCGCCCGGTCGGGGAGCGCGCTGGGCACGGACGCCAGCTGCAGGCGGCCGAGCTGGGCGGTGTTGCCCCAGTCGAAGCCGCGCTCGCGCCAGATGTCGCCGGTGTGGTGCGGTGAGGCGAGCACGTGGTTCTTGAACTCCCTCTCGCCGGTGGCGAGGTAGAGCTCGGCCGCGGCCCAGTAGAACTCGTCGGTCACGTTGTCGTCGTTGTAGGCCCCGCCGCCCACCCCGTCCGCCGGGTCCGCGTACCGCGCGGGGTTGGCCTTCGCCGCCGCCCACGCCTTCCTGGCCGCCGCGAGGTTGCGCGCGGCGAACGCGGCGTCGTACGGGGCGAAGAGCCGGGCCGCCTGGGCCGCGGTGGCCGCCAGGTTGAGGGTGGCGGCGGTGGAGACCGGGTGCAGCTCACGTGGCTGCGGGTCCAGGTGGGGCAGGAGGGGCAGACCGGTCCACGCGGCGTCGTGGATCTTGTGGTGGGCCATTCCCGCGTACGGTTCGCCGTCGGGGACCTGCATGCTGAGCAGGAACTCCTGCTCCCAGCGGGCCTCGTCGAGGATGTCGGGCACCCCGTTGCCGCTCTCGGGGATGTCGAGGTCGCCGTCCTTGTGGAGGCCGTCGGCCTTGGCGCGCTCGAAGGCGGACATCAGCTGGTGGACGGAGATGCCGCCGTTGACGACGTACTTGCCGTGGTCGCCAGCGTCGTACCAGCCGCCCTTGACGTTCAGCGTGTAGTCGCAGACGCCCGGCTGGCAGGGCACCGCGACGTCACCCCGGTTGGGGGCGACCCCGGCGTGCCCGGCGGGCCTTCCGTAGCCGGGGCGGAGGTCGTCGAGGATCGGGATGCCGCTGCGCTGGGTGTAGTAGAACTTCAGCGCGTCGGTCCTGAGCTCGCCGTAGACGTCCGTGCCGATGTCGAAGGGGCGGCTGGTCTCGCCGTCGGCCTCCAGCGTGTAGCCGGTGCCGGGGGTGGTGACCGTGCCGAAGTCGATCGAGTGCACGTTCTGGCCGGAACTCCCGTCGACGCCGCGCGGGACGGTGTCCCCCTCGGCGACGACCTCCCCGCCGCGCCTGAGCTTCCAGCCCACCGGCTCCGTCCCCTCGGTGACGAGGGTGGCGTTCTTCGGCCCCGAGGGCAGGTAGCCGACCATGTTCACCCGGACGCGGGGCCCGGTGTCCGGTTCGTAGACGTCAGGCTCGGCCCCGCCCTTCAGGGAGACGTTGTCCACGCAGAACCTCCACGGGGTGGCGCTGCCCCCGAGCTGGAACGCCACCTGCGCGCCCGGCAGGTCCACAGGCGAGGTGAAGGTGTAGCGGTAGTCGTTACCGGACACGCTCAGCTCGGGATTGGCCGACAGGTACTGCGTGTAGGGATCCACCGGGAGCTGGACGAGGGCCTTGGCCACCCGCCCCGGCGTCGCGATCCCGAAGAAGGAGAACTCGTACGTCTCGTCTTTGACCAGGGGGATGTCGTTCTGGCCGACGATGACGTCCCACGGGTTGGCGGTGCCGCCGGGGATGTCGGCGCACAGGCGGCCGTCCTCGACCTCCAGCGCGGTGTTGCCGGTGCTCCACCAGGGGGCGGTGCCGGTGTCGAAGGTGCCGTTGACGATCTGTTCGGGGCCGTCGGCGGCGGCGGGCAGGGGGGTCAGGGTCACCAGGGCGGCGGCGGCGGCGAGGGCGAGCCAGGTCGGTGGTCTGATCACGAGGGGTCCTTTGGGCGGGGGAGGTGCCAGGTTGCGGGAGCGCGGGATCCGAGGACCCCGGTCGGGGGAATCCAAGTGGGAGCGCTCCCACAACCTGGGTGCCCGATGTTTCCAGCGCGTTTCACCCACCGTCAACCGGTCACCCTCCCGGACCGCACGCCGACCGGGCGAATGACCGATTTGCCCGATGAAACTTTCACGGCTCCGGGGGTCGCCTCAGGGAGCGGTCCAGTCGATCTCCGGTCCCCGGGGCACGATCCCGCTCGGGTTGATGTTCGTCTGCGTCACGAAGTAGTGCCGCTTGATCTGGTCGAAATCGGTCGTGTCGCGGAACGCGGGGATGGCGTGAAGCTCGCGGGCGTAGGCCCACAGCGCCGGGTGGTCGGTCAGCCGCCGCACCGAGCACTTGAAGTGCGTGTTGTAGACGGCGTCGAACCTGGCGAGCGTCGGGTAGAGCCGCACGTCGCTCTCGGTGAGCGCGTCGCCGTGCAGGCGCCGGCGGGTGGACAGCCGCTCTTCCAGCAGGTCGAGCGTGGCGAACACCTCGGTGACCGCCTCGTCGTACGCCTCCTGCGAGCGGGCGAACCCGGCCCGGTAGACGCCGTTGTTGAGGCCATGGAAGATCACCTCGTTGAGCGCGTCGATCTCCTCGCGCAACTCCTCCGGGTAGAGGTCGGGTGCGCCCTCGGCGTGCCACGGAGCGAAGGCCGTCTCTAAGGTGAGGGTGATCTGCGGGTAGTCGTTGGTGACGAGGCGCCCGGCGGTGACGTCCCAGACGCAGGGCACCGTGTAGCGGCCCTCGTAGCCGGGGTCGGTCGCCAGGTAGAGCTCGGAGAGATACTCCACCCCGGTCACCGGGTCGCCCCCGGGGATCCGCCAGCCCTTCTCGTCCCTGATCGGGTCGACGATCGTCACCCCGATCACCTCCCGCAGGCCCAGCAGCTCGCGGACGATGAGGGAGCGGTGCGCCCACGGGCAGGCGTAGGAGGCGTAGATCTGGTAGCGGCCGGGCTCCGGCGGGTGCTCGCCGCCCGCCTCGATGCGGGTCGTGAACCGGTTCGGCTGCCTCTCGAAGCGGCCACCGCCGGAGATCTCCTTTTCCAGCTTCATGTCTCGACGGTACGGGACCTTCGGCCGGGAGGGGGATGCCGGTCCCTCCGAGGTATTTCATGTACAACCAGTAGGAAATATTGACTTACTGGGGAGCGGTGCGTAGTTTCTCCGGTATGGGCATCTATCTGACTCGGTGCGCGCACGTCGACCTCTGCCGTGTGTTCAGCGCCCAGTGTCCGTGATCACGAATCGACCCGCCGTCCCCTCCCACACCTCACAGGACGCATATCGTGATCATGATCAGACATGTCCCCGTCGTCTTCCACGCCCCCTCGGGGGGTCCCCGGTGAAGCTCCGGATCCAGGGGGTCGGCAAGAACTTCACCGGCCGTGACACCCAACGCTCCTTCACCGCCCTCGACGACGTCAACCTCGACGTACGGGCGGGGGAACTCCTCACCCTGGTCGGGCCGAGCGGCTGCGGCAAGTCCGCCCTCCTCGACCTGATCGCCGGGCTGGCCGCGCCGACCACCGGCCGCGTCCTCCTGGACGGCGTCCCCCTCGACGGCCCCGGCCTCGACCGGGGGATCGTCCTGCAGCAGTACGCGCTGTTCCCCTGGCGTACGGCGCTGTCCAACATCGAGTTCGCGCTGGAGGGCAGGGCCGCCACGAGGCGGGAGCGCGCCGACCTGGCCAGGGGGTATCTGGACCTCGTGGGGCTGGGCGAGTTCGGCGACCGCTATCCCCACGAGCTCTCCCTCGGCATGCCCCAGCGCGTCGCCATCGCCAGAAGCCTGGCCGCGGATCCGGCCGTCCTGCTGCTCGACGATCCCTTCGCCGCCCTGGACGCCGGAACTAGAGCGTCGCTCCAGGAGGAGCTGGTACGAATCTGGGAGAGAACCGGCACGACGATCCTGTTCACCACCCGGAGCATCGACGAGGCCGTCTATCTCGGCCGGAGGGTCGCGGTCATGACCCCCCGGCCCGGACGGATCCAGCGGGCCGTCGAGGTGGATCTCGGCTCCCGCGAGGGTGACCCGAGGGACGGTCCCCGCTTCGGCGAGTACCGCCACGAGGTATGGAAGCTTCTCCGTTTCGACGTCGACCAGAAAGCACCGGTGGCCTCATGAGCATCGTGACCGTGGTGGGAAACCCGCGACCTGGATCACGCACCCACGGGGTGGCCGTCCGGGCGGCGGAGGCCGTCGCCCGGCGGATCGGGGACGGGGAGGCTCCGGAGGTCGTCGATCTGGCGGCCCTGGCCCCGCTGCTGTTCGCCCCCGAGACGGCGCCGGAGGTGAAGGCCGCGCTGGAGCTGGTCGCCGGAGCCGACGTGCTGGTGGTGGCGAGCCCGACCTACAAGGCCACCTACACCGGCCTGCTCAAGGTGTTCCTCGACCGGCTGCCGGGCGGCGCGCTCGCCTCGGCCGTCGCGATCCCGCTCCTGGTGATGGGCGACGCCAAGCACTCGCTGGCGGTGGAGGTCCACTTCCGGCCGCTGCTGGTGGAACTCGGCGCGACCGTTCCCACGCCGGGCCTCGCGCTGCTGGAGTCACAGATTCCCGATCTCGACGCCGTTCTCGACCCCTGGGCCGATCGGGTCGGCCCACAGGTAGTGGCGGCACTCGGAAAAAGGGCTCCGGAATGACGCGGGGAAGAGATGGCGGTCGTAATGGGTTCTGAGAAGTGTCCTTTGTTCCTCAGAGGGGGAAAAGTGACCAAGTGGAGCATCTTGGTGATACCTCACACAGTCCTGAGCGAGGTGCCATGACCGAGACGCTGTCGGGCCGCGAGGTCGACGCCGAGAGCTTCCGGCAGGCGCTGGCCGTCCATGCGGCCGGGGTCGTCGTCGTCACCGCTCAGGTCGACGGAGTGCCGGTCGGTCTCACGGCCACCTCGTTCTCGTCCGTCAGCCTCGCGCCCCCGCTGGTCTCCTTCTACGTGGACCAGTCCTCGACCACCTGGCCCTGGCTCCGGCAGGCCGATCATTTCGCGGTGAACATCCTGGCCAGCGACCAGGCCGAGGTGGCCTCGCGTTTCGCCAGGAAGGGCGTCGACCGCTTCGCCGCCCCCACCTCCTGGACCCCCGGGTACCTGGGTGTCCCGCTGCTGGGCGGCGTCTCGGCCCACCTGGTGTGCGCTCCCCACTCCACCGTCGACATCGGCGACCACGTCCTGGTCGTCGGACTCGTCACCGAGACCGGCCTCGAACCCGGCGGGCGCCCGCTCCTGTACCACCAGGGCCGCTTCGGGCGTTTCACCCCGCACCCCTGACACCGCTACGGCCCGCCGTTTTCACGTGATCGGCGATAGGAGAGGTGAGCTCTCCTAGGGTGTGCGGTTTCATACCGGTCGTGGAATGTCGCCAACTGATGAGATCTCATGTGCACGGCGGCGTGTAGGGAATATCGGGAATGTATTGGCTCCACTCCGCCTGAGTTATGGGCGTACCGCCGACTCCGCAGATGAAGCGGATCGCTTCGTTGATGTCAAGGTTCCAGAGCTGGAGCTTTCCGTTCTGCGTTCCGGTGAGGAGGGTGTCGCGCTCGTCGATGAACGCCGCGGCGATCGGATAATCCTGATCCCGCTTCATGATCGTCGTAACGCGGGGTTTCGCGGGGTCCGCGACGTCGCATGTCGCCAGAATCCTTCCTCCGGGATGGAAGGCGACCCCGCGGACGGCCTGGATGTGGCCGGTCAGTATGTGGCGTGTGCGGGGGCGGGCCGGATCCCGGACATCCCACAGACGGACGGTGCGATCATCGGACGCGGACGCCAGAAAGCCGGCCGTCAGGGTTGAAGGTGGTGGCCCACACGGCGTTCCTGTGACCTGAGAGCCGTGTGCCGGTCTGCCAGGTGCGTGCGCTGAGCACGGCTCCACGGGTTTGGGGGAGCGGTGCGAGCCGATACGAGATCAGGGCGAGAAAGCCGCTGAGAGGGCGGTCCGACACCGTGTTCGCGGTGTCGCTCACCTGGCTCGCGATGGCCCGGTTTCTCTGCTGGATCGCCTCGTCGCTCTGCTGCCGGGCGTAGAAGCCGGCCGTGACGGCGGTGAGAAGCAGTACGGACAGGGCGGCGATCACCGCGGTGGTGATCCTCCGGCGTCGGCGGGTACTCCGGCTCGACGCCTGAAGGAACGTTCGTTCGCGGTGAGCTCACTGGAGTCGTCCAGAGCGGCTTGGACCGACACCAGCCGGCTGTCGAGATAGAGATACGCGGAGTCGTGGGCGTGACGTACCCAGGTGTCGGTGTCCTCGGCAAGATGCTGACACATGAGCAAACTGCCCGGTCCGTATCGATCCAGTTCTTCAACCTGGGCCATGCCTGGATGAGCGCCTCGTGCGTGATCTCCGCGCTGTCCTGGTCGACCGTGATGAGACGGGCCTCCACGAACCTGCTCAGGATCGTGCTCGCGACCGCCTGACCTTGAGAACCGTCCAGCAGCAGATCGGCAATCGCCACCCGCCGTCTCGTGGCGTCCGTCTGGTCGTCGAGGTGTATGAGCCGGAGCAGCAGTCGCTGAGTGTCATGAAATCGAAGAACATCGCACGTTGAAGATCCGCACTGCCTCGGCGGGTGTGCATAAGGGTTTATATCCAGCAATGCACTAAATGTCACATATTTTTGATCGACGGCTTTGTGGGCACCGGTCATCGCCACGAACGAGGCTTATATCCGCCATGCGGTTGGCTCGTTCAGTGACATGTGGATCGCCGCAACGATCAGGAAATATGCGCGTGTGATGACTCGAAGGCGGTGAGTCCGGTTCCGATGATGATCCTTCCAGCGGGTCAGGCTGGTGCCGCACGTGTTCGAGCCGGTTCTTGACCGGAGTCGTGGGCGGGTCGACGGTGTGCCGGTGTCCGGCGGGCCGCAAACGTCCGTCCTGAGGATGCCTCGGAGGGGGGCCGAGGAGGATCCTCAGGCGAGGCGGACGGTGCCCCGGCCGGTGGCCAGGGGGAGATCCAGCGCGGTGCGGATGCCCGGTGGGGCGGCACAGAGGGCGGCGATGGAGTTCACGGCGTGGGCGGCGGCACCGGCCAGGCCGTGGGAGATCTCGTCGACGGTGAGCATCAGCTGGGGAACACCTTCGATGTGGACGCTGAAGCCGGGATCGGCCCAGCGTCGCACCCGGTCGGCGTCGGCCTTGTAGACGCACTCCACGGTCATGAAGGGACGGCCGCGGACCAGCCCGCTGAACATCCAGCGGGACGCGCACACGGTGCCCACCCTGACCAGCCCCGAGATGATCTCGAACTCCTCGGACGCGAGCTCGAACTCGTCGCTCTCCTCGACCTCGTCGAGGGCCACGCCGAGGTTGTCGGCCACGAACTGGACGCTCTCGGCGAACAGCGAGCGCTGGAAGGCGCGGAAGGGACGCACCGCGGCGACGTAGTCCTTGGCTGAACGCGTGAAGCCGAACAGGTCCACCACGATCTGCCGGGACGGATGGCCTCGGAAGTCGGACGACTCCCGGACGTAGATGTGGTCGACGCGGCTGGACAGGCCGGTCAGCGTGAGCGGCAGGATGTCGCTCATGAAACCGGGGTTGACGCCGGTGCCGTGCAGGGACGACCGTCCCGCGCGGCAGGCGGCCTCCAGGCGCTCCACCACTCCCGGGCCGTAGCACTTGGGATACACGAACCCGGTGGTGGTGATGACGTTCTTGCCGGCGGCGAGCAGCGCGCAGATGGCCTCCACGTCGCTCGGATGCTCCCCACCGAAGTAGGACGCCGGCAGTGGCATGTGCAGCACGCAGTCGGCCTCCGTGGCGAGAATCTTCTCGACGTCGTCGGTGCAGGTGACACCGGTCTCGGGGAGCCCCACGAGGGTCCCCGCGTCCAGTCCCACCTTGTCCGGGTCGTAGACCAGCACCCCGGCCAGCTCGAACTCCGGCCGAGTGATCACGCTGCGCAGGGAGTGTCTGCCGACGGCGCCCGTGGCCCACTGGACCACGCGCAGGGGCGGCGATAAGGACATATAGGGCCTCCAGCCCAAAATATTGGGCGGGGCCGTACAAGGAAAAGTGAGGGGTGTCGTCGTTGACCCTCGCCCGTGTGGGGCAAAAACTTTAGCAGAAATTAACACGTGTGCTTACTATGCGCAATGATCCCAAGCATTTCCGGTTACCGCCGCGCGCCTTTCCCTGTGATGTCGTGAAGGGCCCGCCGGCGGCTCGTGCCGGTTTCGGGGGCGGTGTCCCGAAGGTTCCGCAGGTGGCGTCCCGGGGATCCCCCATGGCATCACCGGGGTCGGTCGGGCTATTGTTCAGACGACTAGAATTATGTTCTCGTGGGAGGGTTGCGGATGTCAGAGCTGCGGTTTGACGGCAGGGTCGCGGTCATCACCGGCGCCGGGCACGGACTCGGCCGCTCGCACGCGCTGTCGCTCGCCGAGCGCGGCGCCAAGGTGGTCGTCAACGACCTGGGCGGGGCACTGGACGGCACCGGCGCCTCCGCGGGCCCGGCCGCCGAGGTGGTCGAGCTGATCAGGAAGAACGGCGGAGAGGCGACCGCCAGCACCGACAACGTCGCGACCCCCGAGGGGGCCCAGGCGATCGTACGGACCGCGATCGACACCTACGGGCGGCTCGACATCGTCGTCAACAACGCCGGCATCCTGCGGGACAAGTCCTTCGGCAAGATGAGCGTCGAGGAGTTCGACCAGGTCCTCGCCGTCCACGTCCGCGGATCGTTCCTGGTCAGCCGGGCGGCGTTCCCCTACCTCAAGGAGCAGGGGTACGGCCGGATCATCAACACCTCCTCACCGGCCGGGCTGTTCGGCAACTTCGGGCAGGCCAACTACTCCACCGCCAAGATGGGGCTGGTCGGCCTCACCAAGACGCTCGGCATCGAGGGCGCCAGGGCCGGGATCAAGGCCAACGCGATCGCGCCGATCGCCTGGACCCGGATGACCGAGGAGCTTCTGCCCGCCGAGTTCGAGGCCAAGTTCACCGCGGAGCGGGTCAGCGTCCTGGTGACCTTCCTGGCGCACGAGGCCTGCGAGACCAGTGGCGAGGTCTTCAGCGTCGGCGCCGGCCGGATCGCCCGGGTGTTCGTGGCCGAGGGGCCCGGCTGGCGGCAGGACGGCCACACCGTCGAGGACATCCGGGACAACTGGGAGGCGATCCTCGCCGAGCAGCCGTACCTGACCCCGACCACCCTCGGCCAGCAGGCGACCGCCTCGATGAAGGCCATGCTCTGACCGTCGCGGACGGGCGGCGGTGGCCGCCGAGGTCACGACGGCCGGCTGAACGGACGGTCGGCTGAACGGCTGAACGGACGGACGGATGAAGGGCCGGCCGGTTGAAAGGCCGGCCGGTCGAAGGGCGCTCTCGTTTCGAGGGCGCCCTTTTCGTTGCCCGAGGCGGTTCCTGGACAGTTCCGGGGCGATTCCGGGGCAGTTGTGAGGCGGTTTTGGGATGGCCCGAAGGGGCCGTGAAGATGCAGGAATCGGATGAATGGCCCGGTAGAGCCCTGAAGAGACTCTTTGGACCGGTCCGCTTTCGTTGCCCGGAAGGGACCTTTCTGTTTTGACCAAGCAACCTTTTGCTTGACGGCCGTCAGAACTCGTCCTTACTATCCTGAAATAAGGAGGAAATAAGCCAGAAACCGGTAGATTTCGAGGTTTCCTGCCACCCTCTCCCGGCATCCCAACCGGTCCGCCCGCCAAGGCCGCCCGGTTTGTTTCGCATGTCCTTCTCATCCCCCCAGGAGATTCCATGCGCCGCCAGCTCACCGCCTTAATGGTTCCGATCCTGCTCCTGTTATCCGTGTTCTCCGGTCTGTCGATGTCTCCGGCGAACGCGGGAGCCGCGAAGGCGGCGGCCTTCCGGGTGTTGTTGTTCACCGAGACCGCCGACTACGTGCACGGCTCGATCCCGTCCGGCATCACGA
>NZ_JBPJUQ010000093.1:0-27394 GCF_051192615.1 Streptosporangium sp. G11
ATCTGGGGGCGACCACCACCCCAGCCCCGCACCCTCCGCCGCACGTTCGTCTACCGGCTATGAGGAACGCGGCACTAGGGACCGCTTCCGCGGGCGCGAGGAGCACGATGAGATCTGGTTTCTGGCGCACAAGGTCAACTTGTTCTTTAAGGCCCGGTTGTGACTTTCGGCGATCGTCGGAAGGTCGGGCGGGTGCCCGCCCGCCTTCGTTGATTGCTGGTGTGTTTCTCGGCTCCATGTGGGGAGCTGCCGACGCTGACTGACGGCACCGCTGACACGGCACCTCAGCGTTTCGCCAGATCAGTCGATGACCGCGGTGGCTTCGACTTCGACCAGGAGATCGGGTTCCCCCAGTGCCGCAACGCCCAGAAGGGTGATCGGTTTGATCGGGTCGATCCCCAGCTTCGCAGCCGCCCGAGCGACGCCCTCTCCCAGCAGGGGCATCTTCTCGGGTTTCCAGTCGACGACGTAGATGGTCAGCTTCGCCACATCATCGAAAGAGCCGCCGATCTCGGCCAGAGCGATGCCGATATTGAGGTAGGACTGCTCGACCTGGGCGGCGAGGTCTCCTTCGCCGACTCTTCGTCCTTCAGCATCGCGGGCAACCTGGCCAGCCAGGAACACCAGTTTCGATCCCGTAGCGATCGAGAGCTGGCGGTAGACATCAGGTTTCGGCAGCCCGTCGGGATTGAACAGCTTCACGGTCATGACCGCTCCTCAGTTTCGGCACACATGAGATCGGCACTCAACGAAACCATAGCAATGCTATGTATTGTGGCGCTATGGCGCGAACGAAAGATCCCGCGGTCCGCTCCCAGCTGATAGACCGAGCTGCACAGATGCTTCGAATGCGGGAGCCGATCACCCTCCGCTCGCTGGTAGCCGGAACCGGCGTATCGACGATGGCCGTCTATACCTACTTCGGCAGTATGGACGGCCTGTGGAAAGCGATGCGCCAGGAAGGGTTCACCCGCCTGGCCGCCAAACTCGAGGCGGTCTCAATGTCCGCGGATCCGGTACGGGACCTGGCCGCCCTGGGGGCCGCCTACCTGTCCAACGCCCTGGCCAGCCCCGATCTCTACCGGGTCATGTTCGATGCCGGCTTCGAGCTCGAGGATGCCGAGGCCGCAGATGAAACGTTGCACTGTCTGGTCGGTGCCGTCGAACGGGCCAAGACCGCCAGTCGTTTTCGCAGCGACGTCGATCCGCTGGAACTGGCGACGCAGAGCTGGGCCATCGGTCACGGCCTGGCATCGCTTGTGGTCACGGGCCCGTTGCCGCACCAAGCGCTCGCCCATGGCGTGCCCATGCTGACCGCCCTGTTCACCAGCTCAGGCGACGATCACGACAGATGCCGTCGGTCAGTCGAGCTCGGCTGGAGCCCCAGTACGTCCAGCCGACAATGATCACGACCCTAGTTTCCAGTCCGTAGCCTGCGCACCTCCAGGGTGTGTCCTTCGCCGGAGAGTGGGCCAGAGCCGTCTCCACGTTTCCAGGGGATTGACAGCGTCGAGTGTCTTGGCGTAGCGCTTGACCTGGTAGATGTCGTAGCCATCACAGCAAAGCAGTACCCTCCGACAACTTTCACCTCCTGACACCCCGGTGAGTGATCATGGCGGTCACGCCGAGCATGACCAGTTGCGGTGATCGGTGATGTGCTCGCCGCTACGATCGGTCGTCGCGGGAATCTCTCGATGTGCCCGCCTCGTCCGGCGGAGGAGGGTGCAGTTCGTCGGTGCTTGTCAGTGGTGGTAGGCGTGGACGACGGCGTGTCCTTTGCCCCGGCCGATGATCCACTTGTTGATGGGCGTGGTGATGAGGAAGGCCACCAGGAGGGCGAAGGCGAGAGCGCCCCAGAACAGGCCGGAGGTCAGCCCGGCGTCCATGGCGCCGGGGACCGCGATCATGACGGCGTTGTCGACGATCTCCATGATGAGGATGGACAGGGTGTCGGCCGCCAGCGCCAGCCGCAGGGCCTTGCGCCAGTCGACGCCCGCCTTGCGCAACCCCACCAGGGTGAGCGCGTAGCCGAAGAAGAAGGCCAGCACGACGGCCAAGATGATGGTGGGCACGTTCGGCCACCCCAGAGCCGTGCCGATCACCATGCCGAGCACCTCACCGATGGCACACCCGGTGAGGCAGTGCAGGGTCGCCGACGCGGCCACCCGCCAGGTGGCCTTCCGTGCGTGGCCAGCGTGCTCATGGTGGTCATGGCCGTGGGGCTCTTCGTGTCCGGCATGATTCCCGGGCTCCATTGCTTCCACCATCCCAGCCTCCCGGCTTGCGCATTGTGTCGGTATCTCCGCCCACCGTATACGGGTGGGGGGTATATGGGCAATGCTTCTTCCACAGGAGGTTCCGGACCTCGAGCCCGCCTCGATCGCGAACGCGGCAATTGGCGAGCCGGTGGCGGAAGCGGCGCACGGCCGAGCGTCTACGACGGCCGGTAGCATTGAGTGATTCGCCGGTAGAGGGGAGTCTCACCTGATGCGTGGTCTGGGAGACTTAGAGTCCACGATCATGGAGCGCCTGTGGTCGTATCACCGGCCGGCGTCGGTCAGGGACGTGCTCGAAGATCTCCGTCGTGAGCGGGACATCGCCTACACGACCGTCATGACGGTGATGGACAAGCTGCACAAGAAGGGCCTGCTGCGCAGGAAGCCGGTCGGCCGGGCGTATGCCTACGAGACGGTGGCCAGCAAGGAGGCATACACCGCCGAGCTGATGCGCAGCAGTCTGGCCTCCAGCGGTAATCAGGCGGCCACGCTGGTGCACTTCCTGGAGCGGCTGACCCCTGAGGAGTCGGTCGCGCTGGAGGCCGCCCTGAAGGTGTACCCGCCGGGGCGCCGCGCATGACGGCCGCCGCCGTCTTGGCCCTGTACGTCGTGGTCGCGGTGGTCGCGCTGCCCCGCCTGCTGGGCCGGGGCGAGTGGGCCGAGCGCGCACCCCGCCTGGCGATCTGCGTCTGGCTGGCCGCCTGCGCCTCGGTGATCGCCTCCGCGGTCTTTTCCGCGCTCGCCGTCGCGATCCCGGCCAATGTGATCGGCCATGGCCTGGCCGAGTTCTTCGAGGCGTGCGCGGACATGCTCTCCGACGGCGCGTCTCTCACCTCCCCGAGCGCTCGCGCCGCCCTGCTCGGCGCCGCCTTGATCGCGGCCAGGATCACCTACTGCGGGGCGGCCATTCTGGTCAGAGCAGGGCGAGAGCGACGGCGGCACGCCGAGATGCTGAACCTGCTCGGCCGCCATGACGGCACACTGGACGCGGTCGTGCTCGACCACGACGAGGCCGCCGCCTACTGCCTGCCCGGCCGCGACGGCAAGGCCGTCATCACCACCGCGGCCCTGCGATCCCTGGCTCCCGAGCAGGTCGCCGCCGTCCTCGCCCACGAGCAGGCGCACCTGCGCGGGCGCCATCACCTCGTCCTGGCCGCCGCCGAGGCCTTCTGCCGGGCCTTCCCTCATCTGCCGCTGTTCACCCGGGCCAAAAAGGAGATCGCCCGGCTGATCGAGCTGCTCGCCGACGACGTCGCGGCCCGCCGCCACCCGCGTGTCCACATCGCCGCCGCACTGGTCCGCCTCGCCACAGGGAAGGCCCCGGCGTTCACGCTGGGCGCGGGCGGCCAGACCGCCCTCACCCGTGTCCGGCGCATGCTCAGCCCGGCGGCTCCGCTCAAGCCCCGGGAACGCCTCGCGGGCCTGGCCGCGGTCGCCTTCCTGCTCGCTGGCCCCGCGGCCGTGGCTGCGATTCCCGGAGT
The DNA here is from genome assembly GCF_051192615.1 of Streptosporangium sp. G11. Classification (NCBI taxonomy): domain Bacteria; kingdom Bacillati; phylum Actinomycetota; class Actinomycetes; order Streptosporangiales; family Streptosporangiaceae; genus Streptosporangium; species Streptosporangium sp. G11. The sequence goes on from NZ_JBPJUQ010000093.1 coordinate 3,758, forward strand.
GAGCTCGTTTCTGGCCCACCACTGCCACGGCATCTCGCTGTTCTAGCCGCGCCTAAAGCCGCCGGTTCGGCCGATCCCGGAATCGGGCACGTCCACGGTCTCGGCGTTGATCCGGCGGACAGCACGGTCTATGTCGCAGGACACTGTGCCTGTTCCAGATCCGAGCGGTCGACACGGCCCGGCGGGTGGCCGATCGAATCCAGGACCACATGGGTTTTACCGTCATCGGACCCAGTGCTCTACCGTCCCGGCGCGCACTGAGCTCCACAGGCCATGGCCCGGATCGCTCCGGTTCGGGTGGTGGGCCGACGAAGCCACCAGCGAGCCGGCGGGTGATGATGGGGAGCGGGGGAGACGATGACGATGACAGGTATAAACCACCCGATCTTCGCGCGCTTCTACGTTCGCGTCAGCCGACTGATGGAGCGCGCGGGTCTGGCCGAGCGTCGCGAGAGGCTGCTGGCCGACCTTTCGGGAAGGGTGATCGAGGTGGGCGCCGGCCCTGGGCTGACGTTCGTCCACTACCCGCCAACTGTCACCCGGGTGCTCGCGGTCGAACCGGAGCCGCATCTGCGCCGGCTCGCGCAGGCCAGTGCCGGCAAGGCCCTCGTTCCGATCGACGTGGTCGACGGCCTCGCCGAACGGTTGCCGGGCGCGGACGCGAGCTTCGACGCCGCGGTGATGTCCCTGGTGCTGTGCTCGGTTGCCGACCAGGCCTTGGCGTTGCGGGAGGTGCGCCGGGTGCTCAAACCCGGAGGGCAGCTGCGTTTCCTCGAACACGTCCTGGCCGACTCATCCGGCATGATCTGTGTTCAGCGGCTGTTGGACGTCACGGTGTGGCCCCGCCTGTTCGGCGGCTGCCACACCGGCCGCGACAGCGCGGCGGCGATCGAGCGGGCCGGGTTCACCCTTGAGCGGCTGGAACGGTTCCTGCTTCCCGCGATCCGCACGCCGTTGTCGTACCTCATCCTCGGCACGGCCCGTCGATGAAAGGAGGGGCAGGGCGCACTCTGCCCCCCTTTCGTCGGTTAGCGATTGCGGCGTGAGGAACCCCGTAGCGCGATCCGGTGGAAGGCCGACCGGCTGCCCCCGATCGTGTCGGTGAACAAAACGGTGGGACGAACGCGGGGATCCTTGCTGGCTACACGTGTCGTAAAGGCGGTGGATGAACCAGGACATCGACCGGGGAGATCACCTCTGGACACCGCCGGCCGTTCCATGGCCTAGAGCCGGTCGAGAAGCTCCTGCATCTGCTCGATCTCGGCCTGCTGGGCGGTCTCGATGGTCTTGGCGAGTTCCTTGGCCTTGGGATCGGCTCCATCGCTCTGCTCGGTCTTGGCCATCGTGATCGCCCCCTGGTGATGGGCGATCATCAGCTCGGTGAACATCCGGTCGAACCGCGCGCCCTTCGCCGCCTGGAGCTTGACCATGTCCTCCTCGGTCATCATGCCGGACATGACATGCTCACCGTGGCCCCCTTTCGGGGCGGGAGCCTTCCAGGTGGACAACCAGTCGGTCATGGTCGCGATCTCCGACCTCTGCGCGGCCTTGATCTTTGCCGCCAGTTCTCTCACCTCCGCATCAAAGGCCCGCGTCTCGGCCAGCTTCGCCATCTCCACGGCCTGGTCGTGATGCGGGATCATCGTCTGTGCGAAGGTGACGTCGACGTCGTTGAAGGAGGCTTGCGGTTTCTGGGTCGTGGGAACGGCGGGAGCGGAAGCAGTGCTGGTCATTTCAGCGTCGCCGCTCATCGCATTTTCACCACCTCCACAGGCGGTGAGCAGCGTGAAAGCGCCCGCTCCCGCGGTAGCGGCCAGGGCGAGCCTGCGAAGGGCGGATCGGTTGGCGAACATCTTTGTGATCTCTTTCCGGTCGGTCGTATCTGCGTGCCGATGATCTGCGGACGGATCTGCGATGCCGTCCGCGGAGGCGATCGGCCTACACGCGCAAGACCGAAAGATGCGCCAGGCGCAAGGCCGTCCTTCGCGGAGGTGGGCGGGCGGCGAGCGTGGGTGAGGTATCGGCCGTTCGAGCCTGCGCGAGCTGCCGCGTCCACAGGGACGCCATACCGATAAGGAGAAGGAGAAACGAGGTGAGCACGGCCAGGCAGACGGAGCTCGGATCAAGGGGCAGCGGAGTGTCATCACGCCCTGAGGCCAGTTGCCCGGCCTGAGGCATCAGAAGGGGACGGAGCGTGGTGGGTGCTTTCGGCACTTCGTGATCAGCGATGGAGGCGTGCCCGAAGGCGACAGCCGTGCCGCCGTGCCCCCGCCGGTGATCCAGATGCCCCAGCGTGTGCATCCCTGCGACGCCCAGAACCAGAGCGACCAGAAGAAGCAGACGCGATGCCCGCACCGCGGGCCGGCGGGCTGAGGCGTCCATCGTCCCCCCTCGCGCTCGCGGTCTGATCTTTCCGACTAGCCTACTATCTACAATAGTAGGAGAGTCGACAGGGGCATGCAGCTTGGCGCAAATCCCGGATCAGGGTGCCGGTCATGACGGTCGAGGCCGATCGCGACCAGGACAGGCGAAGGACGGATGTAGGAGACGTGCGTGTACGCGCGCAATCGCGGACTTGGCGGCCGCGCTCGCCGGGCAGGAACGGTTCCCGCCGGGTGAGACACGGTCTCGGCAGTACGCGGCATTACAGGCGCGTGTCGGATGTATGCCTTAAGTTCCCCGACGGTAAGCGATGGGAGCAAAAGAGTGCGATACGCCCTTATAAACGCGTAACGGAATCCTCTATGCCGTAGGGATTTACCACGAAAAACTTTACCTTCCACTCATCTATTGGATGAGATCAATGGCTGGGAACGATGATCTCTAGTAGCTCATCTGAGACCGTTGACTGGCATTTCGGCGGCGGATCGACACCCGTGGCTCTCGATGACCTGGCTCGGCAATCTAAGGTTTTCCCGAAGGAGACCCGGCCGGAGCCATCGATCCATCGACTGGACAGGAAGATCAACTTCGGAATCCTTCGAGCCTGGGCGAGACGGCGAATCCCCTGGAAAAGACAGTCAACTATGATCAATAATAGAGAAGATCATAGTGGGAGAATCGGCCCACCTCGCTGACGGCGGCCGCCGCTGAGTTCTGTCCAGGAATCCCGGGCTCGTACGGCCGCCCTGAATTCTCTTCTTTTTCTGCCCTATTTCGTCGTGGGAGCAGGCGAAGGCCGCACATCTCAGAGCGTTCGCCATGAGCCGTTGCATGACCGCCCGGGCGGGCTCGCATCGTGGTCGAACGCCGGTGTGGCCGCAGACGATCGTCTGCGGCCACACCGGCGTTTTGCTATGAGAAGGTGCGCAGGCGCAGGCTGTTACCGATCACGAAGACGCTGGAGAACGCCATCGCGGCTCCGGCGATCATCGGGTTGAGCAGGCCGAGCGCGGCCAGGGGCAGGGCGGCCACGTTGTAGGCGAAGGCCCAGAACAGGTTGCCTTTGATGGTGCGCAGGGTGCGGCGGGAGAGCCGGATGGCGTCGGCGGCCACCCGCAGGTCGCCGCGGACCAGGGTGAGGTCGGAGGCCTCGATGGCCGCGTCGGTGCCGGTGCCCATGGCCAGGCCCAGATCGGCCTGAGCGAGTGCCGCGGCGTCGTTGACGCCGTCACCGACCATGGCCACCGATCTGCCCTCGGCCTGCAGGCGCTTGACGACGTCGACCTTGTCGGCGGGCAGCACCTCGGCGATGACCTCGGTGATGCCGACCTCGGCCGCGACCGACCGTGCGACGCTCTCGTTGTCGCCGGTGAGCAGCACTGGTCTCAGCCCCAGGGCGCGTAGCCGGCGGATCGCCTCGGCCGAGGTGGGCTTGATGGTGTCGGCCACCGTCAGGACCGCGCGAGCCTGGCCGTCCCAGCCGACCGCGATGGCCGTGCGGCCCGCCGCCTGTGCCTCGGTGAGTGCCCGCTCCAGGTCGGCGGGCAGGTGCTGGGACCACTCGGCGAGCAGTGTGGGGCGTCCCACCAGCACGGCGTGTCCGTCGACGATGCCCTGGACGCCGAGGCCTTCGAGGTTGGCGAAGTCCTCGGGAGTGGGCAACTCGCCCACGCGTTCGGCCGCTCCTCGGGCGATGGCCTGGGCGATGGGGTGTTCGGAGGCGTGTTCCAGGGCACCGGCCAGGCGCAGCACCTGCGTCTCGTCCTCGCCATCGGCGAGATGGACGCCGGCCAGGGTCATCTTGCCCTCGGTGACGGTGCCGGTCTTGTCGAGCACGACGGTGTCGACGGCGCGGGTGGATTCCAGCACCTCCGGGCCTTTGATCAGGATGCCGAGCTGGGCGCCGCGCCCGGTGCCGACCAGCAGGGCGGTCGGCGTGGCCAGGCCCAGGGCGCACGGGCAGGCGATGATCAGCACGGCCACCGCGGCGGTGAAGGCCGCCCCGGCCCCGCCACCGGTTCCCAGCCAGTAGCCGAGCGTGCCGACGGCCAATGCGATCACCACCGGCACGAAGATCCCGGAGATGCGGTCGGCCAGCCGCTGGACCTGGGCCTTACCCGTCTGAGCGTCTTCGACCAGCCTGGCCATCTGGGCCAACTGGGTGTCGGATCCGATGCGGGTGGCGCGGATGAGCAGGCGGCCACCGGCGTTGACGGTCGCGCCGGTCACCGCATCGCCGGGATGCACCTCCACCGGCACCGATTCGCCGGTGAGCATGGAGGCGTCGATGGCGGAGGTTCCCTCTTCGATCACGCCGTCGGTGGCGATCTTCTCGCCGGGCCGCACCACGAACCGGTCGCCCGCCTTGAGCTGACCGGAGGGGACGCGGGTCTCGACGCCGTCGCGCAGGACGGCGACGTCTTTGGCCCCCAACTCCAGCAGCGCCCGCAGGGCGGCGCCCGCGCGGCGCTTGGAGCGGGCCTCGAAGTAGCGGCCGGCCAGGATGAACGCCGTCACTCCGGCGGCGGCCTCCAGGTAGATGTTGCCCGAGCCGTCGGTGCGCTCGATGGTGAACGCGAACGGGTGGGTCATGCCAGGGGTGCCCGCCGTGCCGAAGAACAGCGCCCACAACGACCAGCCGAGCGCGGCGATCGTGCCGAGCGAGACCAGGGTGTCCATGGTCGCGGCACCGTGGCGCAGGTTCGTCCAGGCAGCCCGGTGGAAGGGCCAGCCGGCGTAGACGACGACCGGGGCGGCCAGGGTGAGCGACAGCCACTGCCAGTTGGTGAACTGCAGAGGCGGAATCATCGCCATGGCGATCACCGGCACGGCGAGCACCACCGAGGTGATCAACCGCTGACGCAGCGGCCCGAGCTCATCAGCCGGTTCGCCTTCCGCCTCGCCGGGCGCGGTGTCGCTCTTCGGCTCCGCGGGCAGCGCGGCGGTGTAGCCGGTCTTCTCCACCTCGGCGATCAGCGCCTGGGGATCGATGCCTTCACCGAAGGTGACCTTGGCTTTTTCGGTGGCGTAGTTCACGGTCGCGCTCACGCCGTCGAGCTTGTTGAGCTTGCGTTCGATCCGGTTGGCGCACGACGCGCAGGTCATGCCGCCGATCGAGAGTTCAACCGAGCCGCTGGTGGTCGGCGGCCTGTCATCGGTGACGGAAGCCATCATCTCTCCTTGCCCGCGTCATGTCCGGTCTCAGTGGTTGTGATCGCCATGCGAACTGGTGGTTGGCGCAGGGGTGGGGGTTGTCGTGGGGGTGATGATCTGGCCGGCGCGGACGGTGAAGTCGGCGGTGCGCACGGTCCCCTCGTGCTGGAAGTCCAGGAACAGCCGGTAGTCGCCGCGGCTGGGAACCTCGGCGTAGAAGGTGACCTCCGGGCCCGGGGGAGTTGTGCCGTCACCTGGTTCCCCGTCGGGGTGCACATGCAGGTAGGCCAGATCCCCGGCGCGCAAGGCGACCAGGTGCCCGTAGGCGCCCAGGTAGGGCTGCAGGTCGGCGACGGGGTGGCCGTCCTTGCTGACCGTGAGGGTGAGCTTGCTGGACGCGCCGGGAGTCAGGTCCCCGTCCAGGGTGACGGTGTAGCCGTCGACCGTGGCGGTGCGGCTCGTCGCGGGCAGCGCTTCGGGTTTCTGGGCGCCGGGGGCCTGCAGATCGATGCCCAGGGTCAGCCCGCTGCCGCCCTCGGGGGCGAAGTCGGCGAACGCCCGGTACGCGCCCGCCTTGGGCAGGGTCAGCTTCAGCGACCACACGCCGTCGCCGGTCAGTTCGGGGTGCAGGTGCTGGAAGCTGCCCAGGTCGCGGGAGACCACGATGAAGTGCAGCTTCTTGCCGTGTTCTGTCCGGTAGGCGGTGACGGGCTTCCCGTCGGGGCCGATCACGCTGAACCGGAAGTCCGTCGCCCCGCCCGGCTGGAGCGTGACGGTTTGGGACAGCAGGGTGTAGCCGTCCTGGGACACTTGAAGACCTCCCGGAATGGGCTTGCCGGTCGCCGCCGGGCCGGGGGGCGGCTCGGTGCGGGTTTCGTGCTCGCCCGCCTGGCTCGCGGACGGGGTCGCGTGGATCGTGTGAGCGTCCGCCGCGGGGACGGGACCGGTCGCACCCACCGCGTTGCCGATCCCCAGAGCTCCGCCGAAGATCACGACGAGTCCGAGGGCGTAGGCGCCCAGCCTGGCCGGTGTGTTCATGACGGGGTCACCACTTCGTATCCGGCCTCTGCGACCGCGGCCGTGATCTGCGCCGTGTCGATCGGGCTCTCGCTGCGGACGGTCACCAGGCCGGTAGCCAGATCCACGTCGACGCCGGTGACGCCAGGGACCTCGCCGACCTCTTCTTTGACGGAGGAGACGCAGTGGCCGCAGGTCATGCCCTTGACGGTGTAGGCGGTGGTGGTCATGGCGATTACTCCTTCTGCTTGCCGGGTTTCGTCGATCAGGAACGGACGAGGCGGGCGATGGCCTCGGTGGCCTCCTTGACCTTCGTCTCGGCCTCGGCGCCGCCCTTGGCGGTGGCCTCGGCCACGCAGTGCGCCAGGTGCTCCTCCAGCAGGGACAGCGCGAAGGACTGCAGGGCCCGGTTGGCCGCCGACACCTGGGTGAGGATGTCGATGCAGTACTTGTCCTCCTCGACCATCCGCTGCAGGCCCCGCGCCTGCCCCTCGATCCGGCGCAGCCTCCGCAGGTGGTCCTGCTTGTTGTGGGTGTAGCCGTGCATGTCCCCGCCTTTCGTCGTCATCTCCTAAAACAGGATACCCCCGTATGGTATTCTAAAGGTTTTGAGGCCATCGGGCGCAATCCGCGGCGACGATCCGCCGGGCGCGTCGCAGACGCGCCCGGCGGATTCGTTACACACCGGTCGGCCGGGGCTCCTTTGGCCGCGTTCGCGTCGCCCGCTTCGGCGTGCGCATGAGCAGCAGGGTCGCTACGGCACCGGCGGCGGCCACGGCTGCGGCCCCGGTGAAGGCGGCCTGGAAACCGCCGGTGAGCGCGGGCAGGTTTCCCGGTTCCGCGGCCCCCCGGGAGGTGGCGACCGCGGTCATCACGGCCAGGCCGAGCGCGGAGCCGACCTGGTAGGTGGTGTTGACGATCCCGGAGGCCAGACCGCTCTCCTCGGGCCGTACCCCGGACATGGCCGACATCATGGCCGGGATGTAGGCCAGGGACATGCCGACCGCGGCGATCAGCGAGGCGGGCAGCACGTCAACGGCGAACGTCCCGCCCGGCCTGGCGAGCGACAACCCTGCCAGGCCCACGGCCAGGACGAGCAGGCCGGTGACGATCAGCGGCTTGGCGCCGAACCGGCCCAGCAGCCTCGCGGTGACGCCGATCATGAAGATCATGATGGCGACGGTCATCGGCAGCAGGGCCGCGCCGCTGGGAAAGGCGCCGTAGCCGAGCACCTGCTGCAGGTAGAGGTTGAGGAAGTACCACATCGGGATCCAGGCCGCCCCCAGCAGGGCCATCGCGAGGTTGGCGGTGGCCAGGCCGGGCGTCCTCCACACGCCGAGCGGCATGAGAGGCTCGCGAACCGTGCGCTGGATCACCAGGAACAGTGCCAGCAGTGCGACCGCTCCGGCGAGTTCCAACAGCGTGGTGGCCGAGCCCCAGCCCTGTTCGGGGGCCCGGACGATGGCGTAGACCGCCAGGGCGATACCCGCGGTGACCGAGATCGCGCCCAGCGCGTCGACGGAGCCACGCCTGCCCGAAACGGCGGGCAGTAGAGCGGGGACGGCCGCGAGGGTGGCCAGGCCGATCGGGACGTAGACGATGAACACCCAGGGCCAGCTGAGGTATTCGGTGATGACGCCGCCCAGGAACACCCCGGCGGTGCCACCCGCCGGCGCCGCCGCGCCGTACAAAGCCATGGCCTTGCCCAGCTCACGCGGGTCGTGGCTGAAAAGCATCATGAGCAGGGTCATCGAGGCGGGCGCGATGAGCGCGCCGCCGACGCCTTGGACACCGCGGCCGAGGATCTCGATCCAGGCGTCGCCCGCCAGCGCGGCGACGACGGAACCGGCGATCAGGATGATCCAGCCGGCGGTGAAGATCTTGCGGGCGCCGAACAGGTCCGACAGCCGGCCGCCGAGCAGCAGCAGGCCGCCGAAGGCGATGACATAGGCGTTGAACACCCACTGCAGGTCGCCGGGGGAGAAGCCGAGGTCGCGCTGCATGTCGGGCAGCGCGACGCCGATGATGGAGGTGTCCATGATGACCATGAACTGCGCGGCGGCGAGCACGATGAGTGCCCGCCACCTGCGGGGGTTGACGGCGTTCATGCCGCACTCCTGATTCCTCGCATCCACGCCGTGGTGGCAGGATGCGTCATGGGGTTGGGTGTGATGTCGAGTCCGACCGGCCCCGTGGGTGGGCGTGCATGCCAGTGCGCGCCCACCGTTTGTTCTCTCGGGCGAAGTCGCTCTAGGAGGCGTTGGCCGGCGAGGCGTCGGTCAGTGCGTAGCCCGCCCGGTCCACGGCCGCGCGGATCTCCTCGTCGGAGAAGCCCGTCCCGCCGACGGTGACGGCGCCGGTGGCCAGGTCGACCTGAACGCCGCTCACGCCGCCGACCTTGCCGACCTCGGCGGAGACCGAGGAGACGCAGTGCCCGCAGGTCATCCCGCTGACCTGGTAGACGCTCCCGCCGCCGGTCTCCACCTGCGCGGAGGTGCTGTCCGCGGTGCCGCACGCACATGCCGTGCACATGGGGTTCTCCTCTCGCATGTACCCCGGTGGGGTACCTCGATTTGCGACCCTAACATACCCCTGGGGGGTTAAATTGCCAACGGGGGATCAGGGTGTCGATACGACTCCTGTCACCAGGTACACGTGATCGCATCAGCCCAGGTCAGCAAGGGCTGATATGCCCGGTTCGCTGATGGGTGGGGAGTTTGCCGACGGCTCGAGGCCGGCGCAGGCGGTGTTCCTGCTGCCGGTTCAGCTCAGCGTGCTGAACGTGCCGAACCTGGTGGTGACCCCCGCCAACCCGCGATGGCGACCTGAGATCATTGGCGGCTTCCGCCTGCCGCCAGATTCCGGTCCCGTCCTCCCCGATGGCCGACACCTGGGCGAGAACGGGCTCTACGAGCTGGCGCTACTTCGGGGAGGCGTGAAGGTCCGGCGGGGCGGCGACCAGGAGCGACTGCGCCGTCGCGATGACGACGCGGGCGACCTCTCCTGCTTCCATGCGCCCGGCGCGACTCTCCTCCGCGGCGCCTTTCAGGATGTAGTGCAGGACATTGATCAGCCAGGAGATCGGCAGGTCGGTACGGAACACGCCGTCGTCCTGGCCACGGCGGATGAGTTCTTCGACACGCCGCGCGGGGGCGGCGTGCAGCTCACGAACGCGCCCGGCGGGAAGAACTTTCTGCGCGGCGCCCAACAACGCCGTGGATTCGGCCACGAGGGACCAACTGGAGTCGAGCAGCCGGGCCAGGGCCTCGCGTGCGTCCCCGGTGAGATCGACGGACGACAGTGCCTCCTCACCGGCGCGCAGTGCGTCGACCAGTGCGGCCTCGACGAGTTCCGCCCGGGTGCGGAAGTGGCCGTACAGCGTCATCCGGCCCACTCCGGCGGCCTTGGCGATGTCGTCGACGCTCGCGTCCGGATCATCGCTCAGGCTCTTGCGTGCCGCGGAGACGATGCGGGCGATGCTGCGTTCGGCGTCCGCGCGCCGACGCGGACCGGCAGAGACGGTAGGCATGCCACCACCTTAACTCGTACGGAGATATACGTGTTACTCTCGCCACTCGAAATCGTACGTTGACATACGAGTTAGCCGGAGGCTTTCGATGACGCGCCATGAGATCCACGAACCATCTCCGCCGGACAGTTCGGCCCATCCGTCGCGATGGCGCATCCTGGGCTTCCTCGGGGTGGCCCAGCTGATGCTGATCCTCGACGTCACCGTCGTGGCCATCGCGCTCCCGCATATCGAGACCGACCTGGGTCTGAGCCGTGAGGCGCTGACCTGGACGGTCAGCGCGTACACGTTGACGTTCGGCGGCCTGATGCTGCTGGGCGGGCGGCTCGCCGACCTGATCGGGGCCAGGCGGGTGGTCCTCACCGGCCTGCTGATCTTCACGGTGGCGTCATTGGTGACCGGGTTCGCCGGCTCCGCCGGCCTGCTGCTGGGCGGCCGCGTCGCGCAAGGATTCGGTGCGGCGCTGCTGTCTCCGTCGGCCCTGTCACTGCTGGTGACCCTGTTCGACGGCGACGAGCGGAACAAGGCGCTCGGCATCTGGTCCGCGCTCGGCGGTGGGGGCGCGGCTCTTGGCGTGCTGCTGGGAGGACTGCTCACCGCCGGACCGGGCTGGCCATGGGTCTTCTACGTCAACGTGCCCATCGGGCTGGTGATCCTTGCCGCTCTGGCCCGGATGCTGCCGCACCGGAGCGTGGCCGCGCCCAGACCCCGGCTCGACGTGCTCGGCGCGTTGCTGGTCACCGCCTCGTCCGGTGCCGTGATTTACGCGATCACTCGCGCTGGAGACCACGGGTGGCTCACCGCCACGACCGGGTGGCTCCTGCTGGCGGCCGCGATGGGCTACCTGGCGTTCGTGGCCAGGCAGAAGACCGCCAGGTCGCCCCTGATGGACGTCACGCTGCTGGTTCGGCGCCCGGTGGCCACCGGCACGTTCCTCATCGTGATGGCAACGGCGCTGATGATCGCGGTGTTCTTCCTCGGCACGTTCTACTTCCAGCACGCCCAAGGCTTCGGCGCTCTGCAGACCGGTCTGCTGTTCCTCCCGGTCGCGGCGGCGACGATGCTCGGGGCCGACCTCACCGGCCGGGCCATCGCCCGCGCAGGAGCGCGCCGACTCGCCGTAGCCGGGCTGCTCACCGCCGCGATCGGCATGGCCGTACCCGCCTTCTCGATGCACATCGCGACCGTGGTGGCAGGCACGGCACTCGCGGCCGCCGGGACCGGCGCACTGTTCGTCGTCGCCTCAGCGACCGCTTTGGGCCAGGTGGCCCCACACGAATCCGGCATCGCCGCCGGCATCGTCAGTACGTTCCACGAGTTCGGCGCCTCCGTCGGAGCCGCCGCCATCTCCAGCGTCGCGGCGGCCAGCCTGATCGGGGACACGCTCTCGGGGTTCACCGACGGCTACATCCTCGCCGCGGTCGCCGCGGGCATCGCGGCTCTCGTGGCCGCCGTCCTGACACCCGGCCGAGCCAACACCGGATGAGGATGCCGCGCCACCATCAGTGGTAATGCTCTCCGTGACTTTGACTACTCGGAGTGTAGGAGCACGTTTCGGCTGGGATGTTCCTCGCGGCGTGAGTGTGTCGGCAAACGAGGGTTTGTCGACACGTGCCACGCCGGACGTGGAATCGCAGGTGGTCGCTGTCGGGAACTGGTGTCGGAAATCAGTGTCAGCGAACGGTCATCAGTTGCATTCCGGCACATGCTCTTCGGCTACGCGCGGGTCTCGACTGGCGACCAGAACCCTGACCACCAGATCGACGCTCTGCTGCCGGGCCGGGGTCGAGCGAGACGACGTCTACCTCGATCACGCCAGCGGCGCGAAGGCCTCCCGCCCGCAGTTCGACATCGTGCCGCGGGTGCTCCGCTCGGGCGACACGTTGAAGGTCACCCGGCTGGACCGGTTGTCGCGCTCGGTTTTGCACCTGGTAACCCTCAGTGCCGAGCTGCGGATGCGCGGGGTCGGCCTGCACGTGATCGAGCAGGGCATTGACACCGACACGATGGAGGGCCGGGCGATGTTCGGGATGCTGAGCGTCCTGGCCGAGCTTCAGCGTGAGCTGATCGTGGCCAACACCAACGACGGACCGGCCGCGGCCCGGGCGCGTGGTCGCGGGGGCGGACGCCGCCTCCGGCTCACCTCCGAGCAGGCCGCGCTCGCCCAGCGGCTGTATGACGCCCGGACCACGACCGTCCAGCAGATCGCCGACCTGTTCGGAGTTCCGCGCAGCACGGTCTACGGGCACCTGACCAAGGACAGCGTCGGTGTTCGGCCGATGCGCGGCCGGTTCACCAGCCCCGGCGGCGATCTGGGGAATCCAGCCATGGCGTCCGAATGGCGCGGCGAGTAGCGCGAACCGCTCATGGCGAGCTGTCACATTCCGCAAGGTGCCGGACATTAACCAGGTGTCCGGCACCTTTTCGGCAAGGAGACTTTGTGACACAGCGAGATCGCTTCGAAGCGGTCTATGACGCGTACTACCCGGCGGTATATCAGTACGCCGCCCGCCGTACCGGCTCGCCCGACGACACGGCCGATGTCATCTCCGAGACGTTCCTCACCGCCTGGCGGCGCATCGGTGACGTGCCCGAGGGGGAGGAGGCGTTGCTGTGGCTGTACGGGGTGGCCCGCCGCGTGCTGGCCAACCATCAACGCGGCGATGTCCGCAGGGCCGTGCTCGCCGAGCGGCTGCGTGCGGAACTGGCCGCCGACCGGCCGGTCAGGCAGGTCGAACTGGACCATGTCCGCGTCGCCTTCGACGGGTTACCCGAGCGTGACCGCGAGGTGTTAGCGCTGGCCTGCTGGGAGGGCCTGACCAGCGAGCGGATCGCCAAAGTTGTCGGATGTACGGCTATTGCCGCCCGGACCCGGCTGCGCCGGGCGCGCAAGCGGCTGGCGGCGGCGCTGAAGGGGCAGGCGTCCTTGACGATCGCGAGGAGTGAAGCATGAGCGACATCGACAACCTGGTCAAGGCCATCAACCTCGCACCGCACGCGCCGGATCAGGGGCCTGGCGCGCGCGAACTGCGTGAGGCGATCATGGCGACCCAGACCATGATGCCCCGGACATCGGCACACCCGCACCGGGCGGCCCGGCGGCGCCTGCCGTGGCGGGCCGGCGCCATCGGGCTGGGCGCGGCCGCAGCCGCGACGACGTTCTTCCTCGGCCAGGTCGCCCCCACCGCGACGCCCTCTCCCACGGCCACCCCCGGCGGCACCGCCCTGTCAGGCACCTCGGTCCTGCTGGCCGCCGCTGCCAAGGCCGAAGCCGCCCCGCAAGGGGCCTACTGGCACCTCAAGCAGCTGTACACGCATCAGTTGCTCTGGCCGTTCAGCGAGAACAACATCACCTACAGTCTGGAAACCTCCGCGCTGTCGGAGACGTGGATGGCAAAGGACGGCCGGACCTGGATCGGCTACAGGGAGCTGACCACACGTCCCCTGGACCTGGAGGCGTGGCGCAGGGACGGCTCGCCGACCGAGTGGGCGAAGGGGAAGGACCCCGCCCCCCCTTTCTCCACTTCACCCGGCAAGGCCGTGTTCTTCCAGAACAAGAAAAAGCACAGACTTTACTGGAGTGCCATGCCCATGACCTTGAAGGAGATCGAGGCGCTGCCCGCCGACCCTGAGGCGCTGAAGAAGCGGGCCGCTGAGGCGATCCGCAGGGATCGGGACTTCGTCGGTTCGGTGGAGGGCGGCCTGCCGGGCACCCTGGCCTCGCTTTTGTACGAACTGCCCGCCTCCCCGCAGGTGCGCAGCGCCGCCTACAAGGCGCTGGCGACGCTACCCGCGGTAAGGGTCGAAGGCCCGACCACCGACTCGCGGGGGCGGCCGGGCATCGCCGTGACCTTCCCGATCCAGGAGGGCCGGCCTGCCAGGGACAGGTTGATCATCGACCCCGACACCTCTAAGGTGCTGGCCGTCGATGCCATCGGCATGCCGAAGGGGAAAGGCAACGGAGGCGGGGTGGTGCTGGAGTCCGGCTGGACCGGCACCAAGCCATCCCCGCCCTCGACCGAGTAAAGCCCACCGGGCTGGCTGGCCGGGCGCGGACATCCGGCCGGCCCAGATACGTCCCCCTTCGGTGAGGGGTGTAGGCGGTTAGGCGGCGGTCAGGTCGAGCCGGGTGTCCATGTTCAACCGGAACCGGCCGTAGGGGTTGACGTGGGTCCAGAACAGCGGCGAAAGAGCAGCTTGAACCCCAAAAGTTCGGTGAAGGCGAACCCGACCAGGCTGGCGCCGTGGGTGTCGGTGTAGTTGGCCTTGATGTACTCCGGGGCCTTGGGACCTTCATGGGCCGATCATCGCGGTGTCGAGGTGTTTGCGGATGGCGGTTCTGGCCCGCTCATAGGCGTTCGCGTCGTCGTGCAGCAAGGAGGTGACGTTGGCGGCCTCTAGGAAGGCGATCAGCTCGAAGGCGAGCTGATCGGCGTCCGTGTCGTCGGCGAGCTCGCCGAGCTGGCGGGCGTCGTCGATGGCGCGTGCCACGAAGCGGGCCCAATCGAGGCCGGCCTCGGCGATGGCATCTCGCACACGGCCCGGGCGGGCATCGAACTCCGCGGTGACGGCGAAGAAGAAGCAGCCGCCCGGAAAGACCCGCCGCTGCGAGTATCCCAACCAGTTCTCGCACAGTCGGCGCACCCGCTCCAGGCCCGGCGGCACGGTCAATGCGGGTTGGACGACCTCGTCGACGTACACGCCCATCGCGGTGCGGATCGTGGCGAGCTGGAGCTCTTCCTTGGAACCGAAGTAGCCGAACAGACCGCTCTTGCTCACGCCGAGATCGGCGGCCAGCCGGCCGATCGACAGCCCTTCCAGCCCGTCCTGCGAAGCGATGTCCGCCGCCCGGCGCAGGATCACGTTGCGTGCTCGCTCGTCCCGCGGCCTTCCCGGCATCTCCAACCTCCGTTTGTACGAACGTTCGGTTCAGAATAGCTGCTTGACGTTGGGTGAAGTGCGATCCTAATATCAGCACGAACGTTCGTACAAAGAAAGACCGGCGATGATTGTTCCCCCTGCTGTCGATGTCCAGGACCTGGACCGGCGCGCCTTAGACGTTGCTGGAGAAGTGACCGCCCAAGTCACTACCGCAGACCTCAATCGGCCCACACCGTGCGCGGCGTGGAACCTGGGTGAGCTGTTGTGGCACATGGTCAGCGAGAACCGCGGCTTCGCCGCCGCCGCGGGTACGCGGGCGCAGTGGTCCATCGAGGACAGCGGCGACCTCGGAACCGATCCGCTCCGCGCCTATCACGATTCCGCTGCCGCGGTCACGGCGGCGTTCGCCGCCCCCGACATCTACGACCGTCAGATCGAGGTCGGCGAGTTCGGTGTCTTCCCCGGCCGGATCGCCGTCGGCATGCACTTCGTTGACTTTCTCGTGCACGGATGGGACGTCGCGGCGAGCATCGGCGTGCCCTACCGGCCCGACCACAAGCCGGCCGGATCCGCGCTGGCGGTAGCCGCCCGGTGGCCGGACACACCGCAGACTCGCGGTCCGGGCGCCGCGTTCGGCATTCGCGTCCCGATGCCCGGCGACGCGCCGGACTTCGAGCGGCTGCTCGGTCTGCTGGGCCGCTCCCCGTCGTGGCAGGCGTCATGCTGAGAACACATTGGACGCCTGGACCGGCGGCCGGCGTCACCGGCCCGGTACTGGTCAGCGTCACAGACTTCCGGATCAGTCGGCTACACGACCTGCCCGGTGTCTACCGGGCCGGGCTCAGCCTGCGCCGTGGCTGGCCCCATCTGCCGGGAGCGGTCGGCATGTGGCTGTGGACGGAGCCGCTGCGGGGCAGGTGCGGCTCGGTGGCGATCTGGCAGGACGAACAAGCCCTGCGCAATTTCGTCGCCTGGCCGGACCACGTCACCATCATGCGACGCTACCGAGGGCGGGGACGGCTCAGGTCCGTCACCTGGGCAGCCACCCAACCCGACCGCGGTATCTGGGCCCAGGCCCACTCCTACCTGTCCGGCGACGATACTCCGACATCATGACCGGCGCCGCGAGACGAGAGGGGCATATGCAACGCGAATCGGTGACCGAGCCCGGCCGGCATGAGGTGCTGCGCGTCCTGGCCGACCGGGTCCGCCACGGCAGCCGCCCGGGTGAGCGCCGGGACGGCCACCGGGTGGCCCTGGCCATCGAAGGCGGCGGCATGCGCGGCACGATCTCCGCGGGCATGGCCCTCGCCCTGTACGAAAGCGGAGTGACACACGCCTTCGACGCGGTCTACGGAGCGTCGGCAGGGGCCATCACGGCGGCCTGGCTGCTCAGCGGAACTCCCGAACACCTGACCGGCTGGGCCGAACCCGTCTACGCGAGAGCGATGATCCGCCCGTCCAACCTGCTGCGCGGTCGGCCAATGGTCGATGTGCGCAACCTTGTCGAGCACCTGTACCGCGAGGTGGCCCGAATGGACTTCGACACCGTCCTGACCAACCCCGTCGAGTATCACCCGCTCGCCACCGATGTCCACACCGGGCGGTCCACCGATCTGCGCCCGCATCTGACCGGTCCCGCCGAACTGCGGTTGGCACTGCGAGCCAGTGCCGCACTGCCGTTCCTCGCCGGTCCGCCCATCGAACTGGCAGGGCGGCTCTACTACGACGCGGGGCTCGCCGAGTCCATCCCCTACCGCACCGCCCTGGCACAGGGCGCCAGCCATGTCCTTGTCCTGCGGTCCCGTCCCGCACCTCCGACCGGAATCGGAACACCGGCCGCCGGACCCGACGCGCGCCCGTCCTACGGAGCACGCCTAATCGCCGCGACCGTTCTACGGCACCATCCGGAGGCACTGCACCGAAGTTTCTTCACACGCGGCCACCGCTTGCTACACGACGACGCGCTGCTCGCGCAGTACGACCAAGCCGCGCCGCCGATGATCCGTCCGCCCGCCGACAGCCGGGCCCCAGCGGTATTGTCCGTGCGCCCCGGGCCTGATACCCCGCGCATCGGTCGCCTCACCTGCAACGGCAAACCCCTCAAAGCCGCGCTCGAAGCCGGTCGCGCGGCTGTCAACCGTCTGCTGCAACCACTCGGCCAGCTGACCGCCGTGCCGTAGACGCGACCGGCACGCAGCGGGAACCGAGCGTGCCGAGGCGGGGGCCGCGCGGGTGTTGACGCCCTCGGTCCGGCCATTGTGATGGGGCAGGGTGAGAGCGGCGCTCCAGCAGCCCGGGGACCTGCTCCCGGAACGTCCGCCGCGAGCAACTCCACACCGGGCAGGCCATCCGCCGCACCCGCACCGACACCACCACCCGCCGGCCGTCCACGGGAAGGTCCGCGACCATTCGGCCGCAGAACCCATGCACCCTGCCGGTCGGCGTCCCGCACACCGGACACAGCACGGGATCGTCCCGAGTCCGCGCCACCACCCGGATCAGATCGCCCTCGTCCACTACACCTTCGATGACCAGGGCAGACAACCCCGAAAACACCACATCCGCAAGAGCGTCGATCTTCAGCACACCCCAGCCTGGCACCGGTGACGCACGGCTACCACCGATTACGGAACAGAGCCCACTGGACAGACACGGACCCGACTTGGCGGGACCGGCCGTCGGGAGCGCCCGAGTGCTCTTCGCCAGGCGAGACGTTCGAAGGGCGGCTCTCCCTGTGGCCCTTTCCACGGAACGGGAGCGCGGGTGACGTCAGAAGAAGGACGGGGTGTCCGGCTCGACGCGCCCGTCGAACAGCCGCCAGGCCCACACCTGCACGACGACGACGAGGACGAGCGCACCGAGCCCGTAGGCGGTCAGCACCGCGAGAGCCCGCCCGCTCGCCGGGTGGGCCATCAGGGCGGGCGCGGAGACCAGCCCGGCCGCGACGGCCGGGACGCTCACCGCCACGGCACTGAGCGCGAGGACTCGGCCGCCTCCGTCGAACGGGCGGGAGCCGATCCACCACAGCGCCGCCACGGCGCCGAAGAGAGGGAGCATCGCCGGGGCGCCGCCGGGGCCCCCGGTGACGACGGCCACCACCAGGCCGCCGCCCGCCGCGACAGAGGCCAGCACGAGGGCGAGCCTCGTGACCCTGCCCCCGAGCCGCTGGAGGTCGGAGTGGAGGTGGCAGGGCAGGCGGCGGGCCAGGAATGCCGTTCCGTGCACCCCGAGCAGCGCGGGCAGGGTCACCGCCCACAGCACCGCGTAGGGGGCAAACAGCGTCCCGGCCGACAGCGGGGGTCCGGGCGGGCCGAGCAGCAGGTTGCCGATGACGAACCCCCACGCGACGGCCAGCAGCCCGCTGCCGGCGACGATCGCCCTCGCCCACAGGCGCCGCCAAGCCCCCCCTGTGCGGCGGAGCCTGAACCACAGCCCCGCGTCACGGATGACCCATCCGACAAGGCCGGTGACGACGAACGGGTAGAGTCCCGAGATGATCTCTCCCTCCACGAGGGGGAACGCGCCCATCAGCACGCCCGCCACGGCGACCAGCCATACCTCGTTGGCCAGCACGAACGGCGCGAAAGCGGCCACCGAGACGTCCGTGTCGTCCCGCGTGCCGTACCGCCCCAGCACCAGCCCCGCGCCGAGGACGAACCCCTCCAGGACGAAGTAGCCGACCAGGAGCGATCCCAGGATCAGTAGCCAGACGACGTCCACGGTTCTTCCTCCCTTCCCGACGACCGGTGAGCGGCGGCGTCGGCGTCCGGTACCGGCAGGGTCCTGGCGCCGAGTCTGAGCGCGTCCTCTTCCGGGCCGCGCCGGACGAGATCGACGATGAGCGAGTAGTCGACGGCGGCCAAGAGGAGCAGGACCGCGGTGAACGCGACCAGCGATCCGGTGATGGCCACCGTGCCGATGTCACCAAGTGCCTCCTCGGTCCTCAGCAGTCCGTAGACGGCCCAGGGCTGGCGGCCCACCTCCCGGACCACCCATCCGCAGACGACGGCGGCGAACGGGAGCGGGATCAGGAACGTCATCACGCGCAGCAGCGGCCGCAGGCGGACACTCCAGCGCCAGACCATCAGCAGGAGGAGGAGCGGGGCGAACAGCGCCAGTATCTGACCGATGAAGATCATGACCTGGCTGACCTCGTGGATCCACGCGGGCGGGGTGAGGTCTCCCGGCCCGAACTGGGCGGCGAGCAAACTGCGGGCCCTGGCGAGTTCCTCGGCGTCGCCGCCGGTCAGCGCCGTCTTGGCGGGCTGGAAGCCGCCGATCACCGGGAACTGCGCGATGCCGCCGGCCATGACCAGGGGCGCGGTCACGGCCGCCACCACCAGGCCCACGCGCATCGAGCGGCGGAAGAAGTCGACGTCCCGCGTACGCCGGAGGAAGTGGTGGGCGCTGACGCCGGCCACGAAGAACGCTCCGACGCTGAGTGCGGCCGGCAGCAGATGGGCCAGGGTCACCGTCAGGGCGGGATTGCCCACCAGCGCGCCGAAGTCGGTCAGGCGGATGCCCGTCCCGTGCCTCTCGTACCCGACCGGGTGCTGCATGAAGGAGTTCGACGCCATGATGAGGAACGCCGAGGCGTAGGCCGTCAGCGTGACGACGGCGAACGCGGCGAGGTGCGCGATCCTGGGGAGCCGGTGCCAACCGAAGATCCATAGCCCGAGGAAGGTGGACTCCAGGAAGAACGCCACGAGGGTCTCCAGCGCGATGG
The DNA here is from genome assembly GCF_051192615.1 of Streptosporangium sp. G11. Lineage (NCBI taxonomy): Bacteria > Bacillati > Actinomycetota > Actinomycetes > Streptosporangiales > Streptosporangiaceae > Streptosporangium > Streptosporangium sp. G11. Next base: position 23,449 of record NZ_JBPJUQ010000093.1, read on the forward strand.
CCGCGCCGAAGACGTCCCCCGTCAGCTTCGCCAGGCCGCTCCAGTTGAGCCCGAACTGGAACTCCATCACGATGCCCGTCACGATGCCGAGCGCGTAGTTGACGAGGTAGATCTGCCCCCAGAACCGGGTCATCCGCTCGTACACCGGCCTGCCGCCGAACACCCATCTGGCCTGCATGTACAGGATCAGGGGCGCGAGGCCGAGCGTCAGCGCGACGAAGAGGAAGTGCAGGCTCGTCGTCAGCGCGAACTCAAGCCTGGCGAGGTCGAGTGGTTCCATGGTCTCGCACGCTAGAGGCGTGCCCGGGAACCGGTCGTCACCCCGCGGGGGCGTCAGGAAGCGCCGCTGGGCGTATACGGTCCGCTCACCGTACGCCGGGAGGCGCCGCGCATACGGTCCGCTCACCGTGTGCCGGGAACGACCAGTCCCGTCTCGTAGGCGATCACCACGAGTTGCGCGCGGTCCCGCGCCCCCAGCTTGAACAGGGCGCGGCCCACGTGGGTCTTCACCGTCGCCGGGCTGATGAAGACGCGCCGGGAGATCTCCTCGTTGGACAGACCGCCGCCGACGAGTGCCACGATCCCCTTTTCGCGTTCTGTCAATACGCCCAGAGGCGTGTCGTCGAGCCGGTGGGGGCGATCTCCGGCGACGAAGCCCTCGATGAGGCGGCGCGTGACGCCGGGGGAGAGCAGCGACTCTCCCCCGGCCACCACGTGGACGGCCCTGCGCAGCTCGTCGGGGTCGGTGTCCTTGAGGAGGAAACCGCTCGCCCCGGCCCGCAACGCGTCGAAGACGTACTCGTCGACCTCGAAGGTGGTGAGCACGACGATCCGCACGTCCCGCAACGAGGCGTCACCCGCGATGATCCGGGTGGCCTCGATGCCGTCCAGGATCGGCATGCGGATGTCCATCAGCACGATGTCGGGCCGCTCCGCGCGTGCCAGCTCGACGGCCTCGGCCCCGTCGGGCGCCTCCCCGACGACGACGATGCCGGGGTCGCGTTCGAGCAGCGCGCGGAAACCGGCGCGTACCAGCGTCTGGTCGTCCGCCAGGGCGACGCGTGTGCTCACCGGTGCCTCTCCTTCGTGGGCAGCCAGGCGTGGACATGGAATCCCCCGGCGGGGGCGGGGCCCGCGGTGAGGTGACCGCCGAGCGCGGTGACGCGCTCTCGCATCCCGGTGAGGCCGTGGCCTGGTGGTTTTTCCCCGGACGCTCCCGGCCCCCCGCCGTCGTCGACGACTTCGATGGAGACACCCGACGGCTCGTAGGAGACGGTCATCTCGACCGTGCTCGCCCCCGAGTGCCGAATCACGTTCGTCACCGACTCCTGGATGATGCGGTAGGCGCTCGCGTCGACCGCCGCCGGGAGATCGTACGGCTCCCCGCGAGTGCCCCACCCTACGTGGAGCCCCGCCCGTTGCGCCATCATGGTGAGGTCCCGAACGCTTGACAGGCGGGGTACGGGAGAGCGGGGCTCCCCGCCCGGATCGAGGTGGCGCAGCAAGCCGATCGTCGAGCGCAGCTCGTTCATCGCCTCGACGCTCGCCTCGCGGATCGCCGCCACCGCCTGCCTGCTGCGCTCGGGCCTCTCCTCGAACAGCTCGTGGGCCACCTGGGCCTGCACCTGGATCACTGTGACGGTGTGGGCGATCACGTCGTGGAGCTCCCGGGCGATCCGCAGCCGCTCGTCCTCGATCCGGCGCTCGGCCTCGGCCTCCCTGGCCTCCTGGGCGATCCGCAGCCGCTCGCGCACCTCCTCCGCGAGCGCCTGCCTGCTCCGCGCCGCCTCGCCGAGAAAAAGCGCGGCCGCCAGCAGCGCCGCCTGGAGCGCCGCCTTCTCGACAAGGAGGCTGAGCACCGGATCCCGGACGACGATCGCGCGGTAGCCAACGCTGTAGACGCTGAGCACGCCCACGATCACCGCCGCCCGGCCGAAATACCCGCGCTCCGCGGCCGTGTACGTGGCCACCCCCAGGACGATCGCGACGGAGAGGCTCGGGTAGGCGAGAGAGTGATACACCAGCACCAGCGCGCAACTGGCCACCAGCACCGGCAGCGGCCGAGTACGGCGGGCGAGCAGGACCAGGCCCATCCCCGCGCCGATGGCGTAGGCCAGCGCGTCCGGGGGCCTGGCGCCCGGCTCGGCGGACACGACGATCATCGTCGTCGCGGCAACGGCGACGAGGACGGCGAGCGCACCGTCGAGCAGGCTGGGCGGGACACCTCGCAGTTGCGCCCGGAGGGCTCGTACCGACATAGCGCGACCCTAGTATTCGGCTCTCCGCTCCCAAACGTGTACCCAGCCGCCAGGTAGGTCTCGTGACGCATGACCCCTTATTGAGTGGGGCCGAGGCTGTGGCGGAGAAGTTCGAGGTCGGCGAAGGGAAATCGGCATAGCCGGCCGGACTCTTCGCTCCTGCCCGCCACTCAGTCGAGGCAGAACTCGTTGCCCTCAACGTCCTGCATGACCAGGCACGACTCGTTCACCTCATCGGCAGGCAGGAGCCGCACGCGTACCGCGCCGAGCGGGATCAGCCGCGCGCATTCGGCCTCAAGGGCCGCCAGGCGCTCCTCACCCACCAGCCCGGTGCCGACCCGCACGTCAAGGTGCAGCCGATTCTTGACGGCCTTCCCTTCGGGAACGCGCTGGAAGTACAGCCGCGGACCCGCGCCCGAGGGATCACTGCATACGAACCATGAATCCCGCTGCTCGGGCGGCAGCGTGCGATTGAAGTCGTCCCAACTGGCAAACCCCTCCGGTGGCGGTGGCGCGACGTACCCCAGCACCTCGCACCAGAAACGAGCAACGCGCTCAGGCGATGCGCAGTCGAAGGTGACTTGAATCTGCCTAACCAATGCTCCCACGGACCAACCCTCCCATAGGTTGCCATACGTCCCGCGATCACCCACTCAGAACGTCGGACGGACCATGCGATCGCCGGGGCCGATCGGAACGGCTGTCCTTGGTCGCGCTTGCGACGTCTTCCCCAGGGGGCGGGATTAGACGGTTTCCCGACAGGACGCTCACCTGGCCCCGGAAAACGGGCATAGGAGGATAAAACACCACTGTTGGCGGGCCATTTCGGGTTCCGATTGGCGACAGTATTTTCCGGCAGGTAGAACGGGGCTTCGTCCTTCCTGAGGAGCGCCGGTGCGGATCGTCTACTCCCGCTCGTCCACCGCGACCCGGCCCCTGCTGCGGCAGCGGCACGTCCTCACCGAGGCCGGGCTGCTGGTCCGGACCGGGGGTGTGGCCGACCGTGAATATCGGCGAGTACCGAACCGATCTTGATGTGGGCGTCCTCGAGGACCTTCTCGACTCGTTGCATCTCCCGGGTCCGGTCACCGACCAGAGCGCGGCGATACCTGGTCGGATCACGTGGTTGCCGGACCTGTTGAGGGTGCACCGGCGAGGGCCGGCACATGCCCCGCTCGGCGACCTTGGCCGGCCGGACCGCATCGGCTCGGTCGGTCTTGGCGCGACCCGGCACGTTCTTCACCTCGCGGGCGTTGACCAGCCAGCACTCGAAACCCTCTCCCTCCAGCAGGTAGTAGGCGTCCTTCCAGTACTCGCCGGTGGCCTCCATCACCACGCGAGTCACGCCCCAGCAGCGCAACCAATCGGCCATCTCCGCGATTACCACCGAAAGAGAGACAGAGCCCGATTTTTGATGGTTGCCTGGCGCCTGCTCCGACGGCGGTTAGGACGCGGACTCGATCTCGAGGACCGCCTTGCCGTGCAGGCGGCGGCCGAGTAGGGCCTCGGTCGCCTTGGAGGCCTCGTGCCAGGAGCCCCGCCAGGAGATCTGCGGGTCCAACTGTCCGGCGGCGAGGCGGCCTGCCAGCCAGGTCAGGTCGGGCGCCAGGCCCTGGCAGCCGAGCAGGAAGAACGTGACGATCGAGCGATCGTGCCGTCCCTGGTCGCCGAAGAAGGCGCCGAAGGGG
>NZ_JBPJUQ010000094.1:0-26436 GCF_051192615.1 Streptosporangium sp. G11
CCGCCGACGACAAGCCCAAGCTCGACGCTCCCACTACCGAAGACGCGGCCACACCACCCTCTAAACGCCGTTGCAGTATTAAGGCGTAGCCGACAATCCCGATACCCAGGGTGGGGCAGGGAACTCGTCGTCATGTGAAAGGCCCGTCACCATCTCTGCTCCGGAGTCAGGACGTGTCGGGTCCGGTCCCCGATCCAGGCCGCTTCGAGGATCGCGGTCAGGCTGGCGGTGTCGGTCGGGCCTGGATGGTTCTGGATCAAGCGGGTGACGCCACTGGCCATCTCCGCGAAGCGCGGGAGGTCGGCGCGTGCCACGCCGATGTCCGCCAAGGTGGTAGGGATGCCGATGTCGGCAAGGAGCCCGTCGAGCCAGGTGAGGAACGTATCTGCGGCCTCGGCGTCCGAGGCGTCGGTCACGTCGAGCCCGCACACCCCGGCGAGGATGGCCAACCGGTCGCTGATGGCATCCCTGGCCGCGTCCAGCGCGTAGGGCAGCAGCAGCCCGACGCCCAGGCCGTGCGGCGTGTGGGTGGCTGCGCCGATGGGGTACTGGAGGGCGTGCGGAGCCGCGTTGCCCGCGTGGGAAAATGCGAGCCCGGCTAGCATGGACCCATAGGACATGTCCGCGCGCGCGTCCTTGTCGCCTCCGTCCCTGACGACACGGGGCAAGCTGCGGGCGATCCGCTCCGCGGCCAGGAGCGCGTAGTGATCGGTGATCGGGTTGCGGCCGAGGAAGACCTGCTCCACCGGGTCGCGCGGTCCGTGGGCCCGGGGTCGCGCGGTGTAGCTCTCCACCGCGTGACAAAACGCGTCGATGCCGGAGTGGGCAGTGACGGTCGCAGGGCAGGTGTAGGTGAGCTCGGGGTCGACGATGGCGAAGTCGGGCACGATGTGGACGCTGGAGACCCCCACCTTCAGCTCGCGGTCCGGGTCGGTCAACACCGAGACGGGCGTGAGCTCGGAGCCGGTGCCTGACGTCGTCGGGACCGCGACGAGAGGAATCGTCGGCCCCGGCACCTTCGACTCGCCGTAGAAGTCGCGCGGCGTCCCACCGTGGCGCCGGATGACGCCGACGATTTTGGCGAGGTCGATCACCGTGCCACCCCCGATGGCGAGGATTACGTCGGCGTCCACCTCTGCGGCGACCGAGACGGCCAGGGCGACATCGGTGAGTGGCACGTCCGGAGTCGCGTCGGCGAACATCCCGACGACTTCGACCTTCTCCCGCACGGCGGCCACGATCTCGGCCACGCCCGGCTGCCCCAGAAGAACCCGGTCGGTCACGATGAGGACTCGCGAGCCACACTCGGCCACCACTCGTGGGATGTTCTGCGCGACCCCTTCGCCCACTATCAGCTGGCGTGGTCCGCGGACGGTCTCAAGCATGTCAGTGCCTCTCTGGAACGTCGGCGGTGATTTGCTGGGCGGACGTCCAGGTCACCTGCGAGACCGGGACGGCGTCGGCAAGGTTGGCTGCCGGGTGGCGCAGGCGCGCGCCGGGCTCCCGGACCCGGTCGTGCCCGGGCGCCCGCGGGTCCATCGCGATGAAGACCTCGCCCTTGGTGGGCGGGTCAGTCGGGTCGAGGGTCCCGCGGACATCGTCGCCAAGGGCGGTACGAGTCAAGGTCGCGACCAGCACCTCGATCATGAGCCCGAGGGTGTAACCTTTGGGACCGCCGAAAGGGCTGATCGTCCCGTCCACCGCCGCGGCCGCGTCTGTGGCGCGCACACCGGCGGAGTCGACGGCGTCCCCGGGTGCCGGCGGATTCGTGCCGACCATGGCCCGGGTCCCGCCCCACGGGTGGAGGCCGGTCAGGTCATGTGTGCACAGGGCGCGGTGATCCTCGGCGGGCACCCGGAGCAGCGGTCCGGTCACGGTAGGTCGATCGCCGCGTAGGTGACGTCGAGGTACTCAAGGATGCCCTCGTGCGACCCCTCCTTGCCGATCCCGGACTGCTTCACGCCTCCGAACGGAGCTGACGGGTCCGAGATCAGACCACGGTTGATGCCGACCATCCCCGTCTCCAGCCCCTCGATGAACCGGAGCGCCCGCTGGAGGTCACGGGTGAAGACGTATCCGACCAGGCCGTGCTCGGTGTCGTTGGCCTTCGCCATTACCTCGTCGTCGGACGTGAACGAGATGATCGGCGCCACCGGGCCGAAGATTTCCGCCTCCAGCATCCGCGCGTCTTCGGGCACGTCGACGAGGACCGTAGGCGGGTAGAAGTGGCCCGGCCCATCCGGACGCTTGCCGCCCACCAAGACACGGGCGCCGCGATTGACCGCGTCGGCGACGAGCTCGTCGATCTTGGTGACCGAGGCCTCGTCGATCAACGCCCCGACGTCCACGCCGTCGTCGAGACCATGGCCCACCGAGAGCGCGCCCATCCGCTTGGCGAAGCGCGCCGTGAACTCCTCGCGCACCGGCTCCTCGACGTAGATTCGGTTGGCCGCGATGCAGGACTCCCCGATGTTGCGCATCTTGGCCACCATGGCACCGTCGAGCGCGACGTCCAGGTCCGCGTCGGCACACACGATCAAGGCCGCGTTGCCGCCCAGTTCCATGGAGGTGCGCAGCACGTTGTCCGCCGCCTGTCGTAGCAGCACGCGCCCGACCTCGGTCGACCCGGTGAACGAAAGCTTGCGGGTCCGACGGTCGGCCAGCAGTGCTGAGACCACCTCGCCGGCACGCTGGGTTGTCACGACGTTGACGACGCCCGGGGGAACGCCGACCTCCTCCATGATGCGGGCCAGGAACAGCATGGTGAGTGGCGTCTGGGCTGCCGGCTTGGTGATCGTCGTGCAGCCCGCCGCCAGCGCAGGAGCGATCTTGCGGGCACCCATGGCCAACGGAAAGTTCCAGGGCGTCACGAAGACGCACGGTCCGACCGGCTTCGGCACGGTGAGGATGCGATATCCACCAGCGGGAGCGGTGTTGTAGCGCCCCTCGACGCGCACCGCCTCCTCGGCGAACCAACGGAAGAACTCGGCGCCGTAGGCCACCTCTCCCCGAGCCTCGGCGAGCGGCTTGCCCATCTCGAGCGTTATCAGCCGGGCGACCTCCTCGGATCGCTCGGTCAGTGCCCGGTACGTCGCGGTCAACAACTCTGACCGTTTTCGCGGCGGGGTCGCCGCCCACTCCGCCATCGCCTTGCTCGCCACGTCCAGAGCGGCGAGCCCGTCAACGACGTCGGCGTCCGCCACCTCGGCGATGGTCTTGCCGGTGGCCGGGTCCTCGACGACGAAGGTGGCTCCGCTGGCTGCGTCGCGCCAGGCGTCGCCGATCCGGAGCCGCCGGTGCTCGGGGGCCAGGACGTTCATCGGGTCACTCATTGCGTCGCCTCCTGTGATGTTCTTGGTGATGTCCGGCGTGACCTCGGCGATCGCGCCACGCGTGTTGACGAACGGGTCACACGACCTCGTCGGGGTCGAGGTTGCCGAGCGGGTCGAACGTGGCCTTGGCCCTGGCCGCAGGGCGACGCCCCGCGTCACCGATCGCCTTCTCGGGCCATGGCTGCTTCAGCGTCGTCAGGCCGTGCTCACCGGTGACGGTCCGCCGAGGCTCGATCGCCACGTGCGGGCGCATGTTGACGTCGCCGCCCTGCGCGGTTACCTCCCGGCCTCGGACAGCGCCAGCCCGGTGCCCGCATCGAACAGGTGCGCACGGTCCAGGTCGACCGTGACATGCAGCCGCTCGCCCGGCGTACCGGTGACGGTGGGTCGTGCCTTGACCTTGAGGATCTCCGTCCCCACTCGGACGTCGACCACCGTTCGGTCACCGAGCGGCTCAAGGCCGTAGAGCTCACCCGACAACGACGCGTTCCCACGCTGCTCGACGGACAGGTCCTCCGCGCGCAGGCCCAGCAGCAGCGGACGACCGTCCTCAGCCGTGGTCCAGCGGGGCCGCGGCAGCGTCCAGCCTTCCGCACCCACCAGACGATCTCCCTCGGCGTGGCAGGCGAGCAGGCTGATCGCCGGGCTCCCGACGAATCCCGCGACCCACTGGTTGGCCGGACGCTCGTACACCTCGGTCGGCGTTCCGACCTGTTGCACCTTCCCCTCCTTGAGGACCGCGACCTGGTCGGCCATGGACAGGGCCTCGACCTGGTCGTTGGTCACGTAGACGAAGGTCGCTCCGAGGCTCCGGTGGATGCGGGTGAGCTCGGTGCGCATCTCGACGCGGAGCTTGAGGTCGAGGTTCGTCAGCGGCTCGTCCATGAGAAACGCGCGCGGGCGACGGACCAGCGCCCGGGCCAGGGCGACACGCTGCATCTCACCGCCCGACAACTGCGCCGGACGACGCTGCAGCAGACGTTCGATGTGCAGCAGGCTCGACATCCGCTCGACGGCAGCGGCGATCTCGCTCGAAGAACAGCGGCGTGCCCGCAGCGGCGAAGCGATGTTCTCGTACACCGTGTGTCGCGGGTAGAGGGCGTAGCTCTGGAAGACCATGGCCAGGTCGCGTGCGGCCGGGGTGTCACCGGTCGCGTCCCTCCCGTCCAGATGCACCGACCCGGCGTCAAGCTTCTCAAGGCCGGCGATCGCTCGCAGGGTCGTCGTCTTGCCTGCCCCGGAGGGCCCGAGCACGACGAAGAACGAGCCGTCCGGCACGTCCAGCGTCACCCCGTCCAGGGCCTGGACTTTACCGAAGGACTTGCACAGCCCGTGCGCTGCCACGGTTCCCATCAGGCCACCAGCTCTTCCGTGCTCACGTCGTAGACCGGCGGGGGGCCGCCGGTGTGCCGCAGCCCGACCGGTGCGTCAGCGGCGAAACGGACAGTCGGTGGCATCCGAACCCGTACGTCGCGCTGGCCGCCGTGGTCAACCACGTAGATGATTTCGTCGCCCAGCCACTCCGCCGAGACCACGCGGGCCGGGACCGAACGTTCCGCCCCTGGTTCTGTGACTTCCAGCGCCTCCGGCCGGACGCCCGCGACCAGGCGACGGTCGCGCGGCAGGCCCGGCGGTGGCGTGAGGACCAGTCCGCTCTGACCGCGCAGCTTCCCGTCGGCCACCTCCACCTCGATCAGGTTCATCGGCGGGGAGCCGATGAACGCGGCGCAGAAAAGACTCGCCGGACGGTCGTAGACTTCCAGCGGCGTGCCGATCTGCTCGACGCGGCCCTTGTTGAGGATGGCGATCCTGTGACCGAGCGACATCGCCTCGACCTGGTCGTGGGTGACGTAGACCATCGTCGTCCCCAGCTCCCCCTGCAGGTGCTTGATCTCCGTGCGCATGTCCGCCCGCAGCTCCGCGTCCAGGTTGGTGAGAGGTTCGTCCATGAGGAATGCGCGCGGTCGTCGCACCAGGGCGCGAGCGAGCGCGACGCGCTGCTGCTCCCCGCCGGACAGCCGGTGCGGTCGCCGGTCCAGGAGCGGACCGAGCCGCATCAGCCGGGCGGCCTCGTCGACCCGCTCCTGCACCTCCGGCTTGGGCAGTCCCTCGGCCCGCAGTGGGAACGCCAGGTTGTCGCGGGTTCTCAGATGCGGGTAGAGAGCGTAGAACTGGAACACCATGGCGATGTCGCGCTCGGCGGGCGGCAGGTCGTTGACCAGCGTGTCGCCGATGCGGATGTCGCCCGTCGTCTGCCTCTCCAGGCCGGCTATGGCCCGCAGCGTGGTCGTCTTGCCGCACCCCGAAGGGCCGAGCATCACGAACAGCTCGCCGTCGCCGATGGACAGGTCCACGTGATCGACTGCGACCGTCCCGTCCGGGTAGCGCTTGTGCAGGGCGGTCACCTCGATGCCCGCCATCAGCGTCGCACCGCCCCGAGCGTCACACCGGCGACGAGGTGCTTGCGCACCAGGTAGGCGAAGACGAGCACCGGTAGGGCGAACACCACGGAGGCGGCGGCCACGAGACCCCAGTCCACAGTGGTTCCACCGATGAGGCCGGCGATGGCGGGTGGGGCCGTCCGCACGCTGTCGCTGGAGGTAAGGAAGATGGCGAACACGAACTCGTTCCACGAGAAGATGAGTGCGAAGACCGCCGTCGCGGCGATCCCGGGCAGCAGCAGGGGAAGGGTGAATCGCCAGAACGCCTGCAAGCGGGTGTAGCCGTCGAGCATGGCGGCATCCTCGTACTCTGCGGGCACCTCGTCGACGAACCCCTTCATCATCCAGATCGTGAACGGGACGTTGAACGCGGTGTAGATGAGGATCAGGCCGAGCTTGGTGTCGATGAGCCCGACCTGGCGGTACATGAGGAAGATCGGGATCACGACCACCACGGGCGGCATGAAGCGGGTGGACAAGATGAAGAACAGCTGGTCCTTCTTGGCCTTCACGGCGAAGCGTGAGTAGGCCCAGGCCGCCGGGACCCCCAGCACGGTGGCCAGCGCCGTGGAGACCCCGGCGACCATGACGGAGTTGAGGAACGCGACGGACAAGGCCGAGCGACCGCCGCCGGAGGCGACGAACACGTCCTTGTAATGGTCCAGAGTGACCTTGAAGTCGAAGAACTTGGCCGGGATGGCGTAGACGTCCCGGTTCTCCTTGATGGACGTCTCGATCATCCACAGCACCGGGAAGAGCATCACGACGGCCAGCACGGTCAGCAGCGCGACCTCCAGCACGGCGCGGCCCCGGCCGCCGAAGCGGCGCGCGGGGGGCGTGTGATCCCGGACAGGACCTGGGGACACGGCCTCGTCGACGGAGACGGCCATCAGCCCTCCTTGAGCTTGTTCAAGTAGCGCAGGTAGAGCTGCGTGAGGACGATGACGACGAGGACCATGAGGATCCCGTACGCCGAGGCGGTTCCGGTGTTGAAGCCCAGGAACGCGACCTTGTAGACGTGGAACGACAACGTCTCGGTGGAGACCCCCGGACCTCCGCTGGTGAGGATGTAGACGAGGTCGAACAGCCGGAAGGCCTCGATGGCCCTGAACAACACGGCGATGAGGAGCAGCGGCCACACCAGCGGAAGAGTGATGGTGCGGAACCGGAACCACTCGGACGCCCGGTCGATCGAGGCGGCCTCGTACAAGTACTTGGGGACCGCGGTGAGGCCCGCAAGTGCGATGAGCATGATGAACGGCGTCCATTGCCAGGTGTCGACCACGATCAGGGAAATCAGTGCCGTTCGCTGCCGGGTGAGCCACTCCACCGGCTCCAGGCCGAGCGAGCCGAGCATGCTGTTGATCACGCCGAATTGCGCGTCGAGCATGAATCGCCAGAACAGCCCGACCACGACCTGCGACAGCATCATCGGAACCAGGAACAGAGTGGTCAGCAGTCCTCGCCCGTGCGTGCGCCGTGAGATCAGGTAGGCGATGGCGAAACCGAGCACGGTCTGCAAGGCGACCGCGCCGACCACGTAGATCAACGTCGTCAGGGCCCTCAGGTGGACCTGCGCCGACGTCAGGATGGCGGTGTAGTTCTCGAACCAGACGAAATGGGCGGGCCCCCCGCGGGTGGCCGAGTAGTCGGTGAAAGACAGGTACAACGCCCACAGCAACGGGAACACCGACATCGCGAGCAACAGCAGCAGCGCGGGGGAGATGAAGGCCACTGCGAGCCCGCGGTCGCTCAACCGGCGGGACCGACCCGGTGCAGGCGGCGTCGCGGACGCCACCTGCCCGGGGTGGTCGGTCGTCAGAGGGACGGGGCCACTCACAGTCCGCCGCCGCCCTTGCGGTTGCCGGAGTCGAGTACGCCCTGCTGCTCCTTGGCGATGTCGTCGAGCGCGTCCTTCGGCTTCTTCGCGCCGTTGAGAGCCGCGTTCACGTTGGTGTTCTCGATGTCGACGAGGCGCGCGTACTCGGGCACGTTCCACATGTCCCGCATCCGCGTGACCGAGTCGGCGTACACCTGGTTGAACGGCCCGGCATTGAGGAACTCGGGCGACTCCAGGGCGTCCGTACGCGATGGCACGCCACCGGCCGCGGCCCACTTCTTCTGGATGTCGGCCTGCTCGAACCACTTCATGAAGTTCAGGGCCTCCGCCTGTTTCGCCGCGGAGGAGTAGGCCGACACGTGCATCCCCATGCCGCCGAGAGGCACCAGGTTCGTCTTCTGGCTCGGCAGGGTGGCGAAACCCAGCTTTTCGAGAATCTGCTCCCGCGTGGTGCCGAGCGTCGACTGCTTCGGGTCGAGCAGGCCGCCGCTCGCGGCGATCCAGTTGAACGCGATGCATGCCTTGCCCTGGGCGACCGCCGCGTTCACCTCGTCGATGAACCAGTTGCCGGAGCCCTTGGCGGTCAGCGGCTTCATCTTGTTGACCAGGACGTCCATCGCCTCCTGGCCCGCGGCGTCGTTGATGACGCCGTCGATCTTGCGCGACTTGGAGTCCCAGAGGTTGCCGCCGTAGACGCCGTTGACCGTGTTGTAGGTTACGGCCGCGGCGTCGGAGCCGTTGGCCTGGTGGAAGGCCAGCCCGCTGACGCCAGGGTTGTCCGCCTGGCACTTCGCGGCGACTGAGATCATCTCGTCCCACGTCTGCGGTGGCTTGTCGCCGATCAGGTCCTTGCGGTAGATCATCGTCCAGGTGTCGCCGAGCAGCGGCAGTCCGTACAGGCTGGCGTTTTCGTCGCGCTTGCCGGTCTCCGCCTGGGGGTACTGGCCGTAGGCCGCCAGGAGGTACGGGTTGTAGGCTTTGACGTCGATGTTCTTCTTGACGAAGTCGGTGATGTCGAGGATGTTGCCGTTCGTCACGGCCTCACCGATGTGCTGCGAGTCCAGGATCGGGATGTCGAAGTCGGTCTTGTGCGCTGCGAACTGGGTGAACATCGCGTCGTGCCAGTTCGCGTTCGGCACGGTGTTGACCTTGATGGTCACGTTCGACCGCCCCTTGGTGTACTCCGCGTTCGCGAAGTCTTCCAGCGCGTGGGCGGGGGGCCAGTCGAACCAGATGAAGCTGAGGGTCAGCGGGTCCTTGGTGAGCTCCGGGATGGTCGCCGGTGCCTTGGGAGCGCTCGCCTTCGCGCCGTCGTCCTGGCCGCAAGCCGCCATGGTCGTGGCCACCAACATGGCCGCCGTCGCCAGCTGCACCTTTCGACCGGGAACGGACAGTCGTCCTATCCGCTTGGGATACCGCATCTTCTTGCCTGCTTTCTGGGGGGTGGACTTCTGGAGCCTTGCTGCCTGCTTCGCCGAGCAGCTGCTGGGTTCAGGCGTGTTGCCGGCTGTCGCAGGGGCTGCCCCGCGGACCGGCGTCACGAGTACGCCGCGACGTAATGGGGCTTCAGGCAGTCGAGAAGTCCTTCGGTCCTTGTGCGGCCCGGTGGCGAACCGAGTAGGACGTCGAGCATGCTCATGAGAGCTCCAACTGATCGAAGCGGAGCGATGGCGGGCGGTTCCCCGATGGGTGAAGGATGGCTGGCATCCGTCACCTTTCCTATACGATCCGGGTGGGAGCGTCAACATCCCGCAGCGTTGCGACCGATGTCAATAGGTTCCCGAAGACGCAAGAAAGGACCTCACGTCACGATGGACGACGAAGCGGTGATCGCGCGGCGCCGTGGGGCCGTGGAGGGCGGAACCCCGCCGGGAAGATCTCGCGGCCGGCTTGCCGACGAGGTGTACGACACGCTGCTCGGACAGCTGATGTCGCTACGGATCGAGCCTGGCTCCCGCGTCACGATCGACGTCCTGGCGCGAGAGCTGGGGGTCTCGCAGACGCCGATCCGAGACGCTCTGAACCGCATGGAGGCCGAGGGCCTGGTCGTGCGCGTGCCCCATGCCGGCTATCGCATTCCCCCCCAGATCACCCGTGACCGATTCGAGGACATGCTTGAGGTCCGCCTGCTTCTCGAGCCGGCGGCGGCGCGCAGATCCGCCGAACGCGCATCCTCGAAGCAGGTGGCCGGTCTGCGACGAATGCTGGAGGAGATGGCGGAGCTGGAGGGGGGCGACGGGCCCATGGCCTATGGCGCCTTCGGGCTGCGTGACGCCGCTTTTCACGATCTCGTCGCCCTGAGCGCGGAGAACCAGGTCATCCGCGAAGCGCTCGCTCGCCTGCACACGCACGTGCACCTGTTCCGGCTTCTCCACGACACCCAGGTCACTCACTTGGCCATGGCCGAGCACGAAGAGGTTCTGGCCGCGATCGCCGCACGTGACCCCGACGCCGCCGCCTACGCCATGCGCCGGCACATCCTGCTGTCCGGCGAGCGGTTCCGACGACTGTTCGACGAGGCCCAGGACGCGGACTCAATGGCGGCAAAGGCTTGACGGGCGGGCCTGGCCGAGGAATGCTAACCCAATCGGAGCGGATCGGATCGGATCGGATTGGATCCACCTCACCCGCCCAGATGCTAGGAGAAGCAAGTGCCCAGAGCGCTGCTCCTGACCGGCGACGCCGCCGAGGAGCTCGACACCATGTATCCCTACTATCGCGTGCAGGAGGGCGGCTGGGACGTTGACGTCTCGTCACGGACGATGCGTGACGTTCAGCTGGTCATCCACGAGTTCGACCCCAACTCCGACGCCTACGTGGAGAAGAACGGCCGGAAGTTGCCGGTCGACGTGCCCTGGGCCGAGGTCGACGTCGAGCGCTATGACGCCCTCATCATCCCCGGGGGACGTGCCCCCGAGTGGATCCGGGTCGACGCCGACGTCAGGCGCATCACCGAGCACTTCTTCGCGCGCGACCTCCCGATCGCGCTGGTGTGCCACGGCGCGCAGGTGCCGGCCGTGTACGGGCTGCTGAAGGGCCGAAAGACGGCGTGCTTCCCCCCCATCACCGGTGACATGGAGAACGCGGGCGCGACGGTCATCGACGCTCCCGACGTCGTGGACGGCAACCTCGTCTCCTGCCGCGGCTGGCCCGACATGCCGCAGTTCGGCAGGGCGATGATGGATCTCTTCTCGAAGTCCGTCAACTCCGCGTCCGCATGAGCACACCTGGCCTGTCTCGGTGACTCGATCCTGGCCAACCTGTTCAACCCGCGAGTGATCGTCATCGGAGGTTATTTCGCCTCGCCGGCCCAGTGGCTGCTGCCACACGCACAAGACCGGCTGCAACGGCTCGTGGTAGCCGCTCCAGCCGCCCAGCGCCGATTCGTCGCCTCCACGCTCGGCTTCGGCGCCGCCTCCCGTGGCGCGGCGAGCATGGTGATCAACCACATCATCGACGACCCGACCACGATCATGGATTTACCCAGGCCGGCACCTTACTGACGGCCCCACAGACCTGGAGACGGCACCCTCCAGCAACCGCAATATCCGCTACCACCAAGTGGCATAAGCGCGGCGGCGCGCGCCTTGCCTGACATCCCCCCAGTCAGGAAGGGCTTTTCATGTCACCACGTCATCGAACGTGGGCCAGGCTGCTCGACGCAGCCCTGCCAGAAAACGGACGACGTCCGAGAGGTCGCACCGCGACCACGATGGCCTTAGCCCTCATAGCCCCTTTCATCACGCTCCTCACGACGCCGGTGAGCGCCGAGGCCGCCACGGCGGCTGAGCCCGCTTTCAAGGTGCTCGTGGTGCGCAGCACCCAGGACGCGGTGTCGTCGTCCGGCCTGGCCGCGATCCGGGATGCGGCCAGAACCGGTGATTTCACGGTCGTGGCGCCCGGGCCCGCTGACGTGGGCGACCATTTCACGGAGAAGAAGCTGGGGCAGTACCGCGCGGTCGTGTTCTTGGACACGGGTCTCGCGAGCCCGCTCACGGACGCGCAACGCGCGAACTTCGAGAGCTACTACCGCGACGGCGGCGGCTTCGTCGGCGTCGGCTCGGCGGTCGAGACCGACGAGTCCTGGTCGTTCCTGACTGACGTCCTGGGGACGCGTGCGTCCGGCAGGACCGACGTGCAATCGGGTGACGTGAAGGTCGCCGACCGCGTCCACGACGCGAGCAAGGATCTGCCGCAGTTCTGGTCGCGGACCGACAACTGGTACAACTTCACGAAGAACGTCCGCGGCGTGTCACACGTCCTCGCCACCGTCGTCGAGGACCCGTTCGGGCCGCAGCCGCAGGGCGCCGACCTCGACGGGATCGCCGGGGGCACGATGGGCGCCGATCACCCGGTCTCGTGGTGTAAGGACTTCCAGGGCGGCCGCTCGTTCTACACCGGCCTGGGCAACACGGCCGCGAGCTTCGACGCCGGCCTCACCAAGCACCTCAAGGGCGCGATCGGCTGGGCCGCGGGCCAGGCCGACCCGGTCTACAGCGATTGCGGCGCGACCGTGCTGGCCAACTACCAGCAGACGAAGATCGGCTCGCCGCCGAACCTGCAGGAGCCGATCGGCTTCGACCAGCTGCCGGACGGCCGCGTTCTGCAGACGGACCGCCTCGGCTCGCTGCGCATGCACGACTCGACCGCGGGCGTCACCACGGTCGTCGCCAACTTCGCCGATCCGAGCCTGCCGATGACGCAGCAGATCTACTCCGCGGGCGAGGACGGGCTCTATGGCCCGGCGGTCGACGCCAACTTCGCGACCAACAAGTGGGTCTACCTCTACTACTCGGGGAAAGAGGTCACCGACGTCAAGCTGAGCGACGGATCGGTCGTCACCCAGATCACGCCGAACACCAACCCGCCGAACGTGGCGGCGTCCAAGACCGCGTGGGATCCGTACGTGGGCTATTTCCAGCTCAGCCGCTTCAAGTTCGTCGACGCCACCGACAGCACGCCGGCGCACCTCGACATGGGCTCCGAGCAGCAGATCATGCGCGTGCCGGTCAACCGCCAGGAGTGCTGCCACGTCGGGGGCGACATCGACTTCGACAAGCACGGCAACCTCTGGATGGTCACCGGCGATGACACGCCCGCGGGCGGCATCAACGCCGGCGGCTACGGGCCGTACAACTCGCAGAAGACCGACGAGCAGCAGACCGTGCGCGTCACCAACGCGACGGGCGGCACGTTCACGCTGACCTTCGAGGGCCAGACGACGGAGCCGATCGCGTGGAACGCGGATCGCAATGCGATCGACGCGGCGCTCGAGGCGCTCTCGAACATCGAGGCGGATGAGATCCAGACCAGCGGCGGCCCGGTCAACACGTCGAACGTCAACGTGTTCTTCCGCCGCGGCAAGCAGCAGTCCGATCAGCCGCAGATCACCGCCGACGGCGCCGGCCTGACCGGCACCGCCACGCCGGCGATCGCCACCAACACGGCGCAGGCGGGCGGCTGGTATCAGCGGCTCACCGGTGACTCGCGCCGCAGCGCGCTGAACACCAACGACCTGCGCGGCAAGGTGCTGCGGATCAAGGTCAAGGACGGCAACATCTCCGCCGCCGACGCCAACAAGGTCGACTTCAGCTCCGGCACGGGCGCCTACTCGATCCCGTCGGGTAACCTGTTCCCGCTGGTCGCGGGCGCGCCGCAGGACAAGACGCGGCCGGAGGTCTACGCGATGGGTCTCCGCAACCCGTTCCGGATCCAGGTCGACGAGAACGACGTGGCCTACATCGGCGACTACTCGCCCGACGCCCAGACACCGCAGCGCTCGCGCGGCCCGTCGGGCACCGGCCGCTACCAGATCGTGCGCAAGCCGTCCAACTACGGCTGGCCGACGTGCTACAAGCGCGACCTCGCGTACTACGAGTGGAACTTCCACGAGTTCGCGCCCGGCACCACCACCGCGGGCACGCCGCTGAACAACCCGCCTCAGAAGTTCGACTGCGACGGGCCGACGCAGCGCAACGACTCGCTGTGGAACATTGAGGGCGGTCCGACGGTCGAGCCGGGCCTGAGGGACGTCCCGCCGGTCACCGACCCGGACATCTGGTACTCCTACCGCGACAACAACACGAACACGCCGCTCGGCACCCCGTGCGAGGCCTACTACGCGCCGACCCCGGGCCCGATCGCGCCCGGCTCGACGACCGAATGCCCGCGGCTGTTCCCCGAGCTCTACACCGGCGGCGTCGGTCCGCACGGGGTCACGAAGTACCACTACGACGCGGAGAACCCGAACCCTAACAAGTTCCCGCCGTACTACGACGACTCGGTGATCATCAGCGAGTGGACGCAGGACACGCTGCGCGAGGTCAAGCTCGACAAGCAGAACAACCATGTCCAGAAGATCAACAACTTCCTGGATTGCGGCAGCCGTGCGAACGCCGGGGCAGGCAGGTTCCGGTTCGAGTGCGACAACCCGATGGACTTGCAGTTCGGTTCTGACGGCGCGTTCTACCTGCTGACCTACGGCAATGGGTTCAACGTCATCAGCCCCGACGCGGGCATGTACAAGTGGGAGTACGTCAAGGGCAAGCGCGCGCCGAAGGCCGTGCTCACCACGGACCGCACCGATGGCTCAACGCCGCTGACCGTGAACTTCTCCAGCGCCGGCTCGCTGGATGAGGATCCCGCCGACTCGATCCGCTACGAGTGGAACTTCGGCGACGGCTCGGCGATCGAGACCGACCCGAACCCGACACACACCTACACGCAGTCCGGCCGCTACACGGCCGTGCTGACCGTGCTCGACTCGTCCGGCAAGCAAACCTCGACCAGCACCGTGATCACCGTGGGCAACACGAGCCCGACGGTGGTCGTCAATACGCCGGTGGAGGGCGGGACGTTCGCGTTCGGCGACGACATCCCGTTCACGGTCACGGTCACCGACCCCGAGGACGGGACGGTGAATTGCTCCGAGGTGCAGGTGACGTTCGTGCTCGGCCACGACGCGCACGGCCACGCCGAGGAGTCCGTCAACGGCTGCTCGGGCGTGCTTCACACGATCGCCGACGACGTCTCACACGGCGGCAACGTCTCCGGCGTGGTCCAGGCGCGCTACACCGACCACGGCGGTCCGGGCGGCGTCCCGCAGCTGACCACGACCGGCCAGCACCAGATCCGCCAGAAGCACCAGGAGGTGGAGTTCGTCGTCAACCAGTCCGGCACCAACACGGCGAACAACACCGACGGCGGCGCCGGCGTGCACCGCGGCAGCCTGGGCTCGGGCGACTGGCTCCAGCTCAACGGCCCATTCAACCTGACCAACATCGATTCGATCACGTTCCGCGTGGCGGACGCGGCGACCGGCCGCACGCCCGGGTCGCCGCTGGCGGCAATCGAGGTCCGTCAGGACTCGATCACCGGGCCGATCCTGACGACGGCCAACCTCGTGTCCACCGGCGGGACGGGAACCTGGACGAGCCAGACGTTCCCGGTCTCGATGTCCGGGACGCATGAGCTGTTCCTGGTGTTCCGCTCGGTCACGGGTGGCGCCACGGGCGGCAACCTGTTCAACCTCAACTGGGCCGAGTTCGTCGGCACGGGCATCGGCACCTAGCGAACCCGCTCGTATAGCGGCAAGAGAGAAGACACTCATGCGGAGAAGATTTCGCACATTGGCATTGGCCGCCTGCGTGACGGCGGCCGCACTCATCCCCGCGGCACCGTCGTGGGCAGAGGAAACGACACCGCCGACGATCAACGTGGCGACGCTGTCGCCCTCTGCGCCGACCGGCCAGAACAACTGGTACCGCGGCTCGGTGACGCTGAACATGTCGGCGACCGACGACGTCGGCATCGCAAAGTTCCAGTACTCGCTCAACGGCGGCGCCGCCTACCTCGACGTGCCCGTCGAGGGGGCGCCGGCGTCGGCCACGGCGTCGGCGGTGATCACGCAGGAGGGTAACACCAGCGTCCGGTACCGCGCGGTCGACACGTCCGGAAACGTCGCGGCGTTCCGCTCGATCTCGGTCCGGATCGACACGCGCGCGCCGGCTGCATCGTACCCGGCGATCACCGACGGTCACGTCGGTCACGTCGCCACACTTATCCCGACGCGCACGGACCCCGCCCCCGGCTCGGGCGGAGTGGCTGTGCTGAACATGTACCTCGATGGCAAGCTGGTCCCGCCGTTGCCGGTGCAGACCTCCGACCTGTCGCTCGGCGTGCACACGCTCGCGGTGCATCTCTCTGACGCTGCTTCCAACAGCGCGAAGTACACGCAGACGTTCATCGTGACGACATCGTTCGCGGACGTCGGCACGCTGATCGCCCGGTTCGTGACCGCCGGCAGCGTCCCGGCGGAGGTCGGCGCGGCGCTCCAAGCCAAGCTCGACGAGGCGAAGGCGCTCGCCGACGCCGGTTCGGCCAAGCGTGCGAGCCAGGTCCTGAACGAGTTCGTCTCGATCGCCGGCGACCGGATCGCGCCCGGCTCGGCCCGCAGCACACTCGTGGGCGATGCGCGTTACCTGATCGACCAGCTCAACGGCCGGCTCGCGCCGGAGCCCGCGACGGGCCTCGAGTCTGAGCCCGCGGAGGGCCCGAAGTTCATCCCGGACCCGGTGCTCGCCCCGCTCCCGCACAACCCGGACGCCGACTACAACGTCCTGGTCTTCTCCAAGACGACGGGCTTCCGGCACGACCACATCCCGCACACCGTGGCCGCGATCCAGAAGCTCGGCATCGCGCACAAATTCAACGTCGACGTCTACGACCCGCAACTCCCGACCGTCACGCTGCCCACGAGCCCGTTCCTGAGCCTCGACACGCTCAAGCAGTACGACACGATCGTCTTCGAGTCCAACGTCGGGCACCCGGGCCCGCTCAATTCGATCACCGAGCAGCCGAACTTCGAGGCCTACATGAACCAGGGCGGCGGCTATGTCGGCATCCACGGCGCCGCCGACTCGTTCGAGACCCGCACCTGGCCGTGGTACGGCAACCTCGTCGGTGGGTTCTTCACCAACCATCCGAACGGCCAGAACGGGTTCGGCCAGTGCGGCAGCTGCATCCACACCGAGGTGGTGACCGAGGACCACACGCACCCGGCGACCGCGCATCTCCCTGCCCGGTGGATGACGGTCGACGAGCTCTACAACTTCGACCGCAACATGCGGGCCGACGTGCACACGCTGCTGAGCCTCAACGAGGACAGCTACCAGCGCAGCCTCAACAGCGGCAACGCGGCCACCAACCCGCTGCGGCTGATGAACGGCGACCACCCGATCGCGTGGTGCCAGAACTGGGGCGGCGGCAAGGCGTTCTCAAACATCCTCGGCCACTTCCGGACGCATTACTACGACGACTCGTTCATGCGGATCATCCTCGGCGGAATCGAGACGACCGCCGACCGCACGGGCGCCAACTGCTCGTCCTACCGCGAGACCAGCCTGCTGATCGAGGCCGACCGAGCGGCCGGGCTGCTGACCGCGGCCGCCGCGGACGCCGCCGATGCCGCCCTGGACATCGCGCGGGACAGCTACCTGGCAACCAACTACACCACCGCCATCCCGGCGCTGAACTCGATCGTCGACCTGGCTAACGACAAGGCCTCCGGTGACGCTGCGGCGCGTTCCGAGCTCGCGCGGCAGGCGCGCGCGCTGCGGGAGTGGATGCAGAACCTCAACCGCCGCTGACCCGTTCACGCGGCGGGGGCGGTGGATCGCCGCTCCCGCCGCGCTGACGCTGGAGCACACCACTATCGCGGATTTATGCACGACCTTCTCATGATCATCGATGAAACATCGGTAGGTGCCGCACGTGACCCATCCTCCGAAGGGAGGGGAGGAAGATGACGGTGACCCTTGGTCGAATTATCGGGCTGTCGCGGGCGCCGCCCCGCAGACCGGCCTCACGAGTACGCCGCGCCGTACTGGGTCTTCAGTCAGTCGAGAAGTCCTTCGGTCCTTTTGTGGCCCGGTGGCGAACCGAGCAGGACGTCGAGCATGCTCAGGGGAGCTTTGGGTGGCCGAAGTAGGGCGCTGGCGGGCGGTTCCGCGATGGTGCAGGATGGCTAGCATCCGTCATCTTTCCTATACGATCCGAGTGGTCGTCACCATGCAGCAGCGTTACGACCGATGTCAATAGGTTCGCGAAGACGCTAGAAGGGACCTCACGTCACGATGGACGACGAAGCGGTGATCGCGCGGCGCCGTGGGGCCATGAGGGGCGGAACGCCGCCGGGGAGATCTCGCGGCCGGCTTGCCGACGAGGTGTACGACACGCTGCTCGGACAGCTGGAGGACTTCCCGAAACTCGGCTATTACGTATGTTGATGTGACGGTCGGTGACGTGGAAATTGTTGGGGCCGGTCGGGCGTGTCGGGGCATCCAAATTGGTTTTGGGAAGTCCTCCTGATGTCGCTACGGATCGAGCCCGACTCCCGCGTCACGATCGACGTCCTGGCGCGAGAGCTGGGGGTCTCGCAGACGCCGATCCGAGACGCTCTGAACCGTATGGAGGCCGAAGGCCTGGTCGTGCTGCACCCGCACGTGCACCTGTTCCGGCTTCTCCACGACACCCAGGTCACTCACTTGGCCATGGCCGAGCACGAAGAGGTTCTGGCCGCGATCGCCGCACGTGACCCCGACGCCGCCGCCTACGCCATGCGCCGGCACATCCTGCTGTCCGGCGAGCGGTTCCGACGACTGTTCGACGAGGCCCAGGACGCGGACTCAATGGCGGCAAAGGCTTGACGGGCGGGCCTGGCCGAGGAATGCTAACCCAATCGGAGCGGATCGGATCGGATCGGATTGGATCCACCTCACCCGCCCAGATGCTAGGAGAAGCAAGTGCCCAGAGCGCTGCTCCTGACCGGCGACGCCGCCGAGGAGCTCGACACCATGTATCCCTACTATCGCGTGCAGGAGGGCGGCTGGGACGTTGACGTCTCGTCACGGACGATGCGTGACGTTCAGCTGGTCATCCACGAGTTCGACCCCAACTCCGACGCCTACGTGGAGAAGAACGGCCGGAAGTTGCCGGTCGACGTGCCCTGGGCCGAGGTCGACGTCGAGCGCTATGACGCCCTCATCATCCCCGGGGGACGTGCCCCCGAGTGGATCCGGGTCGACGCCGACGTCAGGCGCATCACCGAGCACTTCTTCGCGCGCGACCTCCCGATCGCGCTGGTGTGCCACGGCGCGCAGGTGCCGGCCGTGTACGGGCTGCTGAAGGGCCGAAAGACGGCGTGCTTCCCCCCCATCACCGGTGACATGGAGAACGCGGGCGCGACGGTCATCGACGCTCCCGACGTCGTGGACGGCAACCTCGTCTCCTGCCGCGGCTGGCCCGACATGCCGCAGTTCGGCAGGGCGATGATGGATCTCTTCTCGAAGTCCGTCAACTCCGCGTCCGCATGAGCACACCTGGCCTGTCTCGGTGACGGCACTTCGGACCGTCACAGTCGACGGCTCCCCCGTCCACGTCCTGGAGAGCGGCACCGGGCCCGCGGTGCTGATGCTGCACGGCTCCGGACCGGGTACGACCGGATCCGGCGCCTGGGCAACGACGGCACAGGCGCTGGGCACGTCCTGGCACCTGGTGGCTCCTGACCAGGCGGGGTTCGGCCGTACACCAATCCCGGTGGGCTCCAGGGGTGGGCTCCGGCTGTGGACGGAGCAGGCCGCGGGCCTGATGGATGCTCTCGGTGTCGAGCACTACGCCGTGGTGGGCCACTCCATGGGCGGTGCCGTGGCGCTGGCGTTGGCGGCCGCGCGTCCCCAGCAGGTCACCCGTGTCGTGGCGGTCTCGACGATGGGCGCCCCCGGGGCGCCGCTGTCCGCCGAGCTCGACGCGGTCTGGGCCGCCCCCGCCGGCCCGCTCGGGGCACGAGACATGTTGAGTCGCCTCGTCCTCGACCAAGCGCTCGTGACCGAGTCGGCCGTCGCCGCCCGTGCGGCCGCGATGCGAGCGGGGGCGGCCGCGTTCGCGTCGTTGTTCCCTCCACCCAGGGCACGTTGGGCCGAGGAGCTCACCCTCTCGGCGCAAACGCTGGCAGGGATCCGCGCGCCCGTGCTGCTCGTCCACGGCGCCGAGGACCGAGTCACCCCGCTCGGGACGGCAGCCCTGCCCCTGCTCGAACACCTGGCCGATGTCCGTCTGCACGTGCTCGGCCGATGCGGACATGTTCCGGCGCTCGAGCACCCGCACGACTTCAGGCGACTCCTGTCGTGCTTCCTCGGCCGGGAACGAGGTCACTAATTGCTGCGACAGGTCCGCAGCCCGTGCTCAAGCGGATCAGCATGAAGCAGGCGTGAGTGGGCCCATTCATCTGACCAGGACCGGAGGCGCCTCATCTGGTCGACGAGCTCGAATCGGCCGCGTAGCCGAAAGCCCCGATGTGTCTACCGACCCGGGTCAATTCCAGTCCTGCCCTCATCCGGGCAGGGGGCGGTCGCGGAGTTCGGATTTGCGGATCTTGCCTGACCCTGTCTTCGGTAGCGCGTCGACGATCTCGAAACAAACGGGGATCTTGTACTTCGCGAGCCGAGGATGGAGGAACTCCGTCAGCTCGCCGGGGGTGACGGTGGCGCCGGGACGGAGCACGGCGAAAGCGCGGCCCACCTCGCCCCACTTCTCGTCCGGCATCCCCACCACGGCGGCCTCCGCCACGGCCGGATGCGCGAAGAGCACACCCTCGACCTCCGCCGGGTAGACGTTCTCCCCGCCGGAGATGTACATGTCCTTGACTCGGTCGACAATGGTCAGATGGCTCTCCTCGTCCACGATCGCGATGTCGCCGGAGTGGAACCAGCCGTCCTCGGTCAGCGCGGCGGCGGTCGCCTCCGGGTCCCGCCAGTAGCCGGGGGTGACGTTCGGCCCCTGGATGAGAACCTCGCCGGGCTCCCCGACCGGTGCCGGAGTGAGATCGGGGCGGACCACACACACCTCGGAGAAGAAGACCGGAACCCCGGCCGAGCCAACCTTGCGCACGCTCTCGCCCGCCTCGAGGAAGGTCGCGCCGGGTGCGGTCTCGGTCAGTCCGTAGCCCTGGCAGAAGACCAGGCCCCTCTCCTGGTACATGCGGATCAGCGTCACGGGGACGGCGGCGCCGCCGGACATGAGGGTGCGCAGCGACGAGAGGTCGGCGTCGGCCCAGCGCGGTGACCGGGCGAAGTCGGCGAACATCGTGGTGACGCCGAACATCCACGTCACGCGGTGCCTCTCGATGAGGTCGTAACAGAGTTCGGCGTCCCAGGACGGCATGATCACCGAGGTGCCGCCCTTGAGGAAGGTCGGCAGCATTGTCTGGTTCAGGGCCGCGACGTGGAAAAGCGGCGCGCTGATCAGCGTCACCTCGGTGCTCGCCACGTCCACGCCGATCATCATGTTGAAGCAGTTCCACACCAGGTTGGCGTGGCTGAGCATCGCCCCCTTGGGACTGCCGGTCGTGCCGGAGGTATAGAGGATCAGGGCGATGTCGTCGAGCGCCACCGGGACGTCGACGGGATCGGGATCGCCCTGCGACACCCAGGTCTCGAAGTCGTGCTCCCCCGGGGCGGGCGACCGTAAGGCCACGACCGTGTACGGTCCGGGCAGGTCGCGTACCGTCCCCGCGCAGCCGGGGTCGTACACGAGAAGCGAGGCGCCCGAGTGCCGGAGCATGTAGGCGATCTCGGGCGCGGTCAGCCGGAAGTTCAGCGGGACGAAGACGCCGCCCAGCATGTGGGTGGCGAACATGGTCTCGGCGAAGGCGACGTGGTTGGGGCCGAGGTAGGCGACCCGGTTCCCCGCCCGGATCCCCGCCTCGCGCATCCGCGACGCCAGGCGGGTCACCCGCTCGTGGAGGTCGGCGTAGCTGACCGACCGGTCCGCGAGGACGAACGCGATGCGGCCGGGGCTCATCCGGGCCCGGCGGGCGGGCCAGCCGCCGAGCCCGGCGTTACGCATCGGTGGCGGTTGGGACCGCCGGGGTGTCCGAAGTGAGGTCGTCGGTGCTGGTCTCGCGCAGGGCCAGCACGCAGACCACGGTCAGCAGGCAGCAGACGGCGATGATCACTGAGATCGTCGTCGTGCTACCGCCTCCGGACGACGCGTCCATCTGGGCGAACAGCAACGGGCCCAGGCCGGCGCCGAGTCCGGCGATCTGGTAGCCGAGCGAGGCGCCGGTATAGCGGTTTCTGGTGGGGAAGAGTTCGGCGTACAACGCTCCGAGCGGTCCGTACATCAGGGGGTGGATGACCGCCTGGCCCAGCACCAGCGCGAGGGTGAGCACGGCGACGTTGCCGGTGTTCACCATCGGGAACAGGACGAAGCCGAACCCGGCCATGAGCAGCGCGCCCGCCAGTACGACCGGACGGCGTCCGACCCGGTCCGAGAGCGCCGCCCAGGCGACGATGCTCACCACGGCCAGCGCGGAGGAGAGCGTGAGGCCGTTCAGCACGGCCTGCCGGGTGAAACCGGTCCGGACGCCGTAGGCGATGAGATAGGTGGTCAGTGTGCCCTGGGCCACGAACGCGGACAGTCCGACGCCTACCCCGAGCATCAGTGTCCTCGGATGGTGGCGGAACACCTCCAGCAGCGGCATCCGGGGGGCGCGGCTGCCGGCCGCCTCGAACACGGGGGTCTCCTCGACCCGCAGCCGGACGAACAGGCCGACCGCCAGCAGGAGGATGCTGAGCAGGAACGGCACCCGCCAGCCCCAGCTCAGGAACGCCTCCTCGCCCAGGGCGGCCGCGGTGCCGCTGAGCACCCCGGTGGAGAGCACCATGCCGAACGGGGCCCCGGCGTTGGTGAAGCTCGCCCAGAGGCCGCGGCGGCTGGTCGCGTGCTCCGCGGACATCAGCACGGCGCCTCCCCATTCGCCGCCGATGGCGACGCCCTGCAGTACGCGAAGGGCGACGAGGGCGATCGGGGCGAGGACGCCGATCTGCTCGTAGGTGGGGAGCACGCCGATGAGGAAGCTGGCGAGACCCATCAGGACCATGGTCAGGACCAGCATGCGTTTGCGGCCGAGCCGGTCGCCGAAGTGACCGAAGATCACCCCGCCGAGCGGCCTGGCGAGGTAACCCGTGGCGAAGGTGCCGAAGCTGGCGACCGTGGCCGTGAGCGGGTCGAGCGAGGAGAAGAAGATCTTACTGAAGACCACCGCCGAGGCCGTGGCGTACAGCAGGAAGTCGTAGTACTCGATGACGCTGCCCAGAAAGCTGGAGGCCACCGCGCGACGGAGCTGAACCTGGTTGGGGGGGAAGACCGACGGGTTCGTCATGACTGAGCTCCTCAGTCCGAGAGCGAGCGCTGCGCCTGCTTGCCCGGAGGTTAGGCATATTTGTGACGGACGTCAATCCTTTGCCCGATATCAGGAGGCGCCGAGCCCGAGCAGGCGTACGGCGTTGTCCTTGACGATCTTCGGGCGGACCTCGGGCTTGATGTCGAGGGCGTCGAAGTCGGCGAGCCATCGATCCGGCATGATCATCGGATAGTCGGATCCGAAGAGCACCTTGTCCTTCAGCAGCGTGTTGGCGTACCGGATGAGCTGCGGGGGAAAGTACTTCGGCGACCATCCGGACAGGTCGATGTACACGTACGGCTTGTGCGTGGCGACCGCCAGGGCCTCGTCCTGCCAGGGGAAGGACGGATGAGCGAGGATGATCCGCAGTTCGGGGAAGTCCACGGCGACGTCGTCGACCAGCATCGGGTTGGAGTACTTCAGCCGGATCCCGCCCCCGCCGGGCAGGCCGGCGCCGATGCCGGTCTGGCCGGTGTGGAACAGCGCCGGCACGCCCATCTCCTCGATCGCCTCGTAGAGGGGATAGGCCGCTCGGTCGTCGGGCGCCATGCCCTGGACGCTCGGATGGAACTTGAAGCCGCGCACGCCGTACTCGGCCACGAGCCGGCGTGCCTCGCGGACACCGGCCCTGCCCTTCCACGGGTCGACGCTGGCGAAGGGGATCAGCACGTCGGCATGGGCGGCGCAACTCGCCGCGATCTCCTCGTTCGAGATGCGCGGATGCCCGGTGGCGTGCTCGGCGTCGACGGTGAACACCACCGCCGCCATCTTGCGCTCGCGGTAGTAGGAGGCCGTCTCGGCGATGGTGGGCCGGGAGTGCCCCCTGAAGTACTTCGCCAGGGCGCCGGCCAGCTCGTCACTGAGCGAGGCGTGCCCGTCGGCGGAGACCTCGGCGTGCGTGTGCACGTCGATGGCGACCAGTTCGTCGACGTTCATGAGATCTCCTCGGGCATATATCTGACTTTCGTCAATTATGTGTCTGACATCTGGCCCGTCTACGCTTTCGGTGTGACCATCGGCGGCGAAGGCGAATCGGCGCCGCCCGCGCGCCCGCAGTCCCTGATATTCAGCTTCCTCGGCATCTACGCGCTGGACCGCGGTACCGCCATCTCCCTGGGCAGCATGATCGACGTGTTCGCCCGCCTCGGCGTCTCCGAGGAGGCTCTCCGGTCCACGCTCGCCCGCATGGTGAAGCGCAACCTCGTGACCCGGCATCGAGTGGGACGCAGGGCGTACCTCGAGCTCACCCCGCACGCCGTGGCGGTGCTCCGGGATGGGCGCCGGCGGATCTGGGAGACCGGCGCGGTGAACCGCGACTGGGACGGCACCTGGACGGTCGTCGGGTTCTCCCTGCCGGACAGCAGGCGCAGCACCCGCCACGACCTGCGGTCCCGGCTCATCTGGGCCGGATTCGGCCCGCTGCAGAGCGGGCTGTGGATCGCGCCGGGCCCGAAGAAGGTCATCGACGTGTTCGACTCGCTGGACGTGGACGATCACGTCACGGTGCTGACCGCCAGGGCGTTCGAACCCACCGAGGCCGGAGACCTGGTCGCGAAGGCCTTCGACATCGAGCAGATCGCCCGGCGCTATCGGGCGTTTCTCGCCAGGTGGGACGTCACCCGGCCACTTCCCGACGCGCCGGACGATCTCGTACGGCAGCTGTTGCTGCACACCGACTGGCTACAGCTCGTCCGGCAGGATCCCCACCTGCCGGCCGAGCACCTTCCCGCGGACTGGCCCGCGATCCGGGCCGAGCAGGTCTTCCGCGCACGCGCCGAGGAGTACGAACGGCCCGCGCTGAAAGTGGCAGCCGGCCTTCTGGACGGACTCACCCCATGACGCAGGAAGTCCCGTTCAGCGCGAACGCGGTCGGAGCCGAGTTCGTGCCGCTGTAGGTGCCCTGGAACCCGAAACCGGTCCGGGCCTGCGGTGCGATGGTGCCGTTGTAGGAGAGGTTGCGCGCGCTGACCTGGGAGCCCGATTGGGTCACCGTGGCGTTCCAGGCACTGGTGACCTGCTGGTTCCCCGGCCACGTCCAGGTCACGGTCCAGCCGTTGACGGGGGTCGCGCCGGTGTTCGTCACGGTGACATCGGCGGTGAAGCCGTTGTTCCAGGTGCTGGGAAGGTAGGTGACCCTGCATCCGGTGCCCGGGTCGGGTGTCGGGGTCGGAGTCGGGGTCGTCCCGCCGGTGAGGCCGAAGAACTGGATCGCGGCGGCGGCCATTCCGCTCATCGGCAGGCTGTGGCCCGCCCCCTGGATGCTGTACGCCTCGACCCGCACCGTGCCGGAGCCGTCGGCGTAGCGGCGGCGGTTCCAGTTCTGCTGCGGCGTGTCCGTGGCGGTGGGCGTCTGGCTCAGGCCGAACACGTTGGTCCACTGGTCGATCGCCTGCTGGTGGGTGGCGTAGTAGACGAGGTTGTCCGTGGTGCCGTGCCAGAGCTGGACGCGCGGCCGGGGACCGTTGTATCCGGGATAGGCGGCACGGACCAGGTCTCCCCACTGCTGGGGCGTCTTGCTGATCCGCCCGGAGGCGCAGTTGCTCGCGCCGGGCGAGGGGATGTAGTCGGACTCGTTCGTGAAGCAGCCGAACGGCACCCCCATGAACGCCGCCCCGGCCTTGAAGACGTCGGGGTAGTTGCCGAGCATGATGTTGGTCTCCATGCCGCCGGCGGAGGAGCCGGTGACGTAGATGCGGTTGGCGTCGCCGTTGTGGCGCTGCCGCGTGTGGGTGATCATGGACATCAGCGAGACCGGGTCGCTGCCCCCGTCGCGTACCTGCGACGCCGCGGACCAGGAGTCGAAGCAGTTGCCCTTCTTGGACGCCGACGGGTAGATGACGATGAAGCCGTGCCGGTCGGCGAGGGACCGGAACTCCGAACCCGAGTAGAAGCCCGGGCCCGAACCTCCGCAACCGTGCATGGCGAGCACGATCGCAGGGCTGGGTTGCACGTTGTCCGGCACATAGAGGTGCATCCGCAGGTTGCCGGGATTGGTGCCGAAGTTCGTCACCTCGGTCAAAGTGGCCGCGGCGGCGGGTTGTCCGGCCACCAGGATCGTGGCGGCGTACAGCAGCGCGGCACCGGCGCCCGCGAGCATGGCGGTCAATCGCCTCATCGGTTCTCCTCTGCTTGGTGTTCGCTCGATGCGCGAGGCCGCGGCGCCGACGAGCGGACCACGCCAGGACATGAGCTGTTGGGCGGGTGGGATGGATCAGGTGTGCCAGAAGCGGCGGGCTCGGTCTTGTGCCGAGCCCGCCCCGTTCCTGTTGCGGCTCCGGCCCGGTCCTGGTCGCGCTCGCCCGGTGGGGTGTGCGTTTTGGTGGTGGGTGTCGGGATCATCCGGGCCGGGTCGGTGTCACGTTGTCAGCGTTGGTGGGTCAGCAGGCCTGGCCGGTAGGGCAGGAGGCCGTAGTCGCCGCCGGAGCTGGGGCTGCGTCCTTGGTAGAGGAGTTGCAGGTTGCAGGGGTCGACGGTCATGGTCTGGTCGGCGTTGGTGCGCAGCAGTTCGCCGTGGCTGATGTCGTTGGTCCAGGTGGCGCCGCTGTTGGCCTTGCCGGCGAAGGGGTTGCTCTCGGTGGCGGC
>NZ_JBPJUQ010000095.1:0-24818 GCF_051192615.1 Streptosporangium sp. G11
CTTCGGGGCCCTCGCGAACAGGAGCTTCGGCACTGCCTCACCGCCCATCAACGACCTACTGGGCCCTGATCGTACGTTTAATCTTGCCGCTCAAAAAGGAACGAAGCACTAGATCATGAGGGCGATGCCGTTGTCGGCGAGTTCTTCGGGGGTGAATACCGCGCTGGTGTCGTCGGCCAGCTCGGCGCTGTAGCCGATCTCGTAGCGGTTGGCGGGGGCTTTGACCTCGGTGACCTCGATGGGGTGGCCGTTGGCGTGGGCCATGGTGCGGCGGATGATGAGGGGTGGCCTGCGGCAACCGACGGGCCTCGGTCTGCCCTTCCTGCTCACGCGTCTACCAGGGCGACACCTTCCAGCTGATCCGGGCGGGCCTGTCCGGCGGCAAGGGCACCCCGGAAACCGTCAGCGCGCACCCTCGCGCGTTCGTCACCCTGACGGCTCCCTCATTCGGACCGGTGCACACCCGCGCGAGAAAAACGGCGCGCTGCGGGCCTGCCGTCCCCGTAACCGCAACACCACCTGTGACCACGGGCGGCCGGTCGGCTGCCACACCCGCCACGAGATCGGAGACGAACGACTCGGCCAACCCATCTGCGCCGAGTGCTACGACTACACCGGGGCGGTGCTGTGGCAGGCACGCGGGCGCCCTGTGGCACCGCTTCACGTTGGGGATGCGGCGCACCCTGGCCGGTGAGGCGGGCATGACCCGGACGGCGTTCGCCAAACAGGTCCGGGTTTCCTTCGCCAAGGTGGCGGAGTACCAGCGGCGCGGCCTGGTGCACTTTCACGCGGTGATCCGCCTGGACGGCCCCGAGGGCAGCACCGACGTTCCTCCCTCCTGGGCTGATCACAACCTGCTCGTGCGGGCGATTGCTCCGGCCGTGCGACGGGTCACCGTCCGTACCCCTGCCAGCGGGCTCGGTCGGTGGGACCTGACGTGGGGTGATCAGCTCGACATCCGGCCCATCGTCGTCGACCAGGGCGCGGACGGGCTGAGTGAGAGGGCGGTGGCCTCCTACATCGCCAAGCTCGCGCTGCCTCGTCGCTGCGTCGAAGCCCTCCGGGAGCACCGGACCCAACAGGCCAGGGAACGGGAGACGGCAGGCGCGAGGTGGAAGGAGAACAATCTCGTCTTCGCCTCCCTCGTCGGCACTCCCCTGGACTCCCACAACGTACGGCGGGCGTTCCGGAAGATCGTGAAGGACGCCGGGCTGCCCGCCAAGGACTGGACGCCTCGGGAGATGCGGCACAGCCTCGTCTCGCTGCTGTCCGACTCCGGCGTACCCCTGGAGGACATCGCCCGCCTCGTCGGCCACAGCGGGACCGCCGTGACAGAGGCGGTCTACCGGAAGCAGATCCGCCCGGTCCTGCTCGGCGGGGCGGAGGCGATGGACCGGATCTTCAGGTGACGGGAGCCGTAGTCACTCAGTTGGTCACCCAGAACGAGGAAAGGGTGCCTCCCTTTCGGGTGACACCCTTGCCGACCAGCTAAAACCTGGTCGGGACGACAGGATTTGAACCTGCGACCCCTTGACCCCCAGTGACCTAACGGGCGTCTATGAGGTCTGATCGTTCCGTTCAGTGCAGGTCAGGGCTTCGGTTTCATCTGATGTGTCCACATGATCCGACCCGTCTGGGCGGGTCTGTGAGACGAGTGTGAGACGCGATACCCCGGCGAGTTCACATCAGGTGCGTGTCGAGATGCGCCTGTACGGGCTCGAAGAACGGGAACGGTACCCGCTCGGCGACCCCGGCCCGGTCGCACCACGCGACGGCGTCGAGCTCTTCCGGGTCCGCGACGTACGCCGTACCGGTGACGACCTCGCACACAACGTAGATCATGAGACGGCCCGTGGTCGGATGGGTTCGCTCACCCAAGTTCTTGACGGCGGCAACCTCCACGCCGGTCTCCTCCCGGGCCTCCCGTACGGCCGCCTGCTCTCCGGACTCCCCCGGCTCGACCTGGCCGCCGGGCAGTGCCCATGACAGGTCGCCCTCTCGTACAGCCCGACGGATCAGCAGGACCCGGCCGTCATCGACGATGACCGCGACCGCGACCGCTGGCCGCTCGTCAGGGGCGCGCATCCGGGATCTCCTCAAGGGCGTGCAGGATCGGCGGGAACAGCTGCTCGGCGGGGATGAAGCGGGTGAGGGACGCGACGGGCGCCCAGATCACCGACACGTGCTCGTCGGCGTCCCGGTTCGTGGCGTCCCCGGCGAGGAAGTCGCACAGGTAGTACTCGCAGTGGACGCCGGTCACGGGGTGGAGGCGTTCGCCGAGGACTGCGCGGACCGCGCAATGGATGCCGGTCTCGGCGAGGGTTTCGCGGACGGCGGCGAGCTCGGCGGCGGCTCCAGGCTTGACGACCCCGGCGGGGAAAGACCACGACAGGCCGGAGGTCTCGGCGTCGCGTCGACAGACGAGCAGGACATGCCCCGGCTTGGTGACGACGGCGATGGCGACGGTGAGCGCCCGCCCCTGGCCGGCGTCCTGCGGCGGGACCGGGTTGAGGTAGTGGGCGAAGCGAGCGCGGGCCGCCACCGGGGCGCGCTCGTGGGCGGTGTCGAGGGCGCGCTGCAGGTCCGGCCGCAGGATCATGGCTGGTCGCGCGTGCCAGGAGGCGACCGTCCGCCGGGCCACGCCGAGCTGTCCGGCGAACTCCTCTTGAGACAGGCGCAGCGCGGCCTGCAGTGCGCACGCGTGGCGCCCGGTCCATTCGGCTACAACGTCCACGTTCGCCTCCCTGAGGGGCGTCGGGCGGGCTGTACCAGCGATGCACTGGCGGTGCTGTGAGTGCGCCGGGGGTGCACCGCGGGTGCATCGTCCCGACGCCGGGCCGCGGCTTGACTACGTAGAGACATGAACCCTCGCAGTGCCTTGGAGTGCCATGCGATCCGCCAAGGATCTACATGCGCGATCAGTTCGCCTTGCCGTCGCGGATCTGCGCCACGTACTCGCGGGTGTAGTTCGACGCCTTCGCCACCTTCGCCAACCAGCCCCTGACCTGGGGTTGGCCGCGATTCTCGTGGAAGGCGTCGTGAATCTCGGCGAAGAGTTCGGTGCGCTTGGCGTCGAGTTCCTTGCGCAGGGTGTGGATGCGCTCGAGGCGCTCGTCGTCGGTGGGCATGGGGACATGGTCTCACGGATCGCTTGGCCAAGAAAGTTCGCCAAGTCTCTTGTGTTGAGCCTCTACGGTGTGAGCATAATTGGCCAAGAAAGTTCGCCAAGTCAGCTCACTGAAAAGGGTTCTTGTGATCGCCAGCATCGGCACCCAGGTCACGACCCGCGAGATTGCGACCGCCCACGGCGTCTCGCTGCGCACCGCGCAGCGCTGGGCCAAGGCCGGGAAGCTCCCCGCGGTGAAGACCGGCGGCCGGTGGGTCATCACCCTCGCCGCCGCGGACCTGGGCGACTTCAAGCCCGTCCAGCAGGCCAAGGCGATCGAGGCGATCGAGCAGGGCGCGATCCTGCCGACCAGCCGCCCCCACCTCTACCGCGCGGTCAGCAGCGACGGCACCACGGTTTACCTGGCCTCACCGGACGGGTGCTCATGCCCGGCCGGGGTCAAGGGCCGCCGCTGCTACCACGTCGGCGCGGTCCGGATCCTGCTCGCCGCCCGCACCGCCCGCCGCGCAGCCTGACCCGCTCCACCCGCACAACACAATGCGAGCCCGCCCGGTGTTCTCAGCACCGGACGGGCCCTTGATCCCACCCCTGAACCACCAGAGGAGAGACCCATGGGTCACCCTAACTCGACCACCGCCACGCTCCCCCTGAACCTGCAGACCCGCACCACCGGCACCGTCCACGCCCCCGCCGACGGCGCCCCCCTCTGCCCGGCCCGCGCCCGCACCTCCGCCCAGGGCGCCGCGTACGTCGAGACCAGCGACCCGATCACCTGCCGGTCCTGCTTGAAGCGGCAGGCCGCCGCCGACCAGCTGGCCGCCCGTGAGACCGGGGTGCGCGGCACCGTCCGCACCGCCGAGGGCGTGCAGGTGCGCGTCTACCCCGGCGAGGACATCGCCGACATGCTCGACACCCTCACCGCCGTCCAGCAGCGGGCGGGCCTCGAGGTCGACGCGGTCGCGGTGTCCCGCACCCCGGGCGGCGACTGGGAGCCCGTCGCCCCCGCCGACGCTGAGCCGCCCGCCGAAGGGTGTGCGCCCTGGTGCGCCGAGCACGACGACTGCACCGGCGGCGGCCGTTACCCCGCCGACCCGCCGAACGGCACCTGCTGGGCGCCGACCCTGCCCACCCCCGGCGGCCGGTACGGCGGGGACGGCAGCGTCTGCCTCACCCACGACAGCGAGGACGGCACCCTCATTCAGATCATCACCGGCCACGACACGCTGCTGACGGTCGAGGAGGCCGAGCGGTTCGCCGAGGCGATCCTCGCGCAGACCCGGCTCGCCCGCACCACGGTTCCCGCCAGCCCGGCACCGATGCTGCTGGCCGACGTCGAGGGCGGATGCCCGAACCCGGGCTGCCGCATCTGCAAGCCCGCTGACCACTGAAACGGCGCCGGGCCGGTGCTAGGAACACCGGCCCGGCGCCTCAACCCATCACCTGCCTGAACAGGAGACAAGCCGTGAGGCACAACCTATCCACCCCGCCGGGGTGCGCAATCCCGTGGTGCCAGGTTCACCACGAACCCGGCCAGGCCACGCTGTCGCACACCGCCGAATTCGTCTTCACCGGGGTGCGCATCCTCTGGGTGCAGCCGCAGATGGACGGCGTCTTGTCCGACCCGTCCGTCCGGGTGATCCACGCCCTGGCCGACGGCCCGGACCGCACCATCGAGTTCCGCACCACGAGCCTCGCCGCCGACGTCGGCGACCTGTTCAGCGTCGTCCGCACCGAGGAACTCGCCGACATCTGCGCCTGCCTGACCGCGGCGTATGAGCAGACGGGGGACGGCTCATGACCTGCCCCACCTGGTGCCAGCAGCGGCACGACGACGGCCCGGCCATCAGTCACCGCCTCGACTTCAAGCCGTTCCCCGGCGCCACCGCCGACGAGTCCGCGCACCCGGGCACGGTCCAGGCTTCCCTGATCCAGGGCGAGACCGGCGGGCAGCTCGACGAGCCGCTGGTGCGCATCGTCTTCACCTCGACCGGCCGAGACCGGGTGTGGGAGATCCCGCCCTCGGACGCCGCCGACATCGGCGACCTCATCACCGCGTTGATCGGCGACCGCCGCACCGACTTCACCACCACCCTGATCGGCCTGTTCTGGCTGGCCGGGGCGGGCCTCGACCAGACCACGAACGTCCAGACCCCCAGGAGCCAGGCATGACCGCGACGTACACCCGTATCCTCGGCGGCGGCCCGATCGAGCTGCCGATCAGCCCGTGCCCGGCCTGGTGCGACATGGCCCGGCCCGGCTTCGACCACAGCCCCAACCACAGCCACCTCGTGACCTGGATCGCGGACGGCGACGGCGAGGGCGCGGCCAAGATGGCGGCTGAGGTGGCGGTCGTCCAGCAGCCCGGCCGGGCGCCGATGGTGTGGCTGTCGGCGGCCTTGTTCCCCGTCGAGCTCGTCAACGGCCAGATCATCGAGCTCGCGCCGCGGGAGGCTGTCATTCTCGGCCGGACGTTGATCGGCGTGCACGGCACCTCCTGCATCGGCCGGGCCCTCATCGAAGCGGCCGAGCTGATCGTGCCGGGCGCCGAGCAGGCCGTCGACGTTGAGGCGGGTGTGGCATGAGCGCCGTCCAGCAGCTCGACCGGCCTGCGGCCCTCGCCGTCCCCGCCGCCATCCTGGCCATGCCCAACGGGGAGTGGGCCATGGCCCTGTACGCCTCCGACATGCCGACCCGCCGCGGCGACCACACGGCCGAGCAGATCGCCGCGTGGATCGTGCAGGGCGTCGAGCGCCTGGGCGGCGAGGTCGCCGTGTGGCAGCGCTCGCAGGAGTTCGCCAAGGCCCTCGACATCCGCGACCAGGCCAAGCGGTCCGCGGCGTGGAAGCGACTGTTCCCCAAGCCTCGCCGTGAGGATCGGGCGCGGGGTCTCGCGTACGGGTTGAGCCTCGATCTGCGGCAGGCGGGCGTGCAGCGCCGGTTCCCCATGGTGCTCGTGGACCACGGCACCGACGAGATCGGGCAGCACTGGGCATCGGAGGTTCCCGCCCGGGACGTGGAGATGTACGAGCGTGCCACGGGCGAAGCCGTGCCGCTGTACCAGCTCGACGGGCCGCGCGCGGTGACCGTGCTGGTGTCGGGGAGGGCGGCATGAGCGCCCTGGAGATCCTGCACATGCCGACCCCTCTGGCCGAGCGTCAGCGGCAGGCAGACGAGCACCGGGCCGTGTGCCGGAGTGCGGCCGGCGGCCCCGGGTGCGCGCCGTGGTGCGTCTTCCATGACGCCCCGGTGTGCTACTCGACGCCCGCCGGTCCGGGGTCCGATGAGGTCACGCTGACCCGTGACCCGGTGTACGGCGACCTCTTCGCGTGGTGGGGGCAGGAAGAGGCGTCGCTGGACGACGCCGAGCAGTTCGCCCGGAAGATCCTCGCCCTGGTGGCTCAGGCCCGCGCGGGGAGGACAGCATGAGCACGCTGTCTTCAACCGTGGGCGAGTCCGCCCCGCCGGTGATCCCGCCGGGCGTGGCGGAGCTCGCCAGTGCCCTGGTGCGCGCCGCGCACGCCCCGGCCGTGCTCGTCACCATCGACCCCACGATGGAAGACGGCGGCCTGTCTCACGGCGTCGACTGCGACTCGGTGCCGCGCGTGATCCTGGGCGCCGAGCTGCTGGACGACGAGATGCGGCTGTACGGCGTGCTCGCCCACGAGGTCGCCCACCACGCTCTACGTCACGGCCATGGCGCCATCCGCCGGTGGGAAGCCGCCTCGCCGGTCGCCGCCGGCCTCGCTGTGGCCGCCATCATCGTCGGCATGCCGGTCTGGGTGACCGCCGCGGCAGCCGTCGCCGCGATCGCCGCGCGCCTGGTCTCCTCCCGGGAGGAGCGGCGCGAGGAGTACGAGGCCGACAGCCACTCGGTGCGGCTGCTGGACGCGGTCGGCTTGGACGGCCACGCCATCGTCACCGCGACCCTGGCCGCTCTCTCGCAGGAGTCGCGCTGGTACCGGCTGGCCGGGTGGATCGTCGGAACCCACCCCACCCCGGACGCGCGCCGTCACGCCATCCAGGCACGCCGTACCACCGGGGGCTCGAGGTGAGCCGCCGTCACCGCCCGGGGTGTCTGCGACGGGAACGGGGCCTCGCCCTGAAACGTCGGCTGGCCATGCGCGACGGCGGCGCCCGCTGCTTCTACTGCCGGATCACGTTCGCCGACCTGGCCGCGGCGACGTTCGACCACTACGTGCCGTACCGGCTGTGGCGGCGCAACCTGCCGCGCAACCTCGTGCTGGCGTGCGGTCCGTGCAACAACGCGAAGGCCGACGTCCTGCCGTGGCCGCTGGTGTGGCTGCTGCTCGCGGCGGCCCGCCCCGCCGTCGAGCGGCCCGGCGTCCTGCTCGCAGCCTGAAGGAGGATCATGCTTTTCGACATGAACGGCGTCAGCTACCTCGACGAGTTCCCATTCGAGGACAGCGGCTTACTCAGCGTGTGGTTGGTGCGCGACCCAGGCGGGCGCCTGATGGTGGAAATCCAGCACGGCGAGCACGGCGAGCGCTTCCACCGGGTGCCGATCGCGACCGACGCGACGGTGGCCAGCTTCCAGGACATGGCTTGCAGGGTGTCGCAGACGGGCGTCTACCCCGACTGATCCGCACCACTTTGGAACGCCCTTCCCCGACTGATCCGGGGGAGGGTGTTCCGTGTTGCGCCGGTTCCCGGCAGGGCCGACCCGTCGCAGGGTCACCCTCGGCCGACCTGCCCAGACCACCTCGCCGGGGTGGTCTGGCGACCGGCCAGCGCGGCGCCGAGGGTGTCCGCGATCGCACGGGGAAGTGACCGGCCGCGGCACGCTGGCCGTCGGCCGACCGTACATCGAGCCGTGCACCGGACCGCCCGGTAGACCGGCCCGGGAGGGTGGTCCGGCGGTCATGGCATCGGCCCGGCCGCGGTCACTTCCGATGACCGGGACGGGGTCGACTCTGTGAACAGTCGCCCCCGACTCGTCACGGAGTCGGGGGTAGCGGTCCGCTACCTGATCCGCCGTATCGGGCCGGTCTGCCCTGGTCGAGGCGGGTGGTCGTTTCTTCGCCGTTTCCCGACTCGTTTCCCGATTGGGAAACGGGAGCGGGAACGCCTCGAGGCGCCAGGGCGACCGCGACGGACCCCTTTCCCGCCGGGTGTACCGGGGGTGTACTGGCCCGTACTGAGGGTGTACTGATCTTGGACGTTTGCCCTGTACTGAGGCCGTACCGGGGTCGTACTGAGGGTGTACCGGCCCGGTCACCGAACGGTCGTCGACGAGCTGGTGGATACAGGGGTGGTCGCGACCGATCCGCGACCGGTCGGCGACCGCGAACCGGCCGTCGAGCAGGACCAACGACGCTCGGCGCGCAGCCGACTTCTCCGCGGGCCGAGGCCGCGCTGATCGCTCGGCTCGACCGGGCCGCGGCGCGCGACCGGTCGCGGGAGTGGACGCGACCACCCTGCCGGTCGCGACCGGTCGCGGTTCTCAGAAGACCTCTGTCTGGCCGAGCCATCCCGAAGGTCTGTCGCGCGGTCCGGGGCGTGCGACCCTCCTCCGTGGTGCCTTCGGCGACCACCGGTTGTGGGGGGTCGTGGGGGTGCGCGAGGTGGGGGGTCCAGAGCTCCCAGGGGTCCGAAACGGGGGTGTCTGTGGCCCCCCACGACCCCCACGACCCCCCACGGGAGGACCGTTGTCGCAGGTCGGAGGGGTGTGGGGGTACCACGGGAGACCCGTGTGGGGTTCGTGGTACCCCCACGTGGGGGTCTGCTGTCCGGGTGAGCCGAGGCCCCCGCGACCGGTCGGAGAGGCCTCCGAGGGGGGTTTCTGAACCCCCCGGACACCCGGACACCCCAGCCGGGCGAGCAGGTCAGAGGGTGTCCGGGGCGGACGTCCGGGGGGGTGTCCGGGTCCGACGTCGGACCCGGACGTCCGGGTCTCCGAGGCCCAGCAGCTCGACCGGGTCGCGGCGCCGGCAGACCCTCCGCCCCTCGAAACCGGCCCCGGAACGGGGGTGTGCGGAGTGCCCGCGACCCGCGACTTTCCACCGTTCCCCCAGGCCGGACAGGTCGCGGCGAGGGTCGCGGTCCGCGACCTTGGCGAGGTGCCGCGACCTCGACCGGCGGGCCGCCCTCGGAGTTCCGCGCGGGGTGTCACGCCTGGCGGTTCGTGTCGGCATGTCCGCTGTCACGGGAGGTGTCACAAGGGGGTGTCACGGGGCCCCGACCTGTAGTTCTCCACCTGTCACGCTGGCCGTGACACCCCAGCCCCTGTCACGGGCGCTGCTCCGCGATCGGGGCGTGCCACTTCGTCGGAGGTTGATCTTGTTCGGACGGCTTCCTCGCGGCCATCTTCCGGGCACCGAATCCGGGGGCGGCCCCCGACCAGGGGCGGGGGCGCTAGGGCGCGAGGCGGCTGCTCAGAGCGCCGTGGAGCTCCCCACGGTGCCGCTAGGCCACGCGGCTGAGGCGCTAGACCTCGCGGCTTCCTCGCGGGCGTACGGCTGTGCGTGGGCTCCACTCCCTCGAGGCCCGCCGGTGGGACCTGTCGACGATGGACAACGCCGGCACCACGGTCGCCCAGCTGCTGGAGTCTCAGTGGGAGATCGACACCAAGGGCCGCAGCAAGGTCGAGCCGAAGGAGGACATCATCGAGCGCCTCGGCCGAAGCCCCGATAACGCAGACGCACTTCTACTGGCATTTTTTGCTCTAAACGGCGCCACCACGAATTATCTTGATTATCTGTTGTCTCGGCATCCTTAGCGCTTTTGGAAACAGGCCTTCTTCGCCAGTCTTGAATTTCCGCTATGGTGGTATTGACAACGCCGCCAGCCTTCGCGGCGTCATCTTGAGTTTTGATGAATAGGCCAGTGAGCGACGCATCTACAAGCCGACTCTTTAGACGCTGCTTGAACTCTCGATCCTCATCGTCATCCGCAATGTCCCTAACGAACGGTGCCGCTTCGATGGATGCCGCAAATAGCAGCTCTTGAATTTCCTCGTATTTTCCTGCGCCAATCGCGATGAGCAGTTTAGTGAGTGCGTCAACAAGGCGCTGCGCGTTCTCTTGCCTCCTGTTCTCCAGGTAGACAGCTTCCGACTCTTGGCGATCTTCCTCGCGAATCCTGCGATCCCTGTTCATGATCTTGTATGCGACCCACATCGCAGCTATTGCGCCGAGCGCGGCACCGCCGAAGTCGCTTAGGAGGACGCCTTTAACGGCGTATTCCAGCAACCCTTCGTCCGGTGGCGTGATGGTGATCTTCGGCGTGGGGAACGCGGTGGGGACGATGACGGTCTGCGTCACGGTCACCGTGGGGGCCGGAACAGGCGTCGGGGTGAGGGCAAGCACCTGGGAGAACTTACTCCAAGTGACCACATATCACCGGCATTTCGGGCGTAAGGGGGTGCGGTGAGTTGTCGTTGGCCTCTGGCTCTCGATGATCGCCGAGGCGTAGCGGTAGCGGCGTAGCGACCCCCGACACGGACCCCAGCCCCAGGTTCCCGTCTTCCCCGCCGGCAGCCGCTACGCGCTACAGAGCCCCGTCCGCGCACGTCATCGCGTAGCGGCTGCCGTAGCGGCTGTGCTACCCGTAGCGGGGCCGCCGCTACATCGGTGAGTTATACGTTCCGCCCCCGCGCCAGAAAGACGCTCTCACGGGCTCTCAGAGGCTTGGAGCTAACCGGAGCTAACCGGCTAACTCGCCTAACTTTCCGCAGGTCATCGCCACGATCGGGCGACCTAACCCGGCGGTTACTTAAGTAACCCGGTTGGGCCCACCAAACCCACCCAGCTAACTCCCCGAAAAGGGTAGCGGCGCCTGGCGGAGGTCGCGGCCCGCTACCTCCGCCGCTACCTATTTGAGCTGCGGGAACGGCCGAAGGTAGCGGGTAGCGGCAAGGTTGGCGGCCCCCGAAAACGGTCCGCGCGGGCCTGTCGAGGGGGCGCCGACGCCGCCCGGGATGAGGTGGTGGTGCTGGCCGCCGACCTGGCGCGCAGCCGGTAGCCGGAGGCGAGGAAGCCCCAACCCGGCGAGGTTGGGGCTCTGGCGGATCGCTGATGGTAGGCCAATCAGCCGTCCGTCAGCCCCAGCCCGCCGACTTTGCCGTCACGCACGTCGGAAAGCGCCTGGAGATATCCGGCTTCGATCGCGCGCTGGACGATATTGGCGATTTCCTCCGGCATGTCCATCCAGCCGCCCCACGCCGAGCACATGTTCGCGGCCGCTTCTTGAGCCTCGCGCACGTCTCCAGGATCAGGGCGAGGGGCGGGACTCAGGACGTTGACCGACCGTTCCCACTCGGTTAGGTCGCTCGCCGTGTAAGCCGCCTCAGCCATGTTCCCCACCCTCTCGCTGCTGGCGGTACCACTCGCGGAAGTCGTCTGGCCACGCTTCCAAACGCCCCTGACTGGGCTGGTAGCGCACGTACAGGCGCCAGCTGGTGGCCTGAAGGTCGTTGAGCCAGTGCCGGCCAGCAAGTTCGTATGGCGTGATGTCCGTGTGCCGGCCGATGTAGTCGTGCATGGCGGGGGTGTCTTTGCCGAAGAACATCAGCAGGTACTTGGCGAGATTCTCGATCTCGGCGGGTGAGGGGGCAGGCTTGCGGAGGATCGGGATCTTCGGCACGAGCTTTCCGAGGAGGTACCCGGTTCGGCTTTCACCTGGGAAGTCTTTCCAGAAGTATTGATCGTCAGGGCCGGGCAGGAAGCTGAGGAGGTTGGCGAGGTGCTGTACGTCAGGATCGGTGGGTGTCGTCACACCGTCATCGTGATCGCGTGATGGGGGATTGCAACGAGCCGCCGGGAAACGGCCGCAACCGGCCAGCGCCAGACCCGCCGCGCGGGGGATGCCGGCTTGCTGGGCCCTGCGGGAGGGTCATTCGGTTGAGGTGGTTGGCAGGGGAGGGGCGGGCTCCGGTGGGGCGTCGTCTTGGGAGCGCACGGCGAACGCTGCTCCTACGAGGGCTGCGATGGCGACGACGGCGAGCAGGATTTTGCCGCCCCGCATGTGAGGGCGAACCTTGACAACCTTCCCGCTGCGAAGCGTCCGGTCGTATCCGCCTACACGGTGTCTCTTCCTTTTCGCCATCACCTGACAGTAGATTTCACTCCCAGTGACGCCTTGTGGCGCGAGAGTGCTGATGGAGTCGCGTGTGAGGGGTTGTTCCCGCCCGCCCCGGCGACTGTTCGAAGCGTCCGGCCCGTGTTAGCCCGCCCCCGCGGGTACCGTGACATC
The DNA here is from genome assembly GCF_051192615.1 of Streptosporangium sp. G11. Lineage (NCBI taxonomy): Bacteria > Bacillati > Actinomycetota > Actinomycetes > Streptosporangiales > Streptosporangiaceae > Streptosporangium > Streptosporangium sp. G11. Next base: position 12,338 of record NZ_JBPJUQ010000095.1, read on the forward strand.
ATGAGCGCCCAGCCCATCGGAGACCCGCAAACCATCCTGCGGGCCCTACCAGAGCGGGAGCGGCCGGAGTTTCTGCGCCAGTACCGCCAGGCCCTCGAAGCGGCCCGCGACGACGTCGCCCGCTACCGGGATCTGGGGCAGCTACTGCACCGGTGGAGTCTGATTGTGGTGGTCGCGAACCGGCCCGGCTACTACGAGGCCATCGAGGCGGCGAGAACCGGCCCGGGTGTGCCGTTGGGGGAGGCGGTGCGCGCCGAGCTGGCCCGCCGCCGGTGACGTTCCGCCCTGACCTGTAACCCCTGACACGTGGCCCCCCGCGAGGGTGCCATCCCATCCGCGCCCCCAGACCACAGCCCGGATGATCGACACCGAGGCGTACCTGCACCAGGATTCGAACCTGGGACCTCCGCATTATGAGTGCGGCGCTCTCACCGACTGAGCTATGCAGGCGTGCAGGGAGACGGAGTCAAACCGCCACAGCCGAAGCGTCCGGGTTACAACCGAGTGAGCTCACCACGTGCTCAGTCCCTGCGTGTTGAGGCGAGACTACCGAGCGAGCCTCGGTGATCTCACCTGGTTTTCGCGCGTCAGACATGTCCAGCCCCGGCCAGGATCACGGGGACGCATTGACGGTACAGATGGAGCAATGAAGCATCCGCCATACCGGCAATTCCAGGCAACCTGGAGGCAATCATGAAGATCACGTTTCTCGGCAAAGACCCGGAATCCAGGGAAAGCGACTGCCCCTCCCTCTACGACACCGACCGCCACACCTACCTCGTTCAGGGGTGGAAGATCACCATCGACGATTCGGCAGCGATCGTCGGCCACTTCGACGCCGACGGCCGACCCGCCGGACGGGAGCTGATCAAAGACCCGGACATCGTGTCCGGGTGCGTCCGGGCGCGGGACCTGCTGTGGGGTCTGGCGATCCCGCACGCCGACTACAAGCCGGTCATGGCCTGACCGGTGTCCGGCCACGTTCAGCAGGCCCGCCAAGGGCTCGGCGCCCGTCTCAGGGAGATCCGCAAGGACGCGCGGCTTTCAGGACGGGCGCTCGCCACTTTGGCCGGGTGGCATCCATCGAAGGTCACCCGCATCGAGCTGGGCGTCCGCAACGCCTCCGAAGAGACCTGCGGGTGTGGTGTCGTTGTTGTGGTGCTAATAGCCAGCTCGCCGATCTGATCGCCACGGTGCGCGGAATCGAGTCGGCCTACGTTGAATGGCGGCGTCAGCTGCGCACAGGCCTGCGCCGCCAGCAGGAGACCTCGATCCCGCTGTATGAGCAGACCCGCCGATTTCGGATTTACCAGCCTTTCATTCCTCCCGCTCTGCTTCAGACGGCGGGCTACGCCGCAGAGATGATGCGCTCGCGGCGCGTCTTCTTGGGCCTGCCGGACGATGTCGACGAGGCCGTCGAGGCACGCATGAACCGTCAGCGGGTGCTCTACAGCGGAGACCGGCGCTTCCTCATCGTCTTGGAGGAGCAGGCGCTACGGACGCGGATCGTCAGCCAGGACGCGATGGCCGGGCAGCTCGACCGGTTATTGGCCACGATGGATCTTCAGCGGGTCAGCGTCGGCATCATTCCAGCCGGCGGCGCCCGGTCGCCGAGCGCGTTCGGCGAGGGTTTCGTGATTTTCGATGATGCCATGGTGCGGGTGGAGACCACCAGCGCAGAACTGACTATCACCCAGCCTGCGGAAATTGCCCTGTACGGCCGCACGTTCACCGAGATGCAGAGCGCAGCCGTCTACGGGGCCGCCGCCAGGGGGTTGATCGCGGCGGCAGTCGCGGCAATTTGAGGCAACTTCGTTGAGGTGCCGCCCCAGGCGTTCGTACCGTCCCGCCTATGGCTGACTTCCTCCTTGAGCCTGAGTTCCTCGACACCCCTCCCGTCGAGCCCCGAGACTGGCGTACTGGGCACCCGGATGACCCGCACATCACAATCGGGGTCGGCGCCTCACCTCTGGTCGCATGGCGAGAAGCGTGGGCGTCATGACAGCCGAGCTCCGATCCGGCCTTTGCAGAGCCTGCAACTGGCCGATCAGCCGACCCTGGTCGCTCTACCTCGGTTACTACTGGGGCGCCGAAGTGCAGGAGAACTACCTGTGGATGCCTGCAGCTGCCTGCGTCGCCAACCGGGGAGTGCTTGGCTACGGCCCTCACACCCCACCTGTCCGTCGATAGCTTCCGTCCCTGCGCGGATACTCCGGTGGTAGGTCTCTGCTGGGGGCCGGGACGGAACAGCGGCGGTCTCGGATCGGAGGGCCCGAGGCCGTCGCTCCCCATCCCGCTTCTAATCGCGGAATGATCCGTCCGCCCGACGTAGATGCCTGCTCAACAGATGCTTACAGGTTGGGCAATGCCGCATGAACCCACGTTTCACCATGAAAGCGATGCCGACGGTGCCGAAGTACAGGAGCCCAACCATCCAGCTCTGTCCTATGCGGGCAACGGTCGGCTTGGTGCAGGTTCTGCAGTCTCGACAACTCACTGTTCCCTCATCACTCTGGTAGGCAATCACCTGTCTTATGCATCGATAGGTAGGTCCGATCCGTAACGGGAAAACAAGGATCAGTTAGGCGCCCGCACGGAACGGCAGGGGGTAGCCGGGGTCCTTCAGAAGTCCCCCTGCCTCTCCGTCGAACTGCTCGGCGAAGCGCTGGCCATCCAGACACACCGGGCGCGAACCAGCCACACCTTCTACCTCCCGGCCCCCGCGGGCGGTGGTGCGCAACCAGGGGCCGCCTGCGAGGGTTGAGCACGGCCGGGGCGGCGTCTCAGGGACGAGATGTCCACTGGACACTGCCGCAGATGGTGCCTCCGTCTTGACTCGTCCTCAGGCGGGGGCGCCACCATTTCGTCAGACCGCATACGCACATGCGTTGGAACGCGGAGACCCTCCGTAAGTTTTAGCTGACGAGGCGTCATGCTTATAACTGGAGCGATGACCCCGCCTCCCGACCGATGGATCATCAAGGACGAACTGGCCGAGCACTTCGGTCTCAGCTCGGTGCACGGCTTCCACCGCAAGACCGCGTCCGACACGTGGCCAACCACAAGGTGCTCGGTGCCGGCGCGAAGAGACTCCCCCGTCGAGGCAACGCCGCGGTGGGCAAGCCTCCGCACCGCCACTGGAAAACGCCGAGTTCGCCAACCTGGGCCCCATAGCGATCGGCAACCGCAGGGGGTCGGACTCAACATGACCGTGGCCAGCATGCTCTCCACGATCATCGTCGAGCGGGTGGCGTCGTAGTGGCCGCCTACCAGGTTGACCGCGAATGGGTTGCCGCCTGGGTTGCTCGCACCCGCGCCGAGCAGGGCCTGCCGCCCGTCATCGAAGACCGCGCCGCGCTCGCCACCATCGCGGCCCTGGTCCGCCCGTACCTGGTCGAAAAGGGCTACCTGCGCCCCGACGGCACCCCCGCCCCCAGAACCCGCCGAACGGAGGCAGCGAGTGCTCATCGCCTTGACCAAGGTGAGGGTGGCGCGGCGCCTCGGTGTTGCGATCCGCGACCTGTTCGGCCTCTGGGAGATCACAGTGTGACCAGGGAAACAGTCAGAGCCTTGGCCGTCTCCGAGGAGGAGGCCGAGCAGGCAGTACGCGCGAGCGAGACGAGGGGCATGCCTCTAGCCGAGTTGCTCGCGCTCCCGGCAGCGGTCGACCTCGTCACCGCAGGCCGCGCCTGGGGGTTCGGTCGCACCAAGAGCCACGAACTAGCCCGCGCCGGAGAGTTTCCCTGCCCGGTGCGGCGAATAGGCAACACCTATCGGGTCACCCGGGCTGACCTCCTGCGGAGCCTCGGCATTGACCCACTACAAGTGCTCGAGATCCCGCAAATCTCCGCACCCGGATCTTCCGGCGTCGAAGCGGTAGCTTGATCTCCCGGCGATCCCGGGCCTGCTTCTGCCATGGGATGCCGTGGCACCCGTCCTCGGGGCGGCACAGCGGCGGGCCCGCGCTCCGGTAGCCTGATCTCTGCGTTCTTGTCGTTCAGCGGCCTAGGATCGGGGCATCCCTTCGGGGAGCCCCAGACGCCGGTTCGAATCCGGCCGAGAACACGGAGCCCTCTTCGTTCTTCGGGACGAGCGGGGGCTCTGTTCGTGTTAGCCCACTGGTCAGTTCTCACGGTCGGCGACATACCTTCCGCGCTGTACGTACGCCGCCATGACATCAACACCATTTGGACCGGCAGAACCCACCCCCGCCGCCCCGGTGGTTCCCGTCGGAGTCGTTGAAGTTCAGATCCACATCACCATCTCCGGTAGAGCTGGACGTCTCCCCCGGGTTGTAGCCGAAGATCAGCTTGATCTTCTGGCCGAACCTCAACGGCTTCCCCGGCTTCGGAGACTGCCTGAGCACCCGTTTCACCCCCTCAGGCACGCGAGAGGTCTGCTCCATGTCGATCGTCACCGTTTCCTGGATCGGCTCGAACAGCCCTGTCGCCTTCTTCTGCGACCAGCCGACGACCTTCGGCATCTTTTTCTTGTACTTCCGGTAGAAGGCCCATTCCTCGCTGGTCACGAACCGCACGGCGACCTCACCGCCCGACTGGACGGGTGCGCCGGCCTTCGGCTCCATCCGGTAGACGAAGCACTCGCTCTTGACGCTGCAGTAGCTGTCCCCACCGATACCGGCCTGGGACAGCTGCAGGCCGCGCGCCTCAACGTCGTTCTTTGCTGCTACGAGCGTCTTGCCGACCAGGTTAGGCAACGGTCCCAGCGCGGCGAGCTGCGCCGCTTTCACTGATTCCTCGTCGGTGCCGAACATCTTTTTGACGAGCTGCGTGCAGCCGCCCACGATCAAGAGGACGACGATTATGGGTGCCAAGAGGTTCATGGAGGATTTGCGTGCCATGCGCTCACGGTAAAGAGCCCGTGTGGTCTGAGTGACGGTCGTTATGGGAACTACACCAGGGAATGCCCGAATCACAATTAGTGATGATCGCTTTCTTGGCTTCGGGATGCGCCGGATCCTCTACTGCGACCGACCTGTCACGGCAACGACCTACGAACTAATCAATCCAGCAGGACTTACGCATATGGGTTGTTTATAGATGTATCGGACATAGCCGAATGAGAGCAGGAACTACTCGGTGGCCAACTTGCCGCTCGACGAATGGGCTGACCGCGCGACTCCTCGCATGATGAAGGCCCTGCACCGTAGCCTGAGGTTGTCGACGCCTCAGAAACCGTGCAGAGCCTGATCAGGACGGTAACACGATGGACCTTCGTCCGGACATGACCATCGGCGAGAACGTCCGCGCCGCCCGCCGCGCCAGAGGCATCAGCCTGGAGGCGCTCGCCGGACTCGTCGGCCGGTCCAAAGGGTGGCTCAGCAAAATCGAGAACGGCCGGGTCCGGCTGGAGCGCCGCTCGGACATCGCGGCGCTCGCCGAGGCGCTCCAGGTGTCCGCGGACTTCCTGCTCGGCGGGCCCGCTCCCGAGGTTCGGCCGGAGCGACGTCACTACAACCTCGTGCCGCTGCAGCGGATCCTCATGGACGCAGCCCCCGACGACCCGCCGGACATCCCGGCCCGGCCCGTCGAACTCCTGCGCGCTGACCTGGACCAGGCGGACATGGCCCTGCGGCATGGCGACTACGCGACCATGGCCCGGTTGCTGCCCGCGCTGATCGGTGAGCTATACGTCCACGCAGCAGCCAGCGACGAGCCCGCCCGAAGCGAGGCGCTGAAACTGCTCGTGCTGGCTTGCGGGTCCGACGGGGCGTGCATGCTGCGTCATCTGGGCGAGACGAACCTGGCCTACATCAGCGGCGAGCGCGGGCAGCAGGCAGCCGACCTCCTCGGCGATCCGGTCTGGCGAGGAGCCGCAGCCTATGGTCGGGCACACGCCCGCAGTTCAGCGAACAAACCGAAACCGCTCATGATCGCCCCCCGGATCGCCGACGAGGTAGAGCCGCACATTGGCGACGACCCGTTCGCCCACCAGGTACACGGGATGCTGCGGCTGAGCGCCGCTCTCTCCTGTGAGATCCAGGGCGACCACCGCGGCGCCGACGACCAGGCGCGAGAAGCCGCCCGGCTCGCCGAACCGCTGGGCGACGCCTCCGACGCCTTCGAGCTGTTCGGCATCGCCAACGTGGGCGTGTGGCGCACATCCCTTGCCGTCGAAGCTGGCCAGCCGGGCAACGCCCTGGAGTACGCGAAGAACGTCAACCCGCGGGCGCTGGCGTCGGACAACCGGCGGGCCGCCCTGCACGTGGAGAAGGCGCGGGCCCACTCGATGCTCGACCGCGGCGCCGACGCCGTGCAGGAGTTGAAGAAGGCCGAGAGGCTTTCGCCGACGCAGGTGCACAACCATCCGCTGATCCGCGAGCTGGTCGCGGCCATGCTCGACCGGGTGGGGGGCCGTGATCTGCGCGGCCTGGCGTGGCGCATGAACCTGATCTGACAAGGGTTTCCGAACGGAAACAACACGCCTGTCACCCAGACCTACCGTGTCCGTCACGCCACCGAACGTGACACGACTGCGGGAGGTCAAGGACCATGCTGGACGCTCAATCGCATGACCGCCCGGTCCCGCCGCTCCTGCTGACCGACGGCCAGGCCCACGCCCTCCTGCTGCATCTCGGCCGCGCGTTCCCGCCGTGGCGCGTCTGGCGGGCCGCCGACACCTGGTACGCGACCGGCCCGTGCCAGATCCCGGAGTGTGTCTGCTCCCGGACCCTGCACGCCCCCGGGCCGACCGACCTGTGCCAGCAGCTCGACAAGATGGAACAGGCCGGGCGGGCGCAGCGAGGAGACGGCGCTCTGACAAACGAGGCGGCGTTTCTCCTCGGCGAAGCCCAGTTCTCCGACGAGTCCGCGCAACTGGCTGACCGACAGCTTGAGGCGCTGCGGCAGGAGTTCCCTGGCTGGGACATCACCTGTGTGGCCGACCTGTCCACCCCGGTCTGGCACGCCGTTCTCCGCACTGCGCCGACCGGCCAGCAGAAGGCAGCCGGTGTGCTGGCCGAGCTCATGCGGTTCTCCGCAGAGGCGCTCGCGACTGCGTTGGCCACTCAGGTGGAGCGGATACACCGGGCGCGGGCCAGCCACACCTTCACTTCCTGAACTCCCCGCGGACGGTAGTGCGCACACCAGGGGCCGCCTGCGGGGTTTGAGCGCGGCCGGACTGCCCCGAAATCAGGGGCGCGAGGGCCGGTCGCGAGGATGGTGCCCCTGCCCTCGTCCACCTGCGGGGGCGCCACCCTCCAACAGATAACTACTCTCCGTTGCCATATCCCTACTAAGGAGTCACCGTGAATCCCCTGACCGAGATTCTCCTCACCCGATTCGCCGAAACCCCTCTACGGATCGGCACCCGCACCTCCACTATGGCCAAGATCCAAACCAGTCACGTCGCCGAACTGATTACCCAGCTCGCACCCGGTGTGCCCATCGAGATCGTGCCCACTCAAGTCAGCGCCGACCTCTGGCCCGGCGACCTCGCCGAGATCGGCGGCAAAGGCGCGTTCAGCAAGGAAATCGATCGTGCCCTGATCAGCGGCCGGATCGACATGGCCGTCCACTGCATCAAAGACGTCCCCGGCGACGTACCCCTCGCCGAAGGAACCGCGTTCGGCGCCTACCTGCCACGCGACGACGTCCACGACATCGTGGTCACCCGCGACGGCGTCCCCCTGGCCGATCTGCCCGCCGGATCACTGATCGGCACCAGCTCCGTGCGCCGCCGCGCCCAGCTCAGCATCCACCGGCCCGACCTGCGCACCGAACGCATCCGCGGCAACGTCGACACCCGCCTGGCCAAACTCGACGAAGACGGCAGCAAGTACGCCGCGCTGCTCCTCGCCCGCACCAGCCTGCTCCGCCTCGGCCTGCTGGACCGCCACCACGAGATCCTGCCCCTGGAGTTCCACACCGCCGACGAAAACGTGGTGTCCATGGTGCCGCCCGTGGGCGCCGGCGTCGTCGGCATTCAAGCCCGCAGCAGCGACGCCCCCGTCATGCGGGTTCTGGACGAGCTCAACCATCCGGCGACCGCCCGCCACATCCTCGCCGAGCGGACCATGCTGCACATGCTGTTCGGCCACTGCAACAGCCCCATCGCCGGGCATGCCTCAACCACCGCCGACGGGAAGATGAGCATGTTCGGCATGGTGTTCAACCGTGACGGCAGCGCGTTCGTCCGCTCCCATGCCTGGGGAGATCACTCAGATCCGGCCACCCTTGGCGCCCGTGTCGCTGCCGACCTGCTCCATCAGGGCGCCCGCAACCTGATCACCGCCACCCGAAAATGATCGGCCCAGACCTACGGCCCGTCCCCGCAGACGGCCCGTATGGCTGCGCTGTCACCGCCCACCTTCTCGCCCTCGACGAGGTGGGCCGGTGGCTCACCCTGCGGACTACCCGCGATCGCACCCGCTGGCAGCTTCCCGGCGGGCGCACCCGCCGCGGCGAGAGCCCGGCCGCCGCAGCGACCCGCGAAGCCCGCGAGGAAACCGGCCTGAGCCTGCCCGCCGAACGCCTCATCACCGTCGCCTGGATACCGGCCAGCAGCGCCGAGCGCCGCGATCGGCTCGCGTTTGTCTTCGCCACCCGCACCCTGCGACTCCAGGACCATGCCGCGATCACCTTGCAGACCAGCGAGGTAGACGACTGGCAGCTCAGCCCCGCGCAGTACGCCACCCGCCAGCTTCACCCGCTGATCGCCGAACGACTCACCGAGGCGGGGCTGCACGGCCCAGGCCACTACATCGACCAAGATTCCGCCTCGATACGCGAACGAGCAGTAATGCCGTGATGATCGTGGACTTCCTCGCCTCGACCGACCCGACTCGGTTCCTGGTTCCCGGGCGAGAGTAAGCCGCGGCCGGGCGGCGCCTCAGGGACGGGGCGCTTGTCGAACAGTCGGCCGCGAACGGCGCCCCTGCCTTGACTCGTCCTCAGGCAGGGGCGCCGCCGTTTCGTCAGCCCTCATACGCATATGCGAGGGAATGCGGAGACACTCCTCAAACTTGGCTGGCGAGGCGTTGTGTCTCTAACTGGAGTAATGCCTTCTCCTTCTGACCAATGGCTCACCAAAGACGAACTGGCCGAACGCTTCGGCCTTGACTCGGTGCACGGCATCCACCGCAACACCGCGTCCGGCGACTGGCCGGCCCACAAGGTGCTCGGCAAGCTGCGCTTCTCCCCCGAAGACGTGGCCGAGATCGAGCGGCTGATCACCCACCCCGCCACCCTGCGCCGGCGCGAAGCCACACCGCCGCCCCCGCCGCCGAGGCAGCGCCGCACCCGGCAGACGTCCGCGTCGCCGCTGCGAGGAACCGGGTTCGCAGACCTGACGCCCCGCCCGCTCCGCGACCGCCGGGGGTCAGACTCAACATGACCGTGACCAGGCCCGGCATCTGCCGGACAGCTGAGGAGTGCTTTCGGGCTGGCTGGGACGACGGCGCAAACGACCCGCCGCTTACTCCCGCTCAGCGGACCCGCCTCGCAGCCCTGCTCGGCCCGTACATCCGTGCCTCGACCGCCGCGAAGGCCGCCGAGGTGGCGGAGGACGTGGTGTGAGCCCTACCTTCTGACCAGCAAAAGCCCCCGCCAGTCTCGGCGAGGGCTTTTGCAGAACGGCGCTATCGATTCATCGTCTCATCGACAGGCGCTGCCGCAGGTTGCTAGCCGCTTCGGGGACGTCTCCAACATCAAGAAGATCGGAGTACGTCTCTAACAATTTGAGCTGGGGCTCGATGAACTCGCGAGCTTCCTCAGGTGCAGAGTCAGGTACGTGGTACATGGCGACAAACCGATCAACGTCGTGTTGGCGGATCACGTTCTCGATCCGGTACAGCAACTCGTTAACCGTTTGGACATTGGCCTGTCGTTTCGACATCGACAGCGGCACCCGCTCCATGATGGTGGTAGCCCCGTTCGTGTACCGATAGTCGAACTGCACTGTCGTCTGGGCATGTTTCCGAGTCCCTGACACCTCTACGGGGAAAGCAGGCGAGCGCTCAACCTTTTTTTCGATCTCGGCGACCTTGAAAACCTCTTTTACCAGGCTTTTTAGGTCCCGTGACGTGGCCTGCACTAGCGGCCGAGGTTTGTCGCCGACGAGGCTCTGGAACAGGTCCTCAAGCACCGAACGAGGATCGTCGAACTCTCGTTCGTAGGTTCCGCCCTCCTCGACGTAGAAGTTGTCGAAGGCCCGCCGCCGGCTCAACGAGTCCAGCACCGTCTGCCACGACCCCTCGGTGGCGTGGTGCATGAAGTAGTGAACCCATGCCCTATATGTCCGTATTTCGGGCACCAGCTGGCATGCCAGCTGGTCATTCAGATCGCCAGACGCGGAGTCCTGGCCGTAGAAGCGCGCCCACCCCGCCCCTCGATCAAGGAAGACGACCCCCACGTTGCGGGGCTCACGCCGATAGAGGTCGGGCATGTACTTGACGACGAACCACGGACTCGACATCAGCTCTCACCTGCCTCACTCGCTCCATCGATCATTGGCCATGCACGGACGCTCTTAAACAGGACCTGACTGCTTCCAAGGTATTCCAGCAAACGGCCTTTGCGGAATGCCAGAAAGCTGACCATTTCGTCACGCTCTGGAGCCGTGATCAGGCCGAACCGGAAGACCTTCGCTGCTGCATCGCTGATCAACGAGGTCGGTACGGCCGCCACACGCGCCGCCCAGTCGTGGGCATGCTCAACTGTGGAGATGTCTCTGACGAGACAGTGCCCGTCCAGGCACGGTTGATTCTTGGCGTTGTGCAGTTCCTGTACAGCGCGCCCTGGAGTACAGCCGAGAAGCGCCGTGTCATGATCGAATATCGCCCCGCCCTCGTCAGGGCTGTAGACCAGGTTCCCCTCGTGCCGGTCGATACCGTTCCGAACCCACATATCGAACATGATCACCCCCATGCAGAACTTCGGGTCCTGCTGCACCAACTCGGAGGCGATCACGGGTGGAAGGCTGACCCCTTCGGGCTTGAACATCATGCAGACGTAGCCGATCCGGCCATCAGCAAGCTCCACAAGCTCACCTGGGGGGACAGGAAGTCCTACGGCGTAGGCGAGCCTTGCTGTGACGTATTCGTTGGCCACAGCGTAGGGGCGGTCGTCGTTGTTCAACTTGACCGCGGTCTCGATGCGCGCCAACAGTGCGTCGCCAGTTGCGTCAGGGAGCGGCCCCCGGATGGACTCGATGACGAAGTATCCGGGCGACATGCGCTTGGGGCGAGGCAGGTCACGCACCTCCTCGTGTGGCGAACGTCATGGCCTTAGTACAGCGGAAATTGCCGTGCTGCCGTTACACCTTTGCGTAACGGCCGTACCCGCGTGGCGCGCGATACCAGGCGCCCTACCCCGCATGATCTCCTCCGCTTCCTCCTCGGCCCCACCCGCGGCGAGGAGGAGTCGGGCGCGAGCGGCATCGCGGTCGAGACGGGTCAAGGCACGGAGAGCGGCAGCGAGTTCAGGGTCCATGCCGCTCATGCTGGCCCCGGCCGCTGATCGTCCGCAGGCAGACGCGACGAAGGCCCCGCCCCATGAGCAGGACAGGGCCTTCACGTCGTGCGCCTACAAGCAGTTCTTGTAGGCAACCCGGGAACTGTTGTACGGGCAGGAGTCGACGAGCTTGCCGGACGGGTTATGGACGTACCCCGTGTCCGACGTCTGGTTCCAGATGTAGGAGAACGTCCCCTCACCGCCGCGGCCCCAGTAGCGGTTGGTGGCGGTGTTCGAGCCCCGGCCGGTCCGCACCGTGACGACCTTCCCCGCGCCGAGAACGAACGGGCTGAACGTATAGACGTGGTCCGATCGGTTCGTCTTGTCGCGGAGCGTCCACCCTCGGAGGTTGATCGCTCGCCCGGTGGTGTTTCGGATCTGCGCCCACTCGCCGTTCAGGCTGGCATTCGCGCCGTTGTCCGGCGAACCGGGCGAGTTGTAGTAGATCTTCACGAGCTGGACCGCGGGCAGCGCGGTGGCCTGCGCCGGAACGACGGGGACGAGAGCCACAGCCGAGAGTGCGGCGGCAGACAGGGCCAGGGGGATGGAACGCACCAATGAGTCCTCAAGGTGGAAGGAACAGGGCAGAGATGAGACGGCTGGCCTGAGTGCGCGGTTGGCCGGTGAACATCGTTCTGTTGGGCTCCCGGCGTCCCCGTGTGAGCGGAGGGCCAGTTCTCCGACGGAGGCGCCAAAAGCAAGAAACCTCTCCGGTAGTTCATAACGACCAGCCACGATGGCCCATGTGACTCTTGCTCAGCTCACCACCACTGATACAGCGCTGATCGGTACAGGCGCGACAGCACTGATCGCTTTCTTGGGATGGGTCGGGGTCGTGCGTGCCCGACGCCGGGAACGGCGCACTCGACTCACCGAGATGTCTCATCAGTTCTTGGTGGCAGTAGGCACCTATCGAGGCACAGTGGCCGCACAGGTCGCGTCCGAGATGCGGTGTAAAAGAGAACGAGCGTAGGTTGCCGTGCTGAACCGACCAAAGTTCGCACTACGCA